>CAZPJD010000087.1:0-30077 GCA_964586775.1 uncultured bacterium | reverse complement strand
CGCGATCGGGATGTTCCCGCTTGCCGCGTGGGCACTTGGCGCCTGGACCATCGCGGAGCTGGTTTACCTGATTTCCAAACCGCCGACCTTCGAGCGCGGGGTTGTCATGCGCGATCTGGTCGTCGATTCGCACTTCCTTGCCGCCGCCGTAATGACCTTTCTGATCAGCGCGATTTGACCGCGAAATGGCTTAACACGCGACGGGCGAACGCTCGGCGTGCGGGAGCCAAACGAGCCGGTCCGAGAGTCCCGCGGTCGCGAACGCGCGTTCGATTTCCTTCCGGCCCTCGGAGAAGTGCGTGAATCCGTCGAAGTGAACGGGGACCACCCGGGCGGGATTGATCGCGAGTGTCGCCTGCACCGCGTCGCGCGTGCTCATGGTGTAGCGGATCGGGCCGGTCGAGGAAAACGCGGCTCTGCCGAGGTGCAAGATGGCGGTGCCTACCCGGCGTCTGACAAAAAACGACGCCAGCGTGCCATACCAGACCGTGTCCCCCGAAATCCACAGGCCGCCGTCCCGCTGGCTGTCCCATTCGAGGAAGAACCCGATGACCGGCCCGACGAAGGGCAGGGAGAGCGGCGGGCCGTGGCGCGCCGGCGCAACCGTGACGCGGATGCGAAAGCCATCGGAACCGACCACGAAGACCTGCTGTCCCGCCTGCAGGCCCTTGGCGTTTCCGCCCAGCCGGCCCGCTCCGGAGTGCGTAGTCAGAACGACGCCCGCACGGGGGAGGAGGGTGCGCCCCGCGTCGTCGAGGTTGTCCGCGTGGTGGTCATGCGAGAGCAACACGGCGTCGATCGGGCCGATTTGGTCCGGTTGCAGCGGTGGACTCGTCAGCTTGCGCGAACGCGTCCCGAATCCGAAACGAGACTCGGTACCGGCCGGATCGAAGACCGGATCGGTCACGAGACGTACGGATCCGACTTCGATGATCGTGGTCGCGGCGTCCAGTCGCGTAACGTGGAGCATGGAGAGCGGACCCCCAACACCCCATCATGGAATCGCCGGCGGGAGAGGGCAAGACCGGGAAAAACCGGAAAAAAGAACTTAAGCCCGGGGGGACACGGGCCGATAAAATGACTGCGACAACGGATTTTGGGGGTTTGCCGGGTCAACAAAGCCAACCAAAGACGCCTTGACCGGGCGCGAAGTTGGGAATCCACGAAGGACACCCAACTCTAAAAATCGAAATGGATAACAAAGGATTGTTACCCACAAGGACGCGAATCAAGGAGGATTCTCATGGGTCTCGTAATCACCAATAACGTCTCGTCTCTGAACGCTCAGCGCAACATCAACAAGTCGCAGGGCGGCTTGTCGAAGAGCCTCGAGCGCCTGTCTTCGGGTCTCCGCATCAACCGCGCCGGCGACGACGCCGCGGGTCTCGCGATTTCCGAGAAATTGCGTTCCAACGTCCGCGCGCTCAGCCAGGCCGGCCGCAACGCCTCGGACGCGATTTCGTTGATCCAGACCGCTGAAGGATCGATGAACGAAATCAGCAGCTCGCTGATCCGCATGAAGGAACTGGCGGAGCAGGCCGCCACCGGTACGGTCGGCACGCAGGAGCGAGGGTTCCTGAATCAGGAATTCCAGGCGCTGCGCACGGAAATCACGCGAATCGCGGACAACACGCGGTTCAACGACACCTCGCTGCTCGACGGATCCCTCGACACGACGATCCAGATCGGCGTCACCTCGGGCGAGACGATTTCGATCGCGGTGTCGGACGTCGACTCCACCGCTCTGTCCCTGACCACGGCGATCAGCACCGTCACGAACGCGCAGAGCGCCCTGTCGTCGGTCACGACGGCCATCGGCACCGTGTCGAGCCGCCGTTCCGCCCTCGGCGCCTTGCAGAACCGGTTCGAGTCGATCGTGGCGAACATCGAGAACCAGGTGGAAAACCTGACGGGCGCCGAATCCCGTATCCGCGACGTCGATATCGCGGCCGAGACGGCGAACCTGACCAAGTTCAGCATCCTGCAGCAGGCCGGTGTGTCGGTTCTGTCCCAGGCGAACCAGTCGCCGACCGTCGCCCTCTCGCTGCTCGGCTGATCCGGCTTTTCCCACGCGAATTGAACGACCGGGGGTCCGCCCCCGGTCGTTTTATTCATGGTGTCGTTGATCCCGCGTAGCTATCGCAGCCTCCACTCCATCCATCGGCGCTGCGATTCGCGGTCGTCGCCCGCCTCCCCACGCCAGACGGCCCGTCGAAGCGCGTCCAGCGCCATTCCGATCCGCGGGCCCTGCGGAATCCCCATCGCGCGCAGGTCGTCGCCGTTGAGGTGAACGATCTTGAGCGACCTGAGCGCCCAGTACCGGGCGACGCGGCGTTGAAAGGGTTTCGGCTCCATCGCGGCCATGACCGCGAGCGCCTCGTCGCGCAGCCCGTCGCAAACCAGCAAACGCTCGTCGTTTTTCGACCATGCCAAACGATGGAGGTCGCGAGCGACATCGGGGGCGCGTGCGGCATCCGCGGCCAGCCGATTCGCCGTGCCGGTCGGCACGCCGAGCTGGATAAGCCACTCGCGCGCCGCATCGCGGGGCCACTCCCACGCCAGCGCGATCGCGCGCATCGCCAAGGGATCGATGTCCAACACCGTCCGCTGACGAACCACGAAGAGGTCCGCGCGGTTCAGGCGACTACGAGGCTTCTGATCGCGGCCCAGATTCGGGGAGATGAAATTCTCGGCGCGCAGTTGCACGACGTGTCGAAGAGTGCGAGCCGGGTACGCGTCCATGAGAATCAGCCGCATCTCGCGGGCAAGCCGCTCCCGGCTCACGACGGCCGGGGCCGCGGCCGCCACCGCCGCGAGGATTCGCTTTTTCGTTTGCGCCTCGACCGAAAATCCGAGTCGGCCGGCGAAACGGGCCGCGCGGTATATGCGCGTGGGATCATCGATGAACGACGACTTGTGCAAATCCCGAATCACGCCGCGCTCGAGATCGCTTCGGCCATCGAAAGGGTCGAGCAGTTGCGAGAATCCGTCGGCTCGCAGCACCAGCGCCATCGTATTGATCGTAAAGTCGCGGCGGCGCAAATCGTCGTCGAGCGACGCGGGCGACACGACGGGCAGCGCGCCGGGGTGGGGATATGTCTCGGTGCGGGTGCGGGCAAGGTCGACCTTCGTGCCGTCGTCGAAGAGCAGCGTCGCGGTCTCGAAGGCGTCGAAGTACCGCGTCTCGCAGCCCCATTCGTCCTCGGCGCGGCGGACCAGCGCCCGCACGTCGGCCTCGACCGCGAGATCGACATCGATATTCGGAATGTCGAGCAGCAGATCGCGCACGGGTCCGCCCACGAGGGCGCATCGCCCGCCGCCCTCCCGCGTCCACTTCGCGATCGCGCGAACGCGGCGCGCCGTCGCGGTCGGGACCGAGAGCCGGAAGGACTCGGCCAGATGATTCAAATCGACATCCGGCAAACGCACCGTCACCCCCGGGGATGCGCCGATTTGTGCACGCGTTTGAGTCGCTCGCGCTCGACGTGCGTGTAGATCGACGTCGTCGAGATATCCGAATGGCCCAGCAGCGTCTGCACCACGCGCAGGTCCGCGCCGCGCTCCAGCAGGTGCGTCGCAAAGCTGTGCCGCAGCGTGTGCGGGTGGATTTTTTTGCGGATCCCCGCGCGCAACGCGAGCTTGCCGACGAGGACCCAGAAGTTCTGCCGCGTCATCGGCCCGCCGCGATTGGTGACGAAGAGCGCCTCGCTCATTCGGCCCTTGAGCAGCGCGCCGCGGCCGAGTTCCAGATAATCGCGCATGGCGCGCTCGGCCGCGTCGCCGAAGGGCACCAGCCGCTCCTTGGCCCCCTTGCCGAAAGTGCGCACGAAGCCCGCGTCGAAATGGACCTGCGTGACCGCGAGGCCGATGAGTTCGGAAACGCGAAGCCCCGTGGCGTAGAGCAATTCCAGCATCGCCGCGTCGCGCAGCCCGGCGGGCGTCTTACGGTCGGGCGCGGCAATGAGCGCGTCGACCTCGTCCACCGTCAGCACGTCGGGCAGATCGGTGCGCGCGCGGGGTAGGGCGACGAGCTCGGACGGGTCGGTCTTCAGGCCGCCCTCGATTTCGAGAAAACGCAGGAATCCGCGCACGGCAATCAGGTTGCGCGCGGCCGTTCGCGCGCTACGCCCCGCTTCGCGCCGCTCGCCGGTGAACTGCATCAGGTGAGCGCGATCAATGCGGTCGGGTCGGTCGATCCGTTCGCGCTCGCAGTAATCGGCGAAGAGGGCGAGATCGCGGGCGTAGGCGTCCAGCGTGTTGTCCGCGAGCCCCTTTTCGGCGCGCAGATACACGAAATAGCGGTCGATCCACCCGTCCAGTTCGCTCATTGATAGCCCGAGAGGTATTCGCGAATGCCGTCCGCGATGCCCTTGGCCAGCGCGTCCTGATAGGCGTCGCTTTTCAGCCGCGCGAGTTCCTGTTTGTTCGTGATGAACCCGCACTCCACCAGAATCGCCGGCATCTTCGCGCCCAGCAAAACATAAAACGGCGCGCTGCGCACGGGTCGCTCCAGCACGTCGGGGTGCCGCCGGCGCGTTTGTGCGAGCATGTTCTTTTGCACGAGCGTCGCCAGGTGGTTGCTCTCGACTTTTTTGTACGAGAGCGAGAGCGCGGCGAGCACCGCGTTCATCTGCTCCACGCGCTCCTCCGCCGTGGCGTTTTCCGCGGCGACGAGCGCCCAGTCCTCGCGGTTCGCCTTCGGCGAAAAGTGAAACGTCTCGATGCCGTACGCGCTCGTGTTTCGCGCCGCGTTGATGTGCACCGAAACGAACAGATCGGCATTCGCCTTGTTCGCGATCGCGGGTCGCTGCGGCAGCGTGATGAAGTGATCGGTCGGGCGCGAGAGCAGCGTGCGGATGTGGGCGTCTTTCTTCAGTTCCTTTTCGACGCGCTTCACGATCGAGAGCGTGAGCAGCGATTCGCGGTCGCCGCCGCGGCTCATCGCGCCGGTGTCCTTGCCGCCGTGCCCCGCGTCGAGCACGACGAGAAACGTCTTTTTCGGCTTGGGCTGATCGGGCGGCGGCGTGGGCGTCGCGGCGTTTTTCGCGCGGCCCTGCACGTCGATGACGAGGCGGAAGGGCTCGAGCATCGGGAAGATCTGGTAGTTTTCGATGCTTTCGATGTCGAGCACCACACGCGCGGTCTTTTCGTCGAACTGCCCGACGCGCACGCCCCTTAGCAGGCCATCGGCGATGGGCGTCTCCTTCGCCACCGCGGGCGCGATGCCGCATTCGCGAAAGTCGATGTACAGGCGGCGCGGCAGGTTTTGGCCCGGCTGCTGTTCCAACAGATTCGTCACGTAGGGCGTCTCATCCGACAGCTCGATGACGATGCGCGTGTAGTCGGGATTCGACCAGTTCTGCACGCCCACGATGGTCGGCGCGGCGAAAATCTCGACCGGGATTGCTTCGGCATCCGCGAGCGCGCTCTCGACCGGCGTCTCAGGCGGCGTTTTGCCCGGCTGCGCGACGGGGCTATCCGGCGCGGGCGTGCCGACCGGGCCGGGCGAAGGCTGAGGCGTGGGCGTCGCGGCGGGCGATTTCGTTTCGGCGACTTTCGCCGGTGTGGGTTTCGCGGCGAATTTCGCGAGCCGCTTCGCGCCTTCGCGCGCCTTCGGCGTCAGATCGCCCTTGGGATAACCCTTGACGCATCGGGAATAACGCTCGTGCGCCTCGGCTTGGCGGTCGAGCTTCTCGAGCGCCGCGCCGCTTTTCACGAGCGCGTCGTCGGCGAGGGGACTTTTGGGATAGCCCTTGAGAAGCTGGTCGTAGAGCGCCACCGCCTGCTTCGCGTCCGCCGGCTGTCCGCTCCACGCGTGGAGTTCCAGATACGCGCCCGCCGCGAGAAAAAGCGCGTCGTCGGCATACTCCGCCTTGGGCGAAGCCTTGTGCAACCGCCGGAATTGATCGATGTGACGCACCCAGTTGTGGCGATAGACCTTTTTGCCGTCTTCTTTCAGGAACGCGAGGTAGGCGGCCTTAGCCTTGGCGAACTGCGCGGCGCCGTCTGCCGCGTCCGCGACGCGGCCCGCAGCCGCGAAAGCGACGATCACCAGCGCGACCGCGACCAGGCGTCTCATGCGCGCTCGATCCGGGCCTTGAGTTCGCTCAGAAATTGCAGCGCCTGCAGGGGCGTCAGGCCGTTCGTGTCGAGCGCGCGCAGTTCGTCCTCCACCGGCGAGTGTGGCGGCACGGCCGCGAAGAGCTGGAGCTGCCCGCGTCGGCCGCTGCCGTCCTCGGCGGCGTGATGGGCGAGGCGCGCGCGACCGATCTCGTCGAGCTCGCCCTTCTCCAGATTCGCGAGGATCTCCTTGGCGCGCGAGACCACCGGATCGGGCAGGCCCGCGAGCCGCGCGACCTGGATGCCGTAGCTGCGGTTGGTGCCGCCGGGCAGGATGCGGTGCAAAAAGATCAGCCGATCGTCGCGCTCGATGATGCCGATGTTGTAATTGCGCACGCGCTTGCGCTCGCGCCCGATGTCGACGAGCTCGTGGAAGTGCGTGGCGAAGAGGGTCTTGGCGCGCCGCTCGGGCGCGTCGTGCAGGTATTCGGTGACCGCCCACGCGATGGACAGGCCGTCGAAGGTGCTGGTGCCGCGCCCGATTTCGTCAAGAATGATGAGGCTCTTCGCCGTCGCCTCGCGCAGGATGTGCGCGGTCTCCATCATCTCGACCATGAATGTGGATTGGCCGCGCGCGAGGTTGTCCGACGCGCCGACGCGCGTGAAAATCCGGTCCACCACGCCGATGCGCGCCTCGCGGGCGGGGATAAACGAGCCGATCTGCGCCATCAGCACGATCACCGCGACCTGACGGATGTAGGTCGATTTGCCCGCCATGTTGGGCCCGGTGATGACGAGGATCTGGTCGCCCTCGGGATCGAGGATCGCGTCGTTGGGCACGAAGCGCTCGCCCGGATTGGTGCGTTCGACGACCGGGTGTCGGCCCTCGGAAATCTCGATCCGGTCGGATTCGTCGACGACCGGCTTCACGTAGTTGTTCGTCTCCGCAATCTCCGCGAACGTCGCGAGCACGTCGAGGGTCGCGAGCCGCGCGGCGGTGGCTTGAATGCGCGTGACCTCGGCCGCGACCCGCTCACGCACGGCGCCGAAGAGGTTGTATTCGAGATCCACGATCTTTTCGCGCGCCGTCAGCACCTTCTCTTCGTAACGCTTGAGTTCTTCGGTGATGTAGCGCTCGGCGTTCACGAGCGTCTGCTTGCGCGTGTAGTCGAGCGGAATGCGGTCTTTGTGCGCGTTGCTGATCTCGATGTAGTAGCCGAAGACCGAGTTGTAGCGGATCTTCAGGCTGCCGATGCCAGATCGCTCGCGCTCGCGCGTCTCCATCTCGGACAGATACGACTTGCCGTCGCGCTCGATCGCGCGCAGGTCGTCGAGCTCCGCGTTCCACCCCGCCTTGATGAGGCCGCCGTCGCGCAGCGTGATCGGCGGCTCGTCGTCGATCGCGCCGTCCACCAGCTCGCGCACGTCGTGCAGGTCGTCGAGCTGGCGCGCCATCTCGGTGAGCAGCGGCGCGTCGAAGTCGGCGAGCCGCCCGCGCACCTGGGGCAGCATTTCCAGGCTCGTGCGCAGCGCGACCAGGTCGCGGGCGTTGCACGCGGCCAGGCTGATGCGCCCGGCGAGGCGCTCGAGATCGGCGATGCGCGAGAGCAACTCGCGCAGCGCGCGGCGCGACGTGGGCGTGCGAAACAGGCTCTCGACCGCGTCGTGCCGCCGCGCGATCTCTTTGACCGAGAGCAGCGGATACAAGATCCACTGGCGCAGAAGCCGCGCGCCCATCGCGGTGACGGTTTCGTCGAGCAGGCCCAGCAGGCTTCCGCGCCGTCCGCCCTCGCGCAGGCTCGCCACGAGTTCCAGATTGCGCTTGGTCGTCTCGTCCACGACCATGAACTGTTCGTCGGTGAAGATGCGCAGTCGGTTGATGTGGCCCAGTTCGCGAAGCTGCGTTTCGAGCAGATACGAGAGCACGCCGCCCGCCGTGCGCAGCGCGGGGCCCAGCTTGTCCGCGTCCATGTCGCGGATCTTGTCCTCGGGAAACTGCACGTCGAGCGAGGCGAGGGCGCGTTCGAGCGTGAAGTCGTCGTCGCGCAGCCACGACACCATGCCGACCCCCGCGGCCTTGACGACGGCGGCGAGCGCGGCGTCCTCGCGCAACGACTCGGGCGCGACGATCTCGGCGGGCTCGCGACGCACGATCTCCGCGATGAGCTTCTGGTCGTCGGTGAAATGCCCCATCAGAAACTCGCCGGTCGTCAGTTCGGCGATCGTGAAACCCCACCGATCGCGGTCGCGCACGATCCCCATCAGGTAGTTGTTCGAGCGTTCGTCGAGGGTCTCGGATTCGAGCGCCACGCCGGGGGTGACGACGCGCGTCACCTCGCGCTTGACGACGCCCTTGGCGAGCTTGGGGTCTTCGACCTGCTCGCAGATCGCCACCTTCACGCCCGCGCGCACGAGTTTGGAGAGGTAGCCGTTCAGCGCATGAAAGGGCACGCCCGCGAGCGGGATGGGCTGGTCGGCGTCCTTGCCGCGCGTGGTGAGGGCGATGTCGAGCAGCTTCGCCGCGCGCTCGGCGTCCTCGTAAAACGTCTCGTAAAAATCGCCCATGCGAAAGAGCACGAGGTGGTCGGGGTAACGCTGCTTCACCTCGTACCACTGGCGCATCGCGGGCGTCAGTTGCACCTTGTTCATCGAATTGGCGGTCCCGGTGGTCGTAACGGACGCGCGTCACATTATCGGAGCGAACCAGCCAAATCAACGTCGATTCGGCTCATTTGCGTTCCCTACTGACGCACGGTCTTGCGCCCCACGAGCTTCCAGCGCAGACGCATCGTCCGCTTCGCCAGATCCTCGCGCCACGACTTCTTTTCCACCGGGCATCGCGCCTCGGCCCGGAGGGCGACCTCGAGCGCCGCGTCGAATCGGCCCTCGAAGTGCTCGCGGTATTTCGCGAGTTCGATGTAGGGATGCGGATCGAATTCGCCGTCGGCTTCCTGCCGGTCGATCATGTCGAGCCAAAGTTCGACCGCATGCTCCATGCGGCGCGTTGTCTTGTAGATCTTCACCAGATCCTCGGCGGCGCGGCGACCGATCTTGCCGCGCGCGTTGCGCCCGTGATCGAGAAACGCGATCGCGCGTTCGACCTCGCCCCGCGCGAGCCGGTCGCGGCCGATCGCCGCGGATTCCGCGGGCGTCAATTCGTCGTCGGCGGGACTTGTCGCCGCGGCGCACCGCGCCATGCGCAGGGCGAGCGCGGGCATTGCGGCGACGTCCCAGATGTTGTGATCGAAGACCGCGCGAATGCGGCGCACGTCTTTGTGCGTCAGGTAGTCTTCGTAGATCGACGGGATCAGGATGCCGGGGACGTCGCCGACGCGCGTGTGCCCGACCACCTCGTGCTCCAGCGTGGCGAGGCGGCAGTTTTCGAACGCGCCGCGCCACAGCCGCCGCGAAAACGGCAGCAGATCGAGATGCGGCCGATCCATCACCGCCGGGTCCAGACGCATCCGGCGCATGCGCCCGGCCAGCACCGGCGTGTCGAAACCGAGGCCGTTGAAGCTCACCAGCGCGGAGTGTTTCGCGACGATCTGGGTAACAACGTGCATGCACGCGGCCTCGTCGTCCGGGTCCTCGGCGAAGACCTGACGCACCACGAACGCGCGGCCCTCGAACGCGCCGAGTCCCGTGAGAAACGCGAAGGTCGCCGGGTTGCCCGACGCGCCAGCCGTTTCGATGTCGAAAAACAGCAGATCGCTCGCGCGCAGGTCGGCGAGCCAGTGGTGCCCCGTCCACCGGGCGAGATCGCGAAGCGGCGCGTCGATGAAATCCGACAGGCGGCACAGGCCGAAGATGTCGCCCGCCTCGAAGCGCGTCTCGGTGATGAACGCCGTTCCGTGCGGCGTCGCGGCGTTCGTCCCGGCAAACCACACTCTTGCGCCTTCGGGCTCCACGCTCGTCGAATCGGGCGGCGCGGGATCGCGGGCGATGATCGATTGCGTCCGCTCTCGCAACTCGCGTAAAACGCGGTCTCTTTCCGTTTCGTTCGTCATCGCCGCGCACCTTAACGCACAGGCGAAACGAGAACCAGTTGCGGCCTCGTCGCGCTCCTCGGTCGATTGACAAAGCGAGGCTCGGTGGGATTGATAGAGGCGAAATTTTTCGCGGGTTTGGGGCCGATTTTGCGAATCGTCGATCTCATTCGGGCCAAGCGAAACGGCGAGGTGCTCGCGGCGGAAGACATCCGCGCGTTCGCCCTCGGCGCGGCGCGGGGCGAGATCCCCGACTATCAGGTCACGGCGTTCCTGATGGCCGTCTTCTTTCGCGGGATGAACGCGGCCGAGACGTCGGCGCTGACCCTCGCCATGCGCGACTCGGGCGACGCGGTGCGCTTCGATCCCGCGCTTCCGGCGGTCGACAAGCACAGCACCGGCGGCGTGGGCGACAAGGTGTCGATCTCGCTCGCGCCCATCGTCGCGGCGTGCGGCGGGTTCGTGCCGATGATCGCGGGGCGCGGGCTCGGCCACACGGGCGGCACGATCGACAAGCTCGAATCGATTCCCGGCTTTCGCACCGGCCTCGCTCTCGACGAGTTTCGCCGCACGGTCGAGTCGATCGGGCTCGCCGTCGGCGGCCAGACCGAGCGGATCTGCCCGGCGGATCGCAAGCTCTATGCCCTGCGCGATGTGACGGCGAGCGTGGAGTGCGTGCCGCTGATCGTCGCCTCGATCCTGTCGAAAAAATCGGCCGAGGGTGCGCGCGCGCTGGTGATGGACGTGAAGTGCGGCGGCGGCGCGTTCATGGAAAGCGAGCCCGAGGCCGAGGTGCTCGCCCGCGCCCTGTGCGACACCGGTCGCGAGATGGGGCTCGCCATGCGCGCGATCATCACCGATATGAGCCGCCCGCTGGGCCGCACGGTGGGCAACGCGCTCGAAACCGCCGAAGCGATTCGGTACCTGCACGGCGACGCGGACGGCGTTTACGAAGAGATCAATCTGCTGCTCGCGGCGCACATGCTCCAGATCGCGGGGGTGTGCAAAACGCTCGACGACGCGCGCGTGGCCGCGTCGGACGCGGTTTCGAGCGGGCGCGCGCTGGCGAAGCTTCGCGACATGATCGCGGCGCAGGGCGGGGATGCACGCGTGGCCGACGATCCCTCGCGGTTGCCCCGCACGACGCACGTAAAGCCGCTGCTCGCCGAGGCCGACGGATTCATCGATTCGATCGCGACGCGCGAGGTCGGCGTGGCCGCGATGGAACTGGGCGCGGGGCGGCGCACCGCCGAGGACGTGATCGACCCCGCCGTCGGATTCGTGCTGAAAAAGACCGTCGGCGATGCCGTTTCGCGCGGTGAGCCGATCCTCGAGATTCATTTCCACGACGCGTCGCGACTCGCGCCGGTGGAAGCGCGCCTGCGCGCGGCGTACCGCATCGGGCCCGAGTGCGTCGCGCCGCCGCCGCTGGTGAAGGGGATCGTTGCGCATGAATGATCGCCTTCGCTTCGTCGGCGCGGCGCCCGAGCCGGGCCAGGCGTGTACCGTGTGCGTCGGCAACTTCGACGGCCTGCACCTGGGCCATCGTTCGATTCTGGCGCGGGCGCGCGAACTGGCCGACGCGCGCGGCGAGGCGTGCGTCGCGCTCACGTTCGAACCGCATCCGCTGCGCGTGCTGCGTCCCGACAAGGCGTTCGCCATGATCTATCCCCACGCCGAGCGCCACCGCCAGCTTCTGGGCGCGGGGATGGATGCGGTGGCGGTGGAGGCGTTCACGCGCGAGACGGCCGACACCGAACCCGAGGCGTGGATCGACGGCATTTTGCTCGGCGCGCTGCGAGCGGCGCGCGTCGTGGTGGGTTACGATTTCCGTTTCGGTCGCATGGCGCGCGGCGACGCGGCGATGCTCGCCGAGTACGCGGCGGCGCACGGGGTCGATGTGGAAGTGATGGAGCCGGTGGCGTCGGAAGGGCTCAAGGTGTCGAGCTCGCGCATCCGACGCGCGATCGGCGCGGGGGATGTCGAAACCGCCGCGCGGTTGCTCGATCGGCCTTTTCACGTGCGCGGGCGCGTTGCCGTGGGCGCGAAACGCGGTCGCACGCTCGGTTTCCCGACGGCGAATCTGCAAACGGATTGGGAGCTGATTCCCGCAAACGGCGTGTATGCCGGCATCGCCGTGGTGGACGGCGCGCGCGTGGCGACCGGCGTGAGCGTGGGGACGAACCCGACCTTCGGCGACGAACCCCGGCGCATCGAGGCGCACCTGATCGACTGGAGCGGCGACATTTACGGGCGCGAGATCGCCGTGCACTTCTTGGCGCGGCTGCGCGATGAGGCCCGTTTCCCAAACGTTCAAGCGCTCGTTGCGCAAATGCACGCGGACATCGACGCCGCGCGGACGATCGCCGCGAATTTCACGGGCGGACTGGACGCATGAAATCGTGGAAGACCTGGCTCGGCGCCGCGCTCTCCATCGCGTTTTTGTCGATGGCGCTCGGCAACATCGACTGGGCTCTCTTCAAAGCGTCGATGGCGACGATCTCGCTGCCGCTCTTCATCTTCGTCATGCTCATCGTGGTCTTCACGCTCGCGATCCGCGGGGTGCGTTGGCACTATCTGCTCAAACCGGTGAAGCGCGTCTCGCCGGTCACGCTCTTTTGGTCGACGACCATCGGCTTCGCGGTCAACAACGTGCTGCCCGCGCGGCTGGGCGAGGTCGCGCGCGCGTATTCGGCGCACCGTCGCGGCGACGCGCCTTTCGGCGCGGCGTTCGGCACCATCGTCGTCGAACGGCTCTACGACACCTTCTCGGCATTGTTCCTGTTCGTCGCGGCGATCCTCATCTTCGATTTCGGCGACATGGAGTCGGTGTTCGGCGTCGGGCCCGAGAAGGTGGCGGCGACGCTGGGTGCGGGCGGCGCGGTTCTGCTCGCGGGCATCGTCGTGCTCAAGTGGAAGACCGACTTCGCCATGTCGATCTTCCGCGCCATCGCGAGGCCGCTGCCGGATGCGTGGACGGCGAAGATCGAACGGGGGTTCCGCTCCTTCGTCGGAGGATTCACGCAGTCCACCAAGCCCTTCGATATCGCGGTGATCGTGACGATCTCGATCGTCATCTGGATCATCTCGGCGTTTCAGATCCGCTGGTCGGTGGCGACCTTCGGCCTGTATCTGAACCGCCAAGCCACAGTGATCCTCGTGATGGCGATCGTCGTCGCCGTCGCCGTGCCCGCCGCACCGGGCTATGTGGGCGTGTACCACTACCTTGCGCAACAGGCGCTCATCCGCTACGCCGGGGTCGAGCCGTCGATGGCGCTTTCGATGGCGGTTGTCGTACACGCGTCGAACTACATCCCGCAAACGGCGGTCGGCCTCGCGCGATTCGCGTACGAGGGCCTGCGCATTTCGGACCTGCGCTCCATCAAGAGCGGGGCGGCGTCGGAGGACGCATGATTTCACGGATCGTTTTGAAGCTCGTCACCGCGATTTTATCGTGGCCGAGTTGGGAGGCCGCGGATCGTTTCGGGTTCGCGCTCGGCCGCTTGGCGTTTCGCCTCGGCATTCGCCGCGATCTCGTCCTCGACAACCTCACGCGGGTATTCGCCGGGCCGAATACACCGCCCGAACGGCGACGCACGCCGGAACAGATCCGCGAAATCGCAATCAAGGCTTACGAAAATACCTTTGCCACGATTGTCATGTTCGCCCGAGCCCAGCGCATGGATGCGAAGTTCTTCGAGGAACGTTGGGTGGTGGACGACGCCGCGCTCGAAACTCTGCGCCGCGCGCATGCCGTCGGGCGCGGCGTGATGGGAATCGGCGGGCACGTCGGCATCTGGGACGTGGCGCTCATGAAGGTCGGCAGGCTCGGTTATCCCAATGCGATCATCGGCAAGAACATCAAGAACCCGGTCTTTGACGAGTGGACCAAGAGCTCCCGCGCGGAGCACGGAGAAAAAACGATTCCGCCGAAGAACTCCCGGCCCATCGTCGTCGAAGAGCTTCGCGCGGGGCGACTCGTGACGCAGGCCGTGGATCAAAACATGACGGCGCGGCTCGGCACCTTCGTCGATGTCATGGGGCGCGCCGCGTCCACCGTGCGTTCGACGCCGGGCATCGTGCGCGAGACGGGGTGCGCGGTCATCAGCGGCTACGCGCGCCGCGTCGCGCCGGGCCGATACAAGCTCTTCGTCGATCCCGAGATTCCGTGGATTTCACACCCCGACGTGGAGCGCGAGAATCTGCTGAACGCGCAGCACTACTCGCGCGTGTTCGAGCGCGTGATTCTGGAAAAACCCGAGGACTGGCTATGGCTGCACCGCCGCTGGAAGCGCCGCCCCGACGATGAGGAAAAGACGGCGGCGTTTCTCGCGGATCTGAACGCGGAGCTCGACGCGATCCTCGCGCGGATGAACGAAGCGGGTGCTACTGGCGCACCTTGACGAGGCCGACGAGCCCGCCGATCCCGAAGACCGCGTGAGCGCTCCACGCGGCCATGATCGGGCCGATCGCGCCCGACTTGCCCACTGCGAGCGCGAGTCCGTGAACGATCCAATAGACGACGCCGATGACGATGGCGATGCCCACGCCCGCCGCCACGCCGCCCGATCGTCCGACGCGCACCGCGAAGGGCACGCCGATGATCGCCATGATGATCGGCACGAGGGGGAAGGCGAGCTTACCGTGCAGCTCGACCTCGTAGTTCGTGACGTCGTAACCCTGCCGACGCAGGTCGCCGACGTAGGCGCGCAGCTCTCGCCAGCTCATCTCCTCGGGGTCGCGCTGATAGATCTTCAGGTCGTCCGGCGACTCCATCAGCTCGATCGGCAGTACCGAAAATGCGGCGGTGTCCACGAGCCGGTGGCCCTCGAAGAGCCAACGGTATCCGTCCACGAGCATCCAGTGGCCGTTCTGATACTGGGCCGACGCGGCCACGGCGCGCTCGGCGATGCGGAAGCGATCGTCGAGCCGGTACATGCGCACATCGCTGATCTTGTTCTGCTCGGGCACGAAGAGGCCGAACGAATAGATGGCGCTTCCCGAGCGGTAGTAGACGTTCTCCTTGCGGTACTTCGCGCGCCACACCTGTTTCTTGATGTCGACCTTGTAGATGTATTCGCGTTTCTGTGTGGCGGTGGGCACGACGTATTCGTTCATCAAAAACCCGAGCGTGCTGATGAGCGCGGCGAGGGCGATGATGGGGGCCGACGCGCGCAGGATCGGCACGCCGCCGGCCTTGATCGCCGTGAGCTCCGAGTTTCGCGCGAGGATGAGCAGCGAGAGGAGCGAGCCGAGCAGGCACGCGACGGGGATCATCTGAAACACGATCAGCGGCAGCTTGTAGGCGAAATACAGCGCGACCGCGACGGGCGCGGGATCGGACTTGAAGAGCTGGCTCGATCGCTCGATGAAATCGACCAGGATGTAGAGCGCCGTGAAGCCGCCGAGGCACGTGGCGAACATCTTGACAAACGCGCCGCCGATGTAGCGGTCGAGAATGCGCGGCCTCATGTCGCGCTCTCCCCGGGCCCGCGCCCCGCCACGCGCCGCCGCATGATCTCGACCACGCGCGTCGAGAGCGCGCCGAGCCGCTCGATCACCCACACCGGGCGCTCGCGCGTTTTGCTCCACACCAGATACGCGCCCGCCGCGAGGTAGAGCAGGTTGGGCGCCCACATGGCGACGAAGGGATGCACGACGCCCTTCCAGCCGAGGTTTTCGCCGACGCGAAAGAGCAGGTAGTAGGCGCACAGGACCACGATCGCCATCGTGAAGCCCTGGCCGCGACCCGAGCGCGGCGCGACCACGCCGAGCGGCAGGCCGAGGATCCCGAAGACCACGCACGCGAACGGGAACGAAAACTTGCGGTGGAACTCGACCCACGCGCGGCGCATCTCGCGCGTCTTCTCCTTCTTCGCGCCGTCGTCGAGCCCGCCCGCGCGCAGCTCGACGCGCAGACCGTCGATGTACGCCGACAGCTCGGGCAACGTCATTTCCAGATACGATTTCTTGCCCGCCTCGCCCGCGAGCCCTTTGCGCACGTCGTACACGATCTCGTTTCGCTCGAAGTGCGCGGCGTCGTAGATCGACGCGTCGGCGAGGGTGCGGTGGATCGCGCCGTCTTCGAGCTGGAACGCGACCTTTCGGCCCGTCGGCGAGTGCGTGATCTTGCCGCGCGCGGCGGTGATGACGATGGGCAGGTCGGGCTGGCTCTCGTCCGAGATGAAGATGCCCGAGAGGTCCTTCGTGGCCGGGTCGATCTCCTCGATGTAGATGACGAGGTTGCTGATGTCGGTGTTGAAGACCTTTTCCTTCAGCAGCGCGCCGGCGAATTGCGTGCCGACGCGTTCGAGCATCAGCTTCGATTGCAGCTTGCCCCAGGGATCGGCCCACAGCGACAGCGCCGACGAAAACACATAGGCGAGCGCCGCAAGACCCATGACGGGCGGCAGAAGCTGCATGAGGCTCACGCCCGACGCCTTCATCGCGACGATCTCGGAATCCGACGACAGCCGCCCGACCGCGAGCATGACCCCGAGCAGGAACGACATGGGGATCGTGAACACGGTGAAGGGCGGAAGCAGGTACATGAACACGCGCAGCACGTCGGCCAGGCGCAGGCCGTAGTTGACCATCAGGTCGGTGACCTTGAGAATCTGAAACATCATGATGACGAACGTGAGGACGAAGAGCCCGAGACCGAAGGGCACGAGAATCTCGCGAGCCACGTATCGTCGAATGAGGCGAAGCGCCATGGCGCGGTAGTCTAGGGATTTTGGGCCGGGGTGCAAAGTTCGCGGCGATTCGTCGCGATCGGCTGACGGCGGTCATGGCGGCGGGCGAGACGAATGGCGACGCTCGCCGGGCGGAGTGAGACGTGACGATTCGAAAGACGAAAAACCACAGCCTGCCCGAATCGCTCGTGACGCCCGAGCCCCTTCACGACAATCGGCGGCAGGTGTTGCGCAAGCTGGGGCTTGGCGCGGTGTCGGCCATCGGGCTCGTCGCGGCGCGGTGGGGATTGCGCGGTGCGAACGCCGCCGCCGCCTCGCCCGTTCTCCCCGCCGACATCGCCGCGCGGTATCCCGCGCCGGTGAATTCGATCTGGTCGGCGGACGAGACGGGCCGCGTCATAACGCCCGAGGCGCGCGGCACGGGCTACAACAACTTCTACGAGTTCACGGCGTCGAAGAAAAAGGTGAAGGACCTCGCGGCGAGGCTCGTCACGCGACCGTGGACGATCGAGATCGGCGGTCTCGTCGAACGCCCGATGGTGATCGACGTCGACGACCTGACGCGCCGCTTCGAGCTGGAAGAGCGTGTCTATCGCATGCGGTGCGTCGAGGCGTGGTCGATGGTGCTGCCGTGGACGGGCTTTGCACTGCGCGCGCTGATGGACCTCGTCCGCCCGCTGGCCGCCGCGCGGTACGTGCGTTTCTGGACCTTCCTCGATCCCGCCGTCGCGCCGGGGCAGAAAAACGACTACTGGTATCCGTGGCCCTATTACGAGGCGCTTCGCATCGACGAGGCCGCGCACGACCTGACGATGCTGGCGACGGGCATCTACGGCAAACCGCTGCCGCCGCAAAACGGCGCGCCGATCCGCCTCGTGGTGCCCTGGAAGTACGGCTACAAGAGCATCAAATCGATCGTCGCCATCGAGTTCGTCCGCGAGCGTCCGCGCACCTTTTGGAACGACCTCGCCCCCGCCGAATACGACTTCGACGCCAACGTGGACCCGAGCGTGCCGCACCCGCGCTGGTCGCAGGCGCGCGAGGTGGATCTCGGCACGAAAACCAAGATCGCGACGCTGCCGTTCAACGGCTACGGTGAACTCGTGGCGGGGCTGTATCGAAAGTAGGGCAGAGCGCCCGCGTCAGGCCGCGTCGTCGTCCGAATCGTCGTCCGTTTCGTCGTCGTCGGCGAAGTAGTTCTCTTCGTCGCGCGGCTCGGGATTGACGTAGAGGAAGACGGGGATCTCGTTGCTCAGATTCCCAGCGTCGTCGGCGATGGCGACGAAGTAGGTTCCCTCGTCTCCGTCGCGCACCACGACCTCGAACTCCACGGTGCCCGCCGTCTCGCCCTCGAGGTCGAACGAGGCGACCTCGACGACCTTCGATCCGCCGTCCTCGTCCTCGAAACGCACGATCAGCGTCGGATTGTCCATGTCGCCGTCGAAGTCCTCGAACCCGAAATAGAAGAGGGCTTTTTCGTAGAGCCACGCGGGGTTGGGATACACGCGGATGCTGTCGGCGAAGAGCTCGGGCGCCAGATCGCGGTCGTCCTCGCCGCCCTTGCTGCACGCCATCGCGAGCGCCGTAACGGACGCGATGAGAACGATGACGAAAACCGGTCGGCGCATGGAAATCCCCGCGAGGTGCAATCCAGCGCGCATTCTAGGGACGAAGTGCGAAAAATCAAGGCGAATGCGGTCGGCGATGCGCGCGTATCGTGCGCGGAGGCGTTGGCCGAAAGAACGGTGTCGCATCGTCCGTCCGCCGCTTCAGCACCCGCAGGGGCCGTCGTCGTCCTGCACCAGCGACTCGCCGCGCGAGCCGTTCGTATCGGGGACGCTGTCGTCGTCCGCGCCCGCGTCGTCATCGCCGCCATCGTCATCGCCACCGTCGTCGTCCGTGTCGTCGTCCCCGTCATCGTCAGCATCGTCGTCATCGTCGCCGTCCACCGGCCCGCCGTAATACGCCGCCGCCCCGCCGCCGAGCGCGTCGTCGATTCTGTAGGTGTAGTCGCCGATCAAGATGTCGGCGTGGCCGTCGCCGTTCACATCTCCCGCCCCGGCGACGGCAAAAGATGGAAATGCGAGGTAACCCCAGTGTTCGTCCGGGGCGTATCCAATCCAATCCGGCTCATCGGTGGGGCCCGTCGGCGAGCCCCGATACACGAACACCGCCCCGTTCCACGCCGCGTCGGGGTCCGATTGGTAACTGTCGCCCCCGATCACGAGGTCGTCGTAGCCGTCGCCGTCCACATCCCCCGCGCCAGCCACGCCGGTGGCGTAGATGCCGTCCGCCGGATCGTCGGCATCGTATCCCCAAGCGTATCCGGCCCAATCGGGTTCGGGCGAGGGTCCCGTCGGCGAACCGAAATACAGGAACGCCGCGCCCTCGGGCAGCCCCGCGCGCACATACCCGTGAGCGCCGACCAGCACGTCGTCGAAGCCGTCGGCGTTCACGTCGCCCGCTCCGGCGACCTGGAGTGCGAACCAAGATTGATGCGGTTGATCGGAATGGACCTCCCATGCGGGCGTCGTGACGATGCCGTCGGGCGATCCAGTGTAGACAAACGCCGCGCCTTCCTGCGTTTCCGTGTTCATGTAGTAGGCGTCGCCCACGATCAGTTCGGCGTGACCATCGCCGTTGACGTCGCCGGCCCGCGCGACATGGATCGATAAAGCCTTCGCGTTTTCGTCCGGGACGACGATGTCCGGATCGTCCACAAGCCCGTCCGCCGATCCGTAATAGACAAAGATCGCCCAGCGGCCAATGCCGTCGCCGGGATCGTAATTCCCCACACCCACGGCGGCATCGTCGTATCCATCGCCGTCAATATCCCCCACTCCGGCGACGGATTCGCCGAAAAAGGCTGCCGGCTGATCGACGGTCGTCGTAAAGAAATTGTCGTACTCTTGAGAGAAACCGTCGGGCGAGCCGTGGAAGACGTAGGCCGCGCCGCGTTCGTTGGGCCAGCCGGGCTCCTTATAGTGCGGGGCACCAATCACGGCGTCCGCGTACCCGTCACCGTTTACGTCCCCAGCCGTGTCGACGCTTTCGCCGAAATGATTGCCGGGGTAATCGGCCTCGTGCATCCAAGTTGCTTCGACCCCAAACCCATCCGCCGAGCCGGCGTACAACCACACCGCGCCATCATTGGTGATGCCTCCTACGACGAGTTCGTATGCCCAGTCTGTGACGATAACGTCGTCGAATCCGTCGCCGTTCACGTCCCCGGCACCAGCCACGTTCGCGCCATAAGCGATACCACCATCACCCTGCATCAAAATCGAAGTCCAGTCGGGAAGTTCCGGCAGGAACGCCGAATTGACGGTCGCCGGGAAAATGAGCATCAGACCGGGCAGCAGCGCCATGAAAACGAAGCCTTTTCGATACGCCATCACGCGTCCTCCTCGATCAGGAGGATCAGTGTAGCCGTCACGGATGAGTCCGACAAGACCGACGCTTGCCCAATCGGCGTGTTCGAGCCACGGTATTTCCGGCGGAAATTGTCGCTTGCACAAACACGCCTCTCTGTCAATCGTCAATTTTTCGATCTCGACATAGAAATAATTCTACCCGAAACAGTCCGACGTCGCTTCGGGGCTTTCTTTTTCTGAAATTTTCAGCCCCCTTCACAAAAAGAGGCGTGAAATTTCATCATTTTTTGCTTGCAACGTCCATTGCCATCTGTCATGGTTCTCGCATCCGTTCCTTTCGCGGGGCTCGGCCATGGGGGCGGAAGTTCTCGCGAGATCAACTTCCATAAGGAGAGTAAAGGATGAAGCCGAGAAACATGTTCCTGATGCTGCTGATGGCCTTCCTGCTCTTGCCCGTCGTCACCCACGCACAGGGGAACGACTGGTCTTTCCACGCATCCCCGTTGAAGTTCGACGATGTCGAGTACAGCGAGTCCGTTCTTCTCGTTACCGGCTGGTCGCCGCCGAACGAGATTTCCACGTCGGAATCCGTCGGATGGGACGAGGTGGACGGAGAGGCGACCTTCGACGTGATCGTTGCCGAGGTGGACGGCTACCTGACAACAATCTACGCGACCCACGGCCTCTACGAGACCTTGGCGGACTTCGAGTACCACTTCACGTCCGTCCCGGGACTCGGCGCAGACGACATCGACCCCGTTGAGATGTACGACAACGCCGTCGTCCATGACGAAAACGGGTTGGATTTCGAAGCTGACGGCGGGCTCCTTGGTGCCGGGTTCGTGCAGATCGGGACATACGGTTACCCGTCCATCACCTTCTATGGCGGCGACACAGGCTACAACCCGAACTACCGCTACTGGCAACTCGGCTACACGCCGGTCTGGTACGACAACAAGGAATACCGGCTGTCGTGGTTCGTACCCGATTTCGGCGCGGGATCGCTTCACTTTGGTCGACCGCTCACGATGGACCTCGACGCGGTCGATCCGGATCTCGACCTGCATGTCGCCCTCGTCGATCTGTGTCAGGAGGCGAACTGTGACAACCCACAGGCTGAGCACTTCCGCACCGTGATCTGGTGGCCGGGATCGCTCTTCGACGATTCCGGAGATCTCGAGACCATGCTCGCTCTCAATCTGCCGAGCGAGTTCGACGACTACGAGGTCGAGTTCTTCAGCACCGATGTCGTTCTCGAAGCCCCGAACGCGTACGACGACTTCACCTTCACCGATTGGCCCAGCGGACTCACGGGCGCCGATCCTGATCTTTATTGGCTCGGTCAGGAGGCGGAAATCCACGTGTTCGACGCGGACTCCGAGGCGGATATCGAGGACGCCGACTGGTGCTGGTTGATGAATCCGAATTCCGGTGAAATTCTCGATCCCTACGTCGGAGCGGAAGAAATGGGGGATGGAATATACAGATTCGTCCTTCCCGAATTGCCCCTGCGTCCCGGCGATTCGGAATCCCGATTCGCGGTGGCGTGCTACAAGGAGGATTACCTTTTGTCCTTCATGTATCAGCTCGTCGCGCAGTCGCAAACGCCGATGGAGTTTCCACTGATGCCGGTTGATGTGTTCACCGACATGCTCGTCGAGGAGCTGGAATATACCTCGCTGGAGGAAGATACCGGCTTCATATTCGGTTTCGCGTTCTGGGACGGCCCATACGGCTGGGAGCCGGTCGGGTGCGCCGAGGCGTCGGCGACGGGCGTCGATCCGGACGACATCCACTACACCGACTCGACCGTCGGCATGCCCACGCTCGCGCAGCCCAGCACCGACCCGGCTGATCCGTCGTTCCTGATGGTCAACGTCCCCGTGACCTCGACGGGAACGACCGTCGAACTCGAAACGACATCCCGTTCGACGCAGGAAACCGTCCCCGCGGTCTTCGAAATGGGGATCACATTCTCCTTTATCCTCTTCGACGGCCCGACGAACCCCGACGGCTGCGAGTAGACGAAGTCCCATCCGAACTGTGGCCCGGCCGCCCTCGGCCGGGTCCAACCCCACTTGTTGCGGGCGGGAGCGCCCGCGCCACATGAACAGAACGTCGCCGCGGGCGAGAGCGCCCTTGGCCGCCTTCGTCGCGATTCCACGGGCAACTCTTCAAAAATTCGCTTCACCGAACCCACCGTCGGCACTCGCCCCGCGTGTCTTCGTCGACCGAATTTCGTTGGACGACAAAACCGCGAAAGTGATAAGCTCTCTTCCGCCTGTTGAAACCGTATTCCGGGGTCGGGTCATGCGTCGTCATCGGATCTCGCTCGCGTTCATCCTCATCGTGCTGACGGTTCCCGCGTTCGCCGCCGCCGAATACACCGTGGCGCTCACGCACGGCACCGCGAAGCAGCGGCCGGAATTCGGCTTCGACGCGGCCGACGCGTTCCACCTTAAGGCCGCGCGGAACGAGTGGGAGCCGTTTCAGGTGCTCATTCGCGACGACGACGGCACGACGAACGTCGATGTGGCGGTCACCGAATTTTCCGGCCCCGGTGACCCCATCGGCCCCGTCGCGCTTTACCGCATCCACTACGTCCCGGTGCCGCCCGAGCGCATCAGCAGCTTTCCGCCCGATCCCTCCAAGGCGGGCGACTGGCCCGACGGGCTCGTTCCCTTCGTCGATCACTTCGTCGGCGAAAACCGCGGCGGCGCGCCCTTCGACCTGCCCGCGGGCTACACCATGGCCGTCTTCGGCGACGTGTTCGTGCCCGCCGATCAGACGCCGGGCGATTACACCGCCACGGTCACGGTGACGGCGGACGGCCGTACCCAATGGCAGGGCGAGCTGACGCTGACCGTGTGGAACTTCGAGATCCCGAGCGAGATGTCGCTCGCGGGGGCCTACGGTTTCAGCGCCGGCACGATGTGCGGATGGCACGGCGCGCGCGGCGGCATCACCGATTGCACGACGCTCACGAAGCGCTACTTCGAGGAGTTCGCGCGCCACCGTATCGGCCTCGACACCTGGCAACAGAACTCGCCCGACTACGCGTGGAACGCCGGAGAGCAGACCTTCGATTGGGACTGGACGGACTTCGACGATTTCCATGGACCCTTTCTCGACGGCACGTTCTACAGCGACGGATTCCGATTCAATACGATGACGCTGCCCGGCGCGCCCGGCGGTCGGCCCGGCGACGTGACCCCCGCGGATTGGGAACGCGAGTACTGGCGCGGCTGGGCCGAGCATTTCCGCGACAAGGGCTGGGACGACGTGCTCTTCTACTATCTGCCCGACGAGCCTCGCCCCGAGCAGTACGCCGATCTGCGCGACCTCGCCGCGCGCCTGCACGCCGCGGACGAGGATTTGCAGCCGCTCGTCACCGAGCAGTTCGAGGCGGGACTTGCCGGCGACATCGACATCTGGTGCCCGGACGAGCCGCTCTTTTCCGACTCGCTGCCCATGCCGCCGTACCCCGAGGTCTACGACGAGCGCCGCGCGCTGGGCGAAAAGACGTGGTGGTACAACTGCATCAGCGCGATCTCCTGGTTCGATTTCGCCAACCACTTCGTCGACTTCGAGTCGTCGTATCAGCGCATCTGGACGTGGCTGACGCGCCGCTACGACTTCCAGGGTCTGCTCTTTTGGCACACGGTCTATCTGCCCGGCCTCGGGCTCGACCCGTGGGATTCGCAGTACGCACCGCCCTTCGCCCAGGGCGACGGCAACCTGATCTACCCCGGCACCATCGACCGAATCGGCGGCACGACGGACATCCCCGTCGCCTCGCTGCGCATGAAGTACATCCGCGAGTCGATGGAGGACTACGAATACTTTCACCTGCTCGACGAGCGGGGCGACGGTGATTGGGTGGACGGCGTCGTCCGCACGGTTTCGCCCAAGACCTATCAGTGGGAGCACGATTGGCGAGCGCTGCTCGACTGGCGCGAGAAGGTTGCGGGAAAGATTTTGGGCACGCTCGACGAGACGGCACCCGACGCGCCATCCAACTTGGCGGCCCTTGGCGAGCAGGGGTCGATTCAGGTGACGTGGACCGCGCCGGACGACGCGGATTTGGCGGGATTCGACGTGTGGTACGGCATCTACGAGCATGACGAGTACTTCGGCGGCACGGTGGCCTCCGACGCCGACGGCGCGACGATCGAGGGTCTGACCCCCGGTCGCGAATACCGCATTTGGGCTCACGCCTTCGACGAGGCGGGCAATCGGTCGGAGCCGAGCGAGGTCGTCACCGCCACGCCGCTGGCGGGAACCGAGTCCTTGGCGGACTCGCCGGTCGATGACGATGCGTCGAATGGCGACGCCGACGCGGGTGACGAAGCCGATCACAACCCCAACGGCGTGAGCGTGGAGCCGGTGACCGACGACGATGCGTCCGCCTGCGGCTGCGGGAGGGCGTGACCATGACGACGCACTTTCGCCAAATGATGCTGCTGGTTGCGTTCACGATGTTTGCGTTCGTCGCCGCGGGCTGCGGTTGCGGGGACGATGATGACGATTCGCCGTCGTCGGATGACGACGCGGCGGGCGACGACGACACCGACGACGATACGGATGACGACGACACCGGCGACGACGACACGTGGCCGCCGCTGCCCGACGATGACGCGGACGACGACGCGGATGACGACACGGGTGACGACGACACGACGCCGATCTGCGATTGGGCGAGCTACGACCCGCTGGTCGAGGACGGGATCGACGCGCTCGGCGTGCGCGACATCGACGCGGCGATGGACGCCTTCGCCGACGCGATCGAGGTGTGCCCGGATTTCGGCGATGCGAAACTCGGTCTGCTGCTCGCGGGGGTGCAGGATCTGTTCGCGCGGATCCCGACCGTGCTCGCGATGACGGGCGGTTTCCCGGACATCGACTGGAGCACGTTGCAGCAGGCGATCCGCGATCGGTTGTTACCGCTGAACGCGGACTTGATCGCGCTCGCCGCCGAGATCATCGCGGATCACGGGGATGTGCGATTGTTCGCGAGCCCGATGCCGCTGTGGGTCGACGGCGAGACGGTGGTCATCGACGCGGGCGGCGAGTGGGACATCGCCGATGTCCACAATCTTTCGGCCATCGTGAACGCCGCGGACGCCGTGGAGCATTTCCTCGTTGCCATCGATCTCGACGCCGATTGGGCGGCGCTCACGGTCTGGCCCGGCGGATACGATCCCGTCGAGATCGTCCACTACTTCGCGGGCGTGTTGCTCGACATGCTCGCCGATCCCAATTTCCCCGACTTCCTGAAATTCGTGTCCGGCGGCGAGCAGGACTTCGCCGACGGCGCGGTGTCGCTCGGGTTTGCGTGCCTCGATGTGACGGCGGGTTTCGCGGCCGTGCGCGCCGAGACCGATCCGCAGGAAGACGACGTGACCGGCTACGTGGACGAAAACGAAAACGGCGCGTGGGACGAGGGTGAACCCTACCGCTTGCCGTATATGGGCGTCTTCGCGCCGCATCAGAACAACGTGCTCGTCGATGCGTTGGTTTTGACGCAGGATCTCGGCCCGGCACTGCTCGATTCGGGCCCCGAGGACCTTCATCCCCTGCTGCCCGACTGGCTGCCGCTCGGCGACCTGAACTTCGTGCTCGCCCTCCTGTCGTCGTACGTGCCGGGACTTACGCTGCCGGACGTTCCGGTACCGGTCGGATACTGGTTCTACAACCCGTCGCCGGACGGCGTGAAGCCGGCGGCGCAGCTTCTGGTACAAGCTCTCTATGATCTCACGATGCCCTGACCTGCGGCGGGCGCGAAGGAGAAACGATATGAAACGATGGAATCCGTGGATGGTTTTCGGGCTGATGCTGGCGTTCGCCGCGTTCGCGCCGGCGTGCGGCGATGATGACGACGATGACGACTCGTCGGGCGACGACGACGATGGCGGCGACGACGGCGGCGACGAAAACGCGTACGACGTGTGCGACGAAACCACGACGACCCTCGACGGCGCGGGCGACGTAAGCGCGCTGGTGGGCGTATCGGCGGACGACGTGCTCACCGTCACCGGCGGCGGTTTTGTCGTCCCCGCGACGTGGAGCGCCGACACCTCCTTACTCACGCAGTCCCCGCTGGGCGGCGAGACGCAGCTCACCGTGACGATCGACTTCGAAGGCGGCGAAATCCGCGAGATCGAATCGGTCCCTAACGAGGATGGCGGCCAGGAGATCGCCATGGATTGCCTGCACCGCCTGGAGATCGACGTGACGCTCGGCGTCGAGACAGACGACGGCGCGTTCGCCGAAAGCTGGCCGGCCACGCTCACGCAGTCCCTGGCGTCCGGCGGAGCGGGCCTCGCGACGCCGGCGCTCCTCGCGGACTTCGATCCCTATGCGCTGGCGGGGAACTTCGAGATCCTCTCCATCGAGGGCGAAGCGCCCGACGCGGTGACGGCGATGTTCCAGTCCACGGCGGCGGACCCGCTCGCGGGCGACGTGCAGATCTTCGTCGAGCAGTCGAGCGGAACCGGCGACGAGGGAACGGTCAGCCAGTCGAGCCACATCGCGCTCGCTTGGGGCGACGGCGCGGACTGATCCGGTTTGAACGCACTCCTGAATAAAGCGCGGCGAATCCTCGCGATCCCGAGTCGCGACCAGATCCGCGAGCGCATGCGCGCCGAATCCGAGGCGATCGGGTTTCGCAGACTGCTGACCGGGCGAATCGACGCCCGCCCCCGATGGGTTCGTTGGCTGCCGCTCGCGACGCTCGTCTGCGTCGCCTCGGCGTTTTCGTCGTGGGGACGCGAGTACGTCGCGGGCGTCGCGTGGCTGGCGGGTCTTGCAATCCTCGCCATCGGGCTCGTCGCGCTGATTCCCATTTCCTTGGCCGTGTCATGGCGCGCATTCGTGCGCCGAGTGCGCCGGAAGAGCCCGGCTCCACGGGACTCCGATCGGGTCTTCGCGGCGTTCCGATGGGTGGTCGAATCGCTGGCGTGGACCGCGCTCGCGACCGGATGGCTGACGGTCCTGCTTACGGGCCCGACGGCGCGGGCCTGCGCGATGTGCGTGTTCGCGGGCTGGGCGTTTTACCGAAAGACTTATGGAACGGTCTTTTCGCTATCGGGCGTGGTCGTTGTCGCCCTTCTCATTCGGTCGAGTTTTTCCGAGGCCGCGAATCCCTCGTACATCGGCGATGCCGTGAGCTGGATGATCGTCGCAACGCTGATCGGCGCAGTGTTGACGGATTCGCTTCGGCCGTGGTTCGAGACGGTCCTGCGTGCGTTGCTGGTTCTCGTCGTCCCGGTGGCGGCGATCGTTCTGCTGGTGATTGCGCCGCCGGGCGCGGCGGTCCTTGTCGTTGTCGCGACGGTCCTGATTGCCCGTACGCGCGGCTTCGGGTTCAAACGGGTCTTGGCTCTCGCATCGGTCGAAATCTTGGTGGCGATGGTCGGACGCCTTGCCGCGGACGCCGCGACCCCTCACGGCGTTGACCAATGGATCGGATGGCCAGTCATCGGTGTCGGACTGACTCTCGCGATATTCGTCGTTCGCATCGCCGAGCGGACCTTGTCGAACCCCGGGCGTGCTCTGCGTCGCGTGGCCGTCGCCTGTCTCGCGATTTCGGCGTTTGGACTCGCTCAGGACTGGGACCGGACACCTCCGATCTATGGGCGTGTGCCAGAAATCGAATGCGGTTCCATTCGGCCGATCGAGTGGGCACCCTCGTCCTCGGAAAAATTGGATCGCCACAAGATCTATGACATCAAGTTGGCCCAGGGCGGACGCGTCGTCTTTTTTTGCGACAAGTTCGGGCGGCGTGTCGGGCGGCTCGATTTGGATTCGGGCGAAATCCGCTGGTCGGAAAGGCTCGAACTGCTCCCCGAACGATTGCAGGTGGACGAGTCCCGCGGTCGTGTGACCGCGTTTCTGAAAGAGCCGCTTCCCCAACGGCCGGGCTTGATGGCCGAATTCGATCTCGCGACGCTCGCGAGGATTCGCACCTGTCCGATGGGACGCTGGGTCGATTTCGCACCTTCGCTGGAGCCGGGTCGATTCGTCGCAATCCAGGAGATGGTGGGAAAAATCTACGAAATGGACATGGAAACCTGCCGAACGCAGGGAGTCGGGATCGACACCCGGTTGCCATACGGCCTGGCGCTCGTCGACGCCGGACGGCGGTATTTCGTGTCGGGATGGTTCTACTCGTCGGTTTTATCGATCGTGGAGAGATACCCGCGCGGGGAACTGGGCGAAGCGCGTAGCGTGTGGATCGGTCCGTTCTCGCTCGGCATGGCGACCGATGACGAGACGAGGGCGTTGTTTGTCGCCAGGCCGACCGCTTGGGCCATCGACGTCATCGATCAGGACACTTTGACGCGTCGCTCCCGAATCCCGGCGTTGCCGTGGATCCGAACGCTGGCCGCGGCACCCGAGATCGGCTTGGTCTTCACCGCGAATTTCTTCACCGGGCAGGTCGTCGCCTTACGCACCGACACGGGCGAGGTCGTCGCCACGTGGCAGGGTCCCGTCAAGGAAGCCCGCACCATGCTGTGGGATCCCGACCGAAGACGCCTGTTCGTGACGGGTCGAACCGAGATCGTTTCGTGCGATCTTTCCGGGTTGATCGACGCGAGCGACGTGCGTTCCGCCGAATAAGCGCGAAACGATCACGGCGGTTCGTGCTGGAATTGACACGCCCTTGCCCCGTCGCGTACACATTCGTTGAAAACCGATGCGGCAAGGGAAAACGGCGGGCGAACCCGCAGCGGCGCGCGGTTGTCGTACGGGTGGGAACGTCGGATCAAAGTTGCGCCAAGACGCGCACAGGGGCGGAGCATGTCGATTCTGGACCGATTCGCGCAGTCGAACGGCCAACTGACGATTTCCCTGCGGGACAACCCGATCCGCGCGGCCGTGCTGACTTATATGATCGTCCTGTGCCCGCACATGCTGGTCCTGCTCGCGCTCGATCAGGTCTTCCATGTCAGTCTGACCTCGCTCAACTGGATTCTGTTGGGAACGGCGTGGCCGGCGGTGGCGGTGTTGCTGTGGACGGCTTGGCGCTTGCGTCGGGAGGGGTATCGACCGGCGATTTCGTTTGCGCCTTACGGGCAGGGCATCGTCACGCTCCTGATGTTCGGCGTCTGGGCGATCGGCTATTTCCTGATCAAAAAGTTCCTCGATTACAACGCGTTGCACTCGTTCGATTTCGCGCTGGAGCGCCGAATTCCGTTCGCCGTCAACTGGACATTCGTTTATCTCGGCCTTTACCCGATGTACTTCATCCCGCTGGTCCTGATCCGCGACGACATGGCTTACAAGAAAGCCGCGGTATCATACCTTGCGGTCATGGGAATTTGCTGGCCGATCTTCCTGCTCTACCCCGTCACCATGGTGCGGCCCGAGTTCGCCGTCACCGATTTCGCGACCTGGGTGCTCGATGTCATCTACCGGGCCGATACGCCGCCGGTGAACTGTCTGCCATCGATGCACGTTGCCATGGTGCTCATGTGCGGCCTCGTCCTATGGGAAGTCCATCGGGGATGGGGGGCGCTCGCGCTCGCCTACGCCTTCTCCATCGCCGCGTCCACCGTGCTCACCAAACAGCACTACGTGGTGGACAGCGTCGCCTCGATGGCCACGGTCACGGTCGTCTATCTGGCCGTGTACCGATTCGGCGCCTTCGAGCGAACGGCCCACTATGGCCGCGAGTGGTGGGACCGCTACGCCAGCCGCATCGCGAATCTGCGGTAGGAATCCGGCTCCCCTCGCGCCCGGATTCGACGCGGCCGGCAAGGGATTCCAGATCCGCACTCCCATATCCGATGATAAGTCGTCGCCCCTGAAAATCGCCTTAACTCATTGAAAACGCTGGACAATATGGCTCATTTGTGCTAGTTCTTTTCACCGGGAATCGGGCATATCCACCCCCAAAACCCGGTGAAAGATGACGCCAAAACAGACCCCGCCGCTCTCGGATTTCGACCTCTACCGCA
>CAZPJD010000086.1:0-5976 GCA_964586775.1 uncultured bacterium | reverse complement strand
CGTCTTCTCAGAGAATTTTTCGCGTTTTTAGAGTTTTTAGTTGACAAACGAAGCTGGACCGGCTAAAGTGGGCTCAACGATGGCCGAAAGGCCGAAACGGAACCAAGGGGATCTCGGGGGATCCCGGAACCAAACCGAAGGGGAGATGAAGATGACCCGAAGCCGACTCGCCACCAGCCGACTTTTCGCTCTGATCGCCGCGTGCGCGTTTTGCGCCATCGCTTCCACGGCCTTCGCCGGCGTTCCGATGAACGTGGGCGACTACGTGTGGTTCGACGAAAACTGCGACGGCGAGGCCAACGAGGGCGCCGACGCCGGTCTCAACGGCGTGCGCGTCATGTTCTTTCGCGACTACGAGTGCGACGGAGTGATCAACAACGACGACGAGATCTACGACTACGACTTCACGAGCGACGACGTGAACGGCAACCCGGGCTATTACAGCATTCCGTCGCTGTCGAGCTTCTGCTTCGTGGCGTTTCTGGACCCGGCGTACGTTCCCGAGGGTTTGCACCTGACCACGGGCGAGGAGATCGCGGTGGGGATGTCGGAAACCGACGTGACCGACGCGGACTTCGGTCTGGGCGTGTGTGAAGACGAGCCTCCGGCGTTCGTGTGCCCCAAGACGATCGGTTTCTGGAAGCAGCAGATCGAGCAGAGCCGCGCCGCCAAGTACAGCCGCACCGAGATCCAGGCGATCGTGACCGTGGCCCTGTCGTACACCGACGTGTTCTCGTCCTACAGCGATTTCCAGACCGCTCTGGCGGCCGGAAACAGCAAGACGGCGCTGGCCCGGGCGCAGAAGCAGTACGCGGGTTTTCTGCTGAACCTGGCCGCTTATGAACTGCGCGAGGGTCTGGGCTTCCAGGCGGGTCTCGCGATGAACACCGAACTCGATCTCGAAGAGTACACGGACGCCGCGACGGTGGGCGAGGTGGCCGCCCAGCTCGAACAGGCGATCCTGTCCGGCGTCAACCTCGGATGGGCCAACGAGACGGCTGACGCGATCAACAACGGGCTGGGGCTGGATGTGACTTGCAAGGAATCCGAAGGCTGAGTTCGCCGGGCATCACGAAAGATCGGCGAAGCGCCAAGACGACCGGCGGGGGATTCCCCGCCGGTTTCTTTTTGTTCATCCCTCGGTGTCGATCAGTCCATGGTATCGATCAGCCCTTCGTGCCACCGGCCCACACCAGCGGCCACCGCGTCTCCTGCCCATCGCGCAGTTCGGTCAGCCCGCAGTCCGCGATCCATGCGGCGAGCTCGGCGCGCGTCGAGCCCTGCCCCCCGATGAACTTGCGGAAGTACGCACGGACGAAGGGGAGCGATCCCGGCGGACGCAGGAACCGGCTCACGAAATTCGTGATCGCCTCGTCGGTTGCGTTGCGATCGACCTCAAGCACCATCACGTGCCCGCCGCGTTTCGCGACGCGCGCCATTTCGCGCACACCCCGCGCGGGATCGGGCCAGTGCTTGATCGACGCCGTGCTGACGACCTCGTCGAACGACGCATCGGCAAAGGGCAGCGCCATCGCGTCGCCGATCTCAAAATTCAGATTGGCGATGCCCACGCCGTCGCGTCTTGCGCGCGCGATCATGTGCTCCGACAGATCGACGCCCGTCACGCGCACATCGGGTTTCGCCAGGGCGATGCGCCGCGTCGCGTGGCCGGGTCCGCAGCCCACGTCGAGAATCGACGTGCCGGGGCGTGCCTCGGGCAAAAACCGGCCGAGCATGTCGTCGTAAACGACGCCGATGCGGTCGGCGACCGTGCGGTTGTAAAGCCATGCGAAGAGCCTCGAATACGAACCGCGCATCTGGAAAAAGTTCATGTGGCGAGTCACGGGCTTCCCCTTCGAAAACTCAGTACCAATACACCACGAGCTGCATGTGGCCGTACGAATGCCCCGCGCTGTCGGAGACGCCGTTGCGCGTTTCCTGCGTGCGGTGCGTGGACGAGAAGATGAACGCGACGGCGTTGACCGGCTGCAGGTACAGACCGAACTCGCCTTCGTGCACGATGGGGTTGATGGCCAGCGTGTGCTCGCTCTCGACCCACGGCAAGCCCTGAATCCGCCCGTTGCGTAGCACGTATTGGCTTTGCAGGCGCGAGAAAAAATAGAACTGAAACAGCTCGATGCCGTCGGGATCGAATCGGTGCGGAATTTTCCGATCCGGCACAAACTGGCCCTGCTCCAATCGACGCACCCAATTCTCCTTGATCCAGCCCATGCGGATCGACACGCCGATGGCCTGCGCCGTGAAGATCGTACCGATCGCCGTTTCGGCGTAGAGCTGCGCGTCGCCGAACTGCACCGGGACGCCGATCTCGCGCGGGTGCTGGAGATTGAAGATGAGGCGGCTGGGACGCAGATAGGCGTTCACACCCACGCCATCGGCGATCTGGTGTTCCCACCCCTTCGGATTGGGCGCGTCGGTGTTTTCGTGGATGGCCTTCTGGCCCTGCTGCGCACCGGAGTAGCGTCCCGTGCCGCCGATCTGCAGCTCCGTGTCGAATCGCCCGAGCGGACCGCGAATCTGAAAGAGCCCGGCGAGGTAAGCCCATCCCGCGTAGGGCCGATCGTCGGGGTCCACCGTCGCGCGGCTCAGATCGCGCGGGGTGTACATCTCCTGCCCGATCGCGACGCCGAAAAACGGGCGGCCCGGCCCTTCCGGGGTATCGAGGAGCGTGAGCAGCCACGTACGCAGGGCGGTGTCGTCCCCGGCGCGCCACCGGCCCATCAGGGACTCGCGGTCGAAGTCGAGCGGCCAGACCACGGACGAGCGAATCCCGCTGGTGTAACCCCAGTCGCCGCCCGCGGCGTTGAGGATAAACCAGTCGTTGTCGAAGTTGACGCGGATCTCGGCGTCGGGGTCCGGCAGGCGATTTTTTTTCACGTTTTCGAGCGACTCGGCGTGCAGGCGATCGCGCTCGAGCTCGCGCCGGTGTAGTTCGCGCAGCATTTCGAGTTCGCCCTGAAAGTACTGCTCCAGGTCTTTCGGTCGCTCGACCGGCGAATCCCCGGCTTCGCCCGCGGCGGGCTCTTCATCGGACGCGAATGCCGACGGGCACGCCATCAGCGGCGCCGCGACGCACGCGACGAGTGCCGCAAGTCGCCATGCGCGCGGAAAAAGCCATGGATGACGACGCAGGGGACCCCTCCCAGTACGAAATCGACGCGGGGAAATGATGCGCCGTTTGCCGCGTGCGCGTCAAACGAAAGATCGCGGCCGGCGACGCCGCGTCTGTCTCGCAAGACCGGTTGGGTGGTTGCGGGCGACGACGGCTTGACGCGGGAAATATTTTCCAGTATGTATATACACCATGATGCATTTACATCCATTCGAGACCCTGGCCGATCCCACGCGCCGCCTCATCGTCGAGGTGCTGCTGGGCGGTGAGAAGCCGGTCGGCGAAATCGTCGAGCGGGCCGGGGTCCATCAGTCCGGCGTCTCGCGGCACCTGCGCATTTTGCACGAGGCGGGTTTCGTCACGGTTCGTCCGGAAGGCCAACGCCGCCACTACGCGCTGCGGCCGGAGCCGTTTCGGGAACTTGACGCCTGGCTCGCGGGGTATCGGCGGCTGTGGGAGGAGCGCCTCGACCGTTTCGGCGACGCGCTCAAGAATCGCCAAACGACACGATCAACGAAGAAGGAGAGAACAACGTGAAGGACCATGACTCGACCGCGACCGCCCAAACGCCCCAGGAAAAGATCGTCGTCGAGCGCACGTATCGTGCGCGCGTCGAGGAATTGTGGGATCTGTGGACGACCAAGGACGGATTCGAATCGTGGTGGGGCCCCGTGGGATTTCGCGTCGAGGTCCACGCCCTGGAGGCTCGAGTGGGTGGAGCGCTCGTGTACGACATGATCGCCGACGCACCCGAGATGATCGAGGCGATGAAGAGCATGGGCCAGCCGCTGTCGCACGGCACGCACGGGCGTTACGCCGAGTTTCGACCTTGCGAATACCTGTCGCTCGTTCACGTGATCGATTTCATCCCGGGCGTCGAGCCCTACGAGAGCACGATCGAGGTGGACTTTCAGGCGATCGGCGAACGCGCGCGGATGGTGGTGACGCTACATCCCCATCGCGATCCGCACTGGACGCGGATGTCGGCCGAGGGCTTCGGAAGCCAGCTCACGAAGCTCGACCGGAGGTTCGGCGAAGCCCAGAGCTAGCCTCGCGCAAATTGCGGCCCTCCGATCCTTGGCCGAGGGCGTCACTGTGCTATAGTGGCGCGGCTCGTGTGGGCTTTGTTATTGGGACATCGGGAATCGGAGGGCATCATGGCGAGGCGATCGGCCGGGGCGCTGGCCGTCCTTGTGCTGCTTTTGTGCGCGGGGTGCGGCGACGACGAATACGATCTGGATGACCAGTTCGACGATTCGCTCGCGAAGGTCCGCACCGACATGTCGTTCTTTCGCGACGCGCACGGTCGCTACGTCTACCTGAACGGCGTGAACCTGTCGGGCAGCAACAAGGTGCCCGCCGAGTTCGATCCCGTTTCGTACATCGGCAAGCCGTTTCGCCTGGACGAGGCCGATCACCACCTGCGCATGCTGCAAAAGCTCGGCTTCAATTCGGTGCGTCTGCTGGTCATGTGGGAGGGCATCGAGCACGAGGGCCGCGGGATCTACGACGAGGAATACCTCGACTACATGGAGAAGGTGGTCGCGAAGGCGAACGAGTACGGCATCTACGTGATGCTCGACATGCATCAGGACATGTTCTCCCGCCACCTGTTTACGTTTTTCGACGACGGCACCGAGGCGAGCGGCCTGTTCGATCCCGTCGAGGCCGAACGCGCCGCGCCCTACGGCTACAACAACCGCGTGGGCGGTGACGGCGCGCCCAAGTGGGTGGTCGAGACCTGTTTGCCGGAGAAGTTCGTCGGCGGACCCGAGTGGGGCTTGCCGGTGAACGTCGCCTCTCATCCGCGCAACACGTCGGACGTGCTGCCGTGGACGTCGTGGTTTCTCAACATGGGGCTCTCGCTCGACATCAACCGCTGCTTCGCCGCGTTTTTCGCGGGCGACGCCGTCTGGCCGACTTACACGATCGATGGCATGACCGTGAAGGATTATCTGCAGGCGGCCTACGCCGACGCCTACGCGCAGGTGGCGATGCGCGTGAAGGACTACCCCAACGTGCTCGGCTACGAGACGATGAACGAGCCCGGCGGCGTCTACATCCTGCTCACGCTCTACGCCCTGATCTATCAGGACGCGGGCAAGATCGGCGTGGACACCTTCGATCCCGATCGATCCGAGGAGATCCTCGACGGCTACATCGACCAGCTCGTCGAAAAGGGCATCGCGCGCGAGGCCCTGGAGCAGTGGCGCGAGGAGATTCTGGTCAACGATCTGCTGCCCAAGAGCGTCGATGACATGAACGAGCGCGGTTTCGGACCGAAGGTGTCCCAAACCGCTCCGTCGCCGGATTTCGCGGCGGCGCTCGCGCTCAACAGCAACTTCAACCGCAACTACCTTCAACCCTTCCACGAGCGCGTCGGGCATCGGTTGCTCGAAGAAGACCCCGACGCGATCATCTTTTTCGAGGAGGTGCTGGGGCTGCCCGACAAGGGGATCGCCGGTCAGTGGGCCGAGCCGATGACCGCGCCGGAAGGCATCCGGCAGTACGCCTTCGTGCCGCACAAATACGTGGACATCTACCCGAACATCGGCTTCGGCCAACCGCCCCGCGATTTCACCGTCGAGGAGCGCCGCCACCGCGACTACCTGCCCGACATGGAGGCGGCGTTCGACACGGCCACGTACAGCCTCGGCAACCCGCCGGCGTTCATGGGCGAGTTCGGCGTTTACTACAACTTCGGCGGCATCGAAAAATCCATGGCGAACGACTACATCGTCTCGTCGTACATTCTCGATCCCTACTACGAAGCGTTCGAGAAGATGCTCGTCGGGCGGATGCTGTGGTGCTACTCGCCGGAGAACACCGCCGAAAACGGCGAG
>CAZPJD010000085.1:0-3431 GCA_964586775.1 uncultured bacterium | reverse complement strand
TCGTCATCGGTCGCGTCGTCATCGGTGGAGCCGGAATCGTCCGAATCGTCATCGTCGCCGCAACCGGTCGTCATGAAGGATAGGGCGAGCAACACGAACACCCACGGAAAATACGATGGCATGATCCACTCCTCGAAATTCGGACACCCACGACGCCGCAACGGCGTCGAAGAATTGCGTCCAGCATAGCGGGCGCGGCGCGCGCCTTGAAGACCCGGGCCGATTTTCCTACACTTCCATTCCCGTGGGAATTCGCGGGGCAACGGTGGCGGCGAACCGGGCAGGGGGAGCGTCATGAAGATCCGTTACAACGGGCACTCCTGTTTCTCGATTTTCGCGGCGGATGGAACGTGCGTGGTCTGTGATCCCTATGAAACGGGGTCCTACGGCGGCGCGATCGGCTATCTGCCCGTGGATTCGAAGCCGGATGTCGTCACGATCTCCCACGAGCACCCCGACCACAACCACACCAAGGGCTTTTCGGGCGACTTCGCGGTGATGCGCCAGCCGGGCGAGGCGAAGGGGATTCGCTTCGCGGTCGTCGGCGCGGATCACGACGGTGAGGGCGGAAAGCAGCGCGGCAAGGTGCGGATGTTCGACTTCACGGTGGACGGCATTCGCGTGTGTCACGCGGCCGACCTCGGTCACATCCTCACGCCGGATCAGGTGACGGCGCTGCGCGGCGTCGATATCCTCCTGCTGCCCGTCGGCGGCTTCTACACCATCGACGCGCACGAGGCGACGGACGTGGTCGAGACGCTGCGCCCCCGCGTCGTGATCCCCATGCACTACAAGACCGACAAGTGCGGCTTCGACATCGCCCCGGTGGATGGATTCCTGGCGGGCAAGACCAACGTGAAGCGCATCGATACGGACGAGATCGAACTGTTTGCCGATCGCCTTCCGGGCGAGACGGAGATTCTGGTGCTGAAGCACCGCCTGTAGACCACGAGCAAGAGCGGAAGCGGGAATCGCGAAACGATCCCGACTTCGAAAAAGGGGATTTCATGCTCAAGAAGATCGACCACATCGGCATCGCCACCACGAGCCTCGCCGACGCCATGCCCTTTTGGACGAAGGGACTGCGCCTGGAGAGTGTTCACGAGGAAGAGGTGCCGGATCAGAAGGTGCGCACCGTGTTTCTACCGGTCGGCGAGGTGAACATCGAGCTGCTGGAAGGCACGTCGCCCGAAAGCCCGATCTCGAAGTACATCGAGAAAAAGGGTGGCGGCATCCACCACATCTGCTACGACGTGACCGACGTCAAAGAGGCGCTCGAGCACCTCAAGGCGCAGGGATACACGCTGATCGATCAGGAACCCCGACGCGGCGCGCACGGCAAGCTCGTGGCGTTCGTGCATCCCAAGAGCACGGGCGGCATCCTGATCGAACTGTCGCAGGACGACCCGCATCACCATCACGTCTAGGTCTTTACGCCGCGCGGCACGACTTCGCGCGGCCGATCGCTTTGGGCGGCGCGGAGAAGCAGACCGCGCCGACGTTTCACACTCTTTCTTTGGGGCTCGCCATGCGTGAGGCTTGGATTGTCGGCGCCGCCAGGACGCCCATCGGCAGTTTCGGAAAATCGCTCAAGGATGTCTCCGCCACGGATCTGGGGGTGATCGCCGCCAAGGCCGCGATCGAACGGGCGGGGGTCGACGCAAAGGATCTCGACGACGTGCTCATCGGCAATTGCATGATGCGCACGGACGAGATCAACACGGCGCGGTGCATCGCGCTCAAAGCCGGCATTCCGCACACCACGCCCGCGGCGACCATTCAGCGCCAGTGCAGCAGTTCGATGCAGGCGCTCGTCTTCGCCACGCAGCAGATCGGCATGGGCGACGCCGACATGGTGCTGGTTGGCGGCGTCGAAAACATGAGCCGCGTGCCATACGCCCTGTACGACATGCGATGGGGCGCGCGAATGGGCGACGCGAAAGCGGTGGACATGCTGGTCGAGGGGCTCAACGACCCGCTCGGCCACTTCCACATGGGCGTCACGGCGGAAAACCTGGCCGAAAAATACGGCCTGACCCGCGAGGCGCAGGACGAGGTGGCGTACACGAGCCACGCACGGGCGCTGGCCGCCATCGACTCCGGCGCGTTCGCCGACGAGATCGTGCCCGTGCCGATCCCGCAGCGCAAAGGCGATCCGGTCATGTTCACGACCGACGAGCACCCGCGCCGCGAGGTCTCTCGCGAGAGCCTCGCCAAGCTGCCGGCCGTGTTCAAGAAAGGCGGCACGGTGACGGCGGGCAACTCGTCGGGCCTGAACGACGGCGCGAGCGCGGCGATCGTGGTCGAGGCGGAAAAGGCGAAGGCGCTGGGCCTCAAGCCGCTCGCGCGGGTCGTCGCCCACGGCCTCGCGGGGGTCGAGCCCGAATTGATGGGCTACGGACCGGTACCCGCGATGACCAAGGCGCTCGCCAAGGCGAAGATGGAACTCAAGGACCTGCAGCTCATCGAGTGCAACGAGGCGTTCGCCGCGCAGTATCTGTCGGTCGAGCATATGCTGGGTCTCGACCGCTCCATCACCAACGTGAACGGCTCGGGCATCGCGCTCGGGCACCCCGTGGGATGCACCGGCCTGCGCATCGTCATCAGCCTCATTTACGCCATGCGCCGCCGCAATCTGTCGGTCGGCGCGGCGACGCTGTGCGTGGGCGGCGGCATGGGCCTCGCGACGATCGTGGAACTGCTTTAGGGAAAAATCCGGCGACGAATCTCCAAGCGGCGGCCCCACCGGGGACCGCCGTTTTTTCTCGGGAAATTCGGGCTCGGTCGCGGTGGGACCGCAAGTTATTCGTGCCTTTTCGTTGACACCCCGCGAAAGCGCGTGTTAAGGACCACGAGGGCTTGTTCCGTCATATTCTTGTCATTGATCGAGCCGGGAAATCGCGAGGACCGAAGGGTCCGGCGTGTCGGCGCGACGCGAACGGAGGCGACCGTGAAGCGGGCAGGGTGTTGGCTGGCGATGGGGGTATTCGTGCTCACGGCGACGGTCGCGACGGCCGGTCAACTGGCACCGCCGCTCGACTGGGGAACGACCGCCCGGGCCATGGCGCTGGGCAACGCGATGACGGCGGTGGCGGGCGATCCGAGCCTGTCGTATCACAACCCGGCGGCGCTCGCGAACATCGAGACGTCCGAGATGAATTTCACCTACCTGTGGACTGGCCCCAATCTGGAAGGTGGGCCCAAGGGAGAACTCGAAAAATTCGACGAAGGCAACAACGTCGTCTTCTCGAATCTCGTGCTCGATCTCAGCTCGATCTTTCGGAACAAGCGCCCGCTCGCCTTCGGTTTTACGATGAACTTCGATCGAAGCGGTCAGGGTTTCATCAACTTCATCGACGTCAAACGGCCCGACGGATATTTCTATCGCTACGGACGCACCAGCACGATGGCGACGACGACGCTGGGTCTGG
>CAZPJD010000084.1:0-5709 GCA_964586775.1 uncultured bacterium | reverse complement strand
CCTCTCCCGTCAAACGGGAGAGGGGAGACGAAGAAACTCGCGCTGCTTTGCCCCCCTCTCCCACTCGGTGGGAGAGGGGCCGGGGGCATACGCGCTAACTTAAGAATTGACGAATATTTCGGAGCCGGGTACGATCAGGCGCATGAATGGCAAGATCGTGCTGGAGTACGAGTGGGCGTATCTGTTGTCATTTCTCCCTTCCGCGGATGAGCTGGGACGTACCGCGCGGGAATCCGGGGCGATGCGGCGTCGGCGTGGCGTTCGTGACGCGCAGACGCTTCTGCGGTTGGCATTGGCCTACGGATTTTGCGGTTTGACGTTGCGCCAGACCGCCGCGTGGGCACAGGTTGCGGGGGTGGCCGAAATCTCGGATGTCGCGTTGCTCAAGCGGCTGCGCTCGGCGGACGTGTGGCTGGGTCACCTCTTGGGCCTTAAGTTAGCAGACCGGGCGCCCCCACCCCCGGCGTTCGGCCACCGGCGGCTGCGCTTGGTGGACGCGACGACGATCAGTCGTCCGGGGAGCCAAGGAACGGACTGGCGCATTCATCTGGGATTTGACCTCGCGACGCTGTCCATCGACCACATCGAACTGACCGATGCGTCCGGCGGCGAGACGCTGCGTCGGTTCCCGTTTCGTCCCGGGGAGGTCGTCTTGGGCGACCGGGGTTACGCTCACCGACAGGGACTGCGGGACGTGGTGGATTCCGGGGCCGACTTCATCGTGCGCCTCAACTGGCAGAACCTTCCGTTGCTGGATCTGCACGGCCGGAAATTCGACCTGATGGAATTTCTACGGGGGTTGCCCGACGCGAGGGCCGAAGAGGCGGCGGTGCGTGTGTCCCCCGCGAAGGGGCTCCCGGCTCTGGGAGCGCGACTCGTCGCGGCGCGAAAGAGCGAGGCCGCCGCCCAGATCTCTCGCGCGAAGACGATGCGGGAGCGGGTCAAGAAAGGCCGTGCGGTGGATCCACGCACACTGGAAAGTGCGGGATACGTGTTCGTCCTGACCTCGCTGCCGCCCGACGCCGCGTCGGCTTCGCAGGTGTTGGAACTGTATCGGTTTCGGTGGCAGATCGAGCTGGCGTTCAAACGCATGAAGAGCCTGCTGCATCTGGACGAGTTGCCCGCGCGAGACCCGCCTCTGGCGCGCAGTTTCCTTTACGCCAAGTTGCTGGCCGCGCTGCTGCTGGAGGACTTCACCGATCGATTCCTCGCCTTTTCCCCCTGGGGATACCGATTGGCGTGAGCGGCCCCCGTCGCTGTGGCGAATTCAACGAGCGCTGTTGGACGGAATGCGTTTCGCCGCCGTCGGACCGATCACCATCGCCGACTGGTTCGAAAACGCCGAGAACCTCCAACGGCACTTCTTCAACGCACCTAGACGCCGAGACATGCAGCAGGCCCGGATCTTCGAATGGCAAACCAAGGACAAATTAAGTTAGCGCGTATGGGGGCCGGGGGTGAGGGCCGTTCGAGTCGGGGCGCGGGCCTGTACGCCTCCAAATCCACGCCGTGGCGGATCACACCCGGCCCCGGCCCGCAGACCGGCGTCACCTCGGCCGCGCGCGCGGGATCGACGTTCTCGCGCCAGCGGTGCTGCGTGCCGAGGATGGCCGCGCCGGTGCGCCGGGCGGCATCCAGCAGCCATCCGCCGCTCGGATGATGATGGTGGACGAGGTCGGGCGCGAGTTCGTTCAAGAGCACCGCGCCGCTGGCGTCGCGCGCGATGGCGTGAATCGTCACACCGGCGAGCAGCGAGTCCCAGAAATTGCCGCCCTCGGGGCAGATCGCGTGCACGTCGGCGTAGGCGGCCTGCGCGGTCGCGAGATCGACGAAGAACCGTTGTGCGCCGCCCGCGGTGAGCGGCCACGGCATGACGTGAACGATCGTCGCGCGACGCGAGATGTCGGCACGCGGCGCGGTTTGCGGTGCGGCATCGCGCGGCGGTTCGGTTTCGCGACGGTCGCGCGGAAGAATCGCGCGCAAAGATCGTCGCGCGGCGTCGCCGAGCGGCGGGCGGATGGACTGCGTTCGCCAGGGCATGGCGCGGCCCTCGGGCGCGGGGCGGGCATCGCCCGCGCTCACCCTTCGCCGCGCGAACGCGCGTTCGGATTCGGGCGTCAGATTTCGCCGAGCAGGTCCTCGATGCGTTCGATCACGCGGTGCGCCTCGCGCAGGTGATCGCCATCGAGCGTGCTGCGCACGGCCCACACGGCGCACCCGGCGGTGCGCCCCGAGCGGATGCCGTAGGGCGCGTTTTCGATGACGAGGCACTCTCGCGCGTGGCGCTTGAGCAGCCGCGCGGCGGTCATGTACGGCTCGGGGTTGGGTTTGCCGTGCATCACCTCGTCGCCGCACACCGACGCGTCGAAAAACTCCGCGACGCGCGCGGGCAGGATCGCGTTCATCTCGGCGCGACTGGTACCGGTGACGAAGGCGAGGGCGAGCCCGGCGTCTCGCGCGGCGGCGAGCACGGTCTCGACGCCGGGAAAGAGCTTCGGCGCGGCGGCGATGCGCGCGTAGATCCCGCGCTTGCGTTCGAGCAGCGCTGCGGCGCGGGCGCGCGTGGTCATCATGCCGGCGCTCTTGACGAAATCGCGCGCCGAGACCTCGGCCTTTTCGCCCTCGCGGCGGTAGACCTCGTCCTCGGTGATCTCGATGCCCAGCTCCTGCCCGGCGCGCACCCACGCGTCGACGTGCAGGCTCATCGAGTCGAGCAGCACCCCGTCCACGTCGAACAGCACCGCGGCGAATTCGTCGCGGATCGGCATGGCGAATCTCCCCCGGCGAGTGGCGCGGCCATTCGGGCGTGCGTCACAGGGCGCCCGTTTATCACGGCGGGCGGCGGGGCGGGAGGGGGGCGGCATGGCTTTACCCTTGGCGATGGATTTAGTATGCGAGGACGATTCGCAAGTCGCCGATGTCCGGAGGGTTCGCCGATGTTGACGCGCCTGAAAGTTCAGGGGTTCAAGAACCTCGTTGACATCGATGTGCGCTTCGGCCCGTTCACGTGCGTCGCCGGGCGAAACGGCGTGGGAAAATCCAATCTGTTCGACGCAATCCTGTTTCTGTCGGACCTGACCGAGAAGTCCCTGATCGAGGCGCTGACAGGCGTCCGCGGCGAGACACGCGCCAAGGAAGCCGGACGGGTTTTTACGCGTGGCACCAATACGCGCACGGGGAAGATGATGTTCGAGGCCGAGATGATCGTTCCCAAAAGGGGTGAGGACGATCTGGGGCAACCCGTTGAGGCGAGCGCGACATTTCTGAGATACAGTTTGGAAATTCGTCGAACCGCGTCCGGCGATGCCGGAGGCGACACCTACGAGATTACGAGCGAACGACTCGACTACGTCAAGAAGAGTGAGGCGAAATCCGCGTTGCCGTTCGCGCGCGGCTACAAGGATTGGCGCGAATCGGCGTTTCAGGGTCGTCGAACGGCCCCTTTCATCTCCACACGGGTCAACGCCGACAACGTCCGGGAATTCAAGATTCACGAGGACAGCAGTCATCAGGGACGCGGTTCAAGTTTTCAGTCTTCGGGTTTGGCTCGAACACTTCTATCCACGATCCGGACGGCGGAATCGCCGACCGCGCTGATGGCGAAGCGCGAGATGCAATCGTGGAGACTACTTCAGTTGGAGCCGGCCCATCTGCGCACGCCCGATGAGTATCGAACGACGGCGGTGCTGGGTCCCGAGGGCCGCGGCCTCGCCGCCACTCTGAATCGTTTGATTTCGTACGGAAGAAACAAGACGACGGAGCAATGGGCGGTCCAACAGCGACTGGTCAATCGTCTGAAGGAACTGGTCGACGTCGAGAACATCGATGTGGACCGCGACGAGAAACGAGAGCTTTTAACGACGATCGTCACGAATCGAATCGGGACGGTCTTCAGCGCACGCGAACTCTCGGACGGCACGTTGCGTTTTCTCGCGCTTGCCGCGCTGGAACAGGACCCGAAATGGAGCGGGCTGCTGTGCATGGAAGAGCCGGAGAACGGCATTCATCCGACGCGGATTCCGAGGATCATCGATCTCCTTGAAGGGCTTTCCGTCGATTTGTACGCGAAGATCGGCGAGGACAATCCGCTTCGGCAGGTCATCGTGAACACGCACAGCCCGGAAGTCGTGGGCCTTGTTCCCGAGGACAGTCTTCTTTTCGCCGATAACCAACCGTCCCAAAATGGCGCGCGTGTCGATTCCCTTGTGCTCAGGCCGCTACGGAACACATGGAGAGCCAAAAATAGCGACGCCGTCCGTCCGGCGACCTTGAATGACATCACTTCCATCCTGAATGCTCTACCCGCCGCGCTGGCGAGGGAGGAGCTGCGAGACGCGGATGAACCAGGGCATCCCGCCGTGAAACGAGTTGCCAAGCGCGAGGATTTCCGACAACTGGTATTGCAGCTACAGCCGACAGAGCGCGGGACTGGCGAGTGACATTCGTCACCGGAACACTGATCTCCGATGGAACGAGCGACCGGGCGCTGATTCGCATTCTCGAATGGCTGCTCGGTCAATGTGGGGTTTCGTCGAGTCGGGTGGAGCCATTCGACTCGGCAATCCTTCCCAATCCCCCAAAAGGCCTCGCTGACAAGATCCGTATGGCCGTGGACCTGCACGAGTGCGACGTGCTGTTCGTTCATCGGGACGCCGAAGCGCGTCCGGTCGAGGATCGCATCGAGGAAATTCGTCAGGCGATTCCCCCGGGGATGGCGACGCCGCACGTGTGTGTGATCCCGGTGCGCATGACGGAGGCATGGCTGCTGCTCGATGAAACGGCCATTCGAAAGGCCTCCGGAAATCCGCGAGGCACGTCGACGTTGCGGATACCTCCAAGCCGTCAATGGGAATCGATTCCCGATCCGAAGACCACATTGCACACCGCGCTTCGCGAGGCCAGCGAACTGCACGGACGGCGACGAATCCGATTTCGCGCATCGGAAAGCGCCGCACTCGTCGCCGATTTCGTGGCGACATTCGAACCCCTGCGACAACTCCCCGCCTTTCGCCATCTCGAAACCGACCTCCGCGCGTGGTGGAGAAATCGGAATCGCCACCCCGCCACGTAGCCGCACGCCGCGCGCCCTGATAGCATCCGCGCGTGACGAACGACCTTGCCGTCTATTACGCCGTCGCGGCGGATTTCGCCGGCGCGGGCATCGGCCAGACCGCGTATCGCGCCGCGCTGGGCCTCGAGCGCGCCGGGATGCTCGCGCGCGTTGCGTGCCTGTCGGCGCGGCCGTGCGAGATCGATCCCGCGCGCATCGACGCGCATCCGTTTTTGCCGGACGGGCTGCGTCGCGTGACCGGCGACCAGCTGTATTACGAGGCCAAGAATCGCGTCTTCGACGCACGACTTGCCCGCGTGATTGCGCGCGCGATCGACCGCACCTCGGGGCTTACGTCGATCCACGTGTGGAACTCGCAGGCGACGGGAGCGATCGCCGCCGCAAAGCGCCGCGGGCTGCGCGTGGTGGTCGATCGCGCGAGCACGCACATTCGCACGCAGTCACGCATCCTGCGTGACGCCTACGCGCGGCACGGCATCCGCTACGAGCCGACGCACGATCGCGTCGTGGCGCGATGCCTGCGCGACTACGACCTCGCCGATCTCGTCACGGTCCCTTCGCCGTTTGCCTACGACAGCTTTCTCGCCGAGGGCTTCGATCCCGCGCGGCTCGTGCAAAATCCCTTCGGCGCGAATCTG
>CAZPJD010000083.1:0-5378 GCA_964586775.1 uncultured bacterium | reverse complement strand
ACGTGTGCTTCAGGAAATGCAGCCCGACCATCAGGCGCGTCGGAAGACCGGGGCGGCCATGTGCCGCGTCGTACAGCGCGCCAAACTCGCGGTCGAAGACCGACCAGTCGATGGCCTTGCCGAGCAGGATCAGCTCGTGCCTCTGGTTCAGGATCTGGTTGAAGTGGCTGCGGTAGAGGTCGAAATCCGAGAGCGGCGGGGTCTGTTTCGGCGTCATCGTTCACCGGGTTTTGGGGGTGGATATGCCCGATTCCCGGTGAAAAGAACTAGCACAAATGAGCCATATTGTCAAGCGTTTTCAATGAGTTAAGGCGATTTTCAGGGGCGACAAATGCCGCACCGAACAGCCGAAAATGACTGTGCCACACGCTGAGCGGCGCGGCGCTACGGACGTAAAATCAGCTTCGCGCGTCCCTGACGATCTCCGCGAGGATCGCGTCGGCGCCCGCGGCGAGCAGCGTCTCGGCGAGGGCGATGCCGATGGATTCGGGATCGGCCGCGTCGCCCTCGGCGGCGTCGCGCAGGATGCGTTTGCCGTCGAGGCTCCCCACCAGACCATCGAGACGCACCCGCCCCGCGCTAACGGACGCGTGCGCGCCGATGGGGATCTGGCAGCCGCCTTCGAGCTGGCGCAGGAACGCGCGCTCGGCGCGCACCGCCGTTGCGGTATCGGCGTGGTTGAAGTCGGCTAGCAGCGCGGCGGTGGCCGGGTCGTCGTCGCGGATCTCGACAGCCAGCGCGCCCTGGCCCACCGCGGGCAGGATCGCGTCGAACTCGATGCGGTGCGTGATGCGCGTTTCCCAGCCCAGACGCACGAGCCCGGCGGCGGCGAGCACGAGGCCGTCGATCTCGTCCGATTCGTCGAGCTTGCGCATGCGCGTGTTCAGGTTGCCGCGCATGTCCACGATGCGCAGGTCGGGCCGCCGCGCCCAGAGCTGACTGCGCCGGCGCAGGCTGGACGTGGCGATGGTCGCGCCCTCGGGCAGGTCGGGGAGCGCGACGCCGCGGCGGCTGACCCACGCGTCGCGCACGTCCTCGCGCACGCCGATCGCGCCGATGGCGAGCCCGGCTTCGAGGCGCGTGGGCAGATCCTTGAGGCTGTGCACGGCCAGATCGATGCGGCGGTCGAGCAGGGCGCGCTCGATCTCTTTGGTGAACAGGCCCTTGTCGCCGATCTTGGCGAGGGGCACGTCCAGGATCTTGTCGCCCATCGTGTGGATGATCTCGATGGGGAACTCAAATCCCGGGTGCCGGGCCGTGAGCCAATCGCGCACGTGCTCCGACTGCCAGAGGGCGAGCTGACTACCGCGACTTCCGATGACGACCTTTCGCATGACGCGGCAATCTACCGGGCGCGCGGGCCGGGTTCAAGGGGCGGGGTGAAACCTGCCGCAACACGCGCGTTTTAGGGAAACGAAGCGTCCGCCGGGCAGTGTTTCGTCACGAGTTCGCGCGCGTAATTCAGGACCGGCTTCGAATAGTTTTCGCCCGACGAATCGGCAGCGATGGACGACAACAGGCAGCAGGAATCGGCGCTGCCCACGGCGGCGATCCCGTCCAGCCCGGCCATGGCCGCGCGTCTGGCGGCCTCCTGCGCGGTCAGTCCGCTGATGGAATACCTCAACGAAAAGGCCAGTTGCCAACTCGTCTCGTCGGCGAACCACCGGATTTGGTCGAAATACATCGGAACACCGGGCAACAAGCGCTCCGTGTTCTCGACCAAGTGTCTGGCGTCGCGTAGAAGCCCGAGAAAAAAATCGAATTCCTCGGCGGTTGCTTCCCTGAGATCGCTTTGGGTCGGCCCATGAAGCACGCGCAGGAATGAATCGCTCACTACCCCTGCGTCCCAAATCGTCGCAGCACGAAGAAGGTTTCGAGCGATGGCTTGCTTCGTCCGAATCTGTCCCGAATGCGACTCGCTCAAAAGCCTTATTGACGCGTCCACGAGGACCGGCGATGGAAGCTCGAAATCGGCGGCTGGATCGCGCTGAAACCGGTCGAGGTCGAAGCGATCCCACTGATACCGCGCCTTCATGTCCTCCTGAAATCGGAATGCACGGGCGAAGCCGTACTCTTGCCGAATTTTCTGAATTTCCATAAGTCTTAAGAGCGCGCGCATATTTTGATTGTAGCGATCAAAGTAATAAGGGGTAGGGCCTGCGAAACAGTCGTTTTTTCGAGACGCCGAATTCGCATGATAGTCAAACACCTCCTTCATGAACGAAGCAGGTTCCTTTCCGCCGACGAGAGCCAATGAATTTAATGCCGAGTCGGTTTGAAAAGGTATACCTCCAGGCGGCCTGTAGGAATTAGAAGAAGGTTGTGTGGTATCCCCAAACGCCGCACGGACCATCGACTCGTCATTCCGCGCGAATTTTGAAATATATTCAAACGCCCATGAATGATGATCGTTTGCTGCAAGGCATGGAAGTAAACGTCGCTTCATTTCGATACTGCGCCCGAGCCGCAATTCCTCACTGTCGATCAACTTAAACAGCCGATCTAATTCGCGCGGATCGCCGATTTGCGCTAAAACACAAATGAAATTCCGAACGAGTGCCGATTCACTTTTCGTCGGCACAGAACTATACATTTCAATAACATCATATATCGATTCACGGCACTCTGGGCCGCGAAACGCATCACGAACTTGAAATATCGAATACAGATCGCTAAAAGGACCTGAAAGTACCCCTCGGTGATCCTCGGATACACCGGTGCAGATTTCTGGAGGAAAAGAAACGGAAACGTTAAAAGACATTGCAGTGAGTAGAGCGGTAATTCCAATCGAAAATATTATATGTTTTATTGCGCTTCCAGCACAGACACGTCTGCCAAACGCGAATCGCGATGAGCTGAATCGAAGTTTGCTGTAATTCTTATTCATGATGAAACGCCCTGGTGTTTTCGGCACACCAAGTTGAAGCCGACATCGCTGTTTCGTAATATTCTTGAGATGGATATTTTCGATACCCACTTATGATCTGATTCAAAGCCTCACATCCTTCCGGGGTCCTGATTCGAGCGACTCCCAGAATGGCGCTCAGTGTGAGTCGTCGTCGAGCCAACTCCGCATCATCGATTGCCTGACTGGGTGAACCTGAGTAACTAAAGCCTGCAAACTGATTCCAGTATGATTTGCGAGTTAAATGAATTATCGATGCGACGTGCTGAGCATGTCGATAAGGTCGAATAATATCGCTGTTTCCGACAATTCGGTCAAGATTCAACAGCATTGCACAGGCGAACTCGAGCCTTCGGTTCGTTGGCAGCGCGGACCATCCGCGGCGACGATATTTGAGAGGTGGATCCATGAAACCTCGAACCACGCGCAAATTTCCATATTCGAGGAAACACTGAGTCAGGCTTCTCGGAAAATTCCAGACCGTTGCGTTTCGCAAAGCTGCGTCGAGAGCGATTAAGGACCGCTCTCCGGACTCTTCGGTTTTCGGGCGACCGTCGGAGTCGATGAAATGAAGATAGTTCAGCGCCGATGCGGCAATTACGCCTGAGGGTAAGGGGTGGGTGCTGTCCGGGCGCTTCACGACACCAACTCGACTGTTGCAATAGGGTAGATAAATTTCGAAAAAACGCTCTTGGTAAGGTGTGAAACCCCACGACAGATTATTCCACCCGAGATGAAGCCATTCGCTTTGAATTTCAATGAAGGTCAGGATGTCGCCCGCGTTGACCGGGTTGCCGAAGGCCCGAGACGATTCGTTAAGATTAAACTCTTCTAGGATATCCGTCCTGCAAGAGAGAGCTTCGTCGCGTCGGTCCTCAAATCCAGCAGCCGTTTGGAAGTATCGCCAAAGATACGCCGTGACATCCGGGCCTTCGATCAACGAAATTTCTTTTAGACAGCGGTCCGAAACGGCATCGATGGCTTCCCAGTCGAGAATCCGTGCCAACGCGTCGTCCGGGTCTCGGATGCAGGCGAACATCGAGTTGTTTTCGATGATCCGCTTCAGATAAGGGATCAGTTGGTCCCGATCGACGTGCCCGCGAAGGGCGCAGAATTCGAAGGCGCGATCCCGATAGTCGTACGGACTTTCGCGTGGATCGGGAAGCGCGGCGAATAGCGCGTCAACCGTCGCGTCCGCGTTTCCTGTCGGTGGCGAGGCGAATGTCACCATCACGACGACGACCAACGTCATCACGAACGGCGATCTTCGAGTCGGTTTGTTTTTCCGAAGACCTCGCATACGCGATCTCCGAATTTCCACCTTGAAATCAACCTCGCGTGACGGAAGCGTGCTCCCGAACGGTCGCGAAGTCAATTCGCCGGGGCTCGACGGCTTCGCCTCGTTCCTCCGGATTCGCCGATCGTGGCCGATGTGGATGGACGGGCGGAACCGCCATCAGTACGATCGCCGCACGATGCCCGCCGACCGCCGCACGACGACCCACGACCGGAACATCGCCGCGTTTCTCGGCCTTCGCGGCGGCATGGTCGGGCTGCTGGGCGCGGTGATCCTCGTCGGCATGGGCGAGAAGATCGCCGAGCGCTTCCTGCCCGTTTATCTGCTGGCGATGGGCGGCGGCGCGATCTCGATCGGGCTGCTGAACGGCCTCGACAATCTCCTCTCGGCTCTTTACTCGTTTCCCGGCGGATGGCTTTCGGATCGCTACGGCGCGCGGCGCGCGCTGCTCGTCTTCAACCTGCTGGCGATCTTCGGCTTTGTCATCGTCATCGCGGTGCCGAGCTGGGGCGCGGTGATCGTCGGCTCGTTTTTCTTTTTGTCGTGGACGGCCATCTCGCTGCCCGCGACGATGAGCCTTGTCGGCCGCGTATTGCCCGCCGGCAAACGCACCATGGGCGTGGCCATGCACTCGCTGGTGCGTCGCGTGCCCATGGCGGCGGGGCCGCTGGTGGGCGGCGCGATGATCGACGCCTGGGGCGAGACGTTGGGTGTGCGGGCGGCCTTTGTCGCCGCGCTCGTCATGGCCGCGTTCGCGTGCGTGCTCCAGCAAAAGCTGATCCCCGAGGACCGCGAAGCCGATCGCGCCACTCCCGAAAAAAATCCGCTGCGCCTTTTCGCGCACATGAATTCGGCGCTGCGCCGGCTGCTGGTGTCGGACATCCTGATTCGTTTTTGCGAGCAGATCCCCTACGCCTTCGTCGTGGTGTGGTGCATGAAGACGATCGAGCACCCGGTGACGGGATTTGGGTTCGGCATCCTCACGACGGTGGAGATGGCGACCGCGGTGCTGATCTACCTGCCCGTCGCGTACATGGCCGACCGCACCGAAAAAAAACCGTGGGTGCTCGTCACCTTCGTCTTTTTCACGATGTTTCCCGTCGCGCTGATGTTCGCGCACTCGTTCTGGCCGCTGGTGGGCGCGTTCGTGCTGCGCGGGCTCAAGGAATTTGGCGA
>CAZPJD010000082.1:0-11319 GCA_964586775.1 uncultured bacterium | reverse complement strand
ACGTCGCGGATGCGGCTCTCGGCGGCCGACAGGTTCTCCACCACGTTGTCGATGTTCGCGACCACCGATTCGAGCCGGTTCTGCATGGCGCCCAGACCCGCGCGGCGGCTGGCCACCGTGTTGATCGCCGCCGTCGTCGATGTCAACGCCAGGCGTGCGTTGGTGACCGTGTCGATCGCGGTCACGATGCCGAGCGCGGTCGCGTCGGTGTCGGACAGCGTGATCTGGATCGTATCGCCCGTGCCGTTGCTGACGCCGATCTGGATGACGACATCGAGGGTTCCGTCGAGCAGTTGCCGCTCGTTGAACTTGATCGAGTCGGAAATCCGCGTGATCTCCGAACGAAGGGCCTGGAACTCGGAGTCGAGGAAGCTGCGCTCCGTCGTGCCGACGGTGCCCGTGGCGGCCTGTTCGGCGAGTTCCTTCATGCGGATCACGATGCTGCTGATTTCGGACATCGCGCCCTCGGCGACCTGGATCAGGCCGATGCCGTCCGATCCGTTGCGCGACGCCTGCGAAAGGGCCCGGATGTTGGAACGCAGTTTTTCGGAGATGGCGAGACCGGCGGCGTCGTCGCCCGCGCGGTTGATGCGGTAGCCCGAGGACAGGCGTTCCAGAGCCTTGGTCAAACCCTGCTGCGACCGCGAGATGTTGCGCTGCGCGTTGATGGACTGGATGTTGTTGGTGATGCGAAGAGCCATGACGATCCTCCTTGGTGCGGATATCCCTGTGCGTGTGACGGAATTCCTGAATGCGTGACGGAATGCGTGTGTTGACGGATCGGAAGGGAACTGGGTCGTGACCGCGCGAACGCCCGCGAGCGTGCGACGCACGGAATTCAAGGGAACGGGATTATCGGGGAAGCACCCGCGGTCGCGGATGCGAAAGGCGGAAACCCAGAGCGAAAACGAAAGAAGCCCGGCGAAGTCCCTATGCGTTTTTCACAGAACGCATGTGGGGCTTGGCCGGGCTGCTTTCGCCCGGGGCTTGAAGGCCCTGAATCAAAGATCCGTCACGCTGGAGAATCGAATCGCATTTCAATCGCTAAAACGATTATCGGCAGCTTTCGGGCAAACTCAAGAGAAAAATTCGCGGGGGTGCTTTTTCAGCCGACGCCGCCATTCGGCGGTTCGGCGCTCATGGCGAAGATCAAGATCGACGCGCAGGCGGTCGCGGCGGTGTCGGCCCGCAGGACGGGCATCGGCAGGGATCGGGGCGCGAATCCCCGGCGAATCGCCGTCTCCAATTCGTGCGGGGTCAGCCCCCCCTCGGGGCCGGTGACGAAGGCTGTCTGCGACGCGCCGGCGGCGTCCGCCGCCGAAATCGGCCGTGATGCGGACCGCTCGAAGACGAATCCATGCAATCCGGTCGTTTCGGCGAGCGCCGCATCCAGATCGGGGCGGAACGAGATGCCGGGGAGATCGTTTCGACCGCATTGCTTGGCCGCGGCCTCGGCGAGCGTGGCGATCCGGGTTTCCAGTTCGGGGGTCGGCCGCCGAATCGAACGATCCGCACGAAACAGGCGAATCTCACAAATTCCCATTTCCACCAATTTTTCGACGAGATCGAACTGCCGATCGCCTTTGATGAGCCCGCAGATCGCCGTAACCCGGGGCAAGGCGACCGCGATGCGCCCGAAGACCTCGTCCACCCGCGCCGCGAGGCCGCCCTCGGCGTGCGCCACGAGTGTCGCGCGCGCCCCCGCGCCGGCACCGTCGAAAATCTCGATCGCGTCGCCGGGACCGAGTCTCAGCACCTTTTCGATGTGCCGCCGCTCTTTGGGCGCGAGTCGAACCACGTCGCCGACGGGCGGAACGTGGTCGACCAGGTGCCGGGTCAGATCGGCGTGACGGTGCGTCAACGGGGTTTCTCCATTTCGAGAAGTCGCCATTCGCCGAGTTCGTCGGCGCGGATCGCGCGAAACCCGAGGTCCGCGAATCGCGACCGGATCTCATTCGCTCCGGTTTCCAGCAGGCCGGTCAGCAGCAGCCGCCCGCCGGGAAGGACCCGTTGCGCGATCGCGGGGGCGATGACGCCGAGCGTCGGCGCGTCGATATTCGCGACGACGAGGGGAAACGCCTCGCTCACGCCGTCCGCGCCACCGACCGCGAATGTGGCCCGTGCCGCGACGCCGTTCATTTCGGCGTTTTCCAGCGCGCACTCGATCGCGACCGGATCGGTATCGACGCCGACGGCGCTTGGCGCGCCGAGCATCGCGGCGGCGATGGCGAGAATGCCGGTGCCCGTTCCGACGTCGAGCACCGGCGTCGTCTCGTAGAGGACGTTTTCGGCGTGAAGCCGCTCCAGCGCGCGCAGGGCGAGGGTCGTTGTCTCATGCCCGCCGGTGCCGAACGCCATCTTGGGATCGATCACGATGACGAGTTGGTTGATGGCGGCGTCGTACGATTCCCACGACGGACGAATCACGATGCGCTCCGAAACGCGAACGGGCTTGAAGTATTTTTTCCACTCGTTCGCCCAATCCACGCCTTCGAGCGGGGCGACATCGACGCTCCACGCCGAGGCATCGGGCCAGAGCTCGGCGAGGTGGTGCAAATAGACCGAGATGGCCTCTGCGTAGGCGTGGCCGCTTTCGGCCCGATCGCAGTACGAAAGCACCTCGGCAACGGGCGATTCGGCGGCGATTTCCAGGCCGCGCAGCCCGATCTCGAAAAAGCGGTTGCAGACCGCGTCGATCCAATCGGGATCGCATTTTACGCTCAGACGATATTCCACGAGAAATCCCCGGTAGAGTCCAGTCGAATAGCCCAAGAAATCCGACGAGTTAAACCATCCCGTACGCGCTTTTTCCGATCGAATTTCTTTCCTCACGGAAAAAATGACCAAATCGGCCAATCAGTTCTGGAAAATCCCTAACCCCTTGTCAATAGAGGAAAAATTCGACTTTTCCGCCCCGGTCAAAACCCTTGACGCAGCGTGGGGCCGCCGGTATCATGCCAAGGATGCGGAACAGTGGGGTCCCGGACTTGGGCCGTAGGTCCAAATTCGCGCGGATACCGGGAAGGCCCCTGCGCATTTGGTGGGGTCGCGGCTTGGGCGTCGATAGGATGCTCGGCCTATTGTTTTGGCCGTAGAATGCATGTCGAGGAAATGCAAAAACCACGGACCGACACACGTCGGGGAGCAACGATGCAACACGCGTTGAGATCGGGGCTGTTGGCCTGCGCGTTGGCGCTGGTCGTGGGTTTGGCCGCGGCGGGTTATGCGTTTGCGCAGACCGACGACGATGAAGCCGCCCCGTCGAAGGGTTCGTCGTCGACCGAGGTCGAGATCGAAAAGCTCTCGCCCGAGGAGATGAAGCAGTTCGAGGAGCGTCTCGAGGCCGTGCGCGACCGCGTGCTCAAGAGCAAGGCGAGCCTGAAACAACTGCTCGACCAGCTCCGCATGGGTTCGGTGTCGCTCATCTCCTTCTCGATCCTGCACACGCACGAGGTCGGCGCGACATTCCAGCTCGAAACCATGTCGTACACGCTCGATGGTTACGAGATTTACACGGCCATTTCGAGCGCAGACAACGATCTCGAAAAGCTCGAGGCGTCGCCGGTCTACGACGGCAGCCTGCTGCCCGGCGAGCACCTGCTGACGGTGGACATGGTCTATCGCGGCAAGGGCTACGGCCTGTTCAGCTATCTCAGCCAGTACTTGTTCAAGGTGAAGGCCCGGTACGTGTTCACGGTGCAGGAAGGCGACGTGGTGACGCTCAAGGTCACGAGCTATGACCAGGGCGCGTTTCTGACGAGTTTGCGCGACCGTCTCCAGGTCCGATTCGAGAAGGATTGACGTCTTGCGTCGATGGCTCATTGCACTGACGGTCCTTGCGCTGGTTCTGCCAGCCGCGTCGCCGTCGTGGTCGAAGTCGGACGGCGAGAAGCAGATCGAGGACGAGGTCGACGATATCGAAAAGCGCGTCAACGACCTCGGCGCGCAGGTCGATGATCTCACGTCCAACTTCGCGCGCGAGGCGTTCGAACGCGACAAGCTGATGCTTCAGCGCCGCTTCGTCGCGGGACGCGATTTTCACTTTTTCGTGCGCGACTACATCGGCGCGGCCGAGATCTTTCAGGCCATCGTCACGCACCCGACCGCGCAGCAGCTCGCCATCTATACCGACGCCCACTTCTATCTCGCCGATTCGCTGTTCAACGCGGGCTATCACGACGAATCCGAAAAGCGCTTCCTCGAGATCCGCTCGCAGGGCGCGAAGAACAAATACTACGGCATGGCGCTCGCCCGGCTGATTCAGCTCGCGATCGTGCGCGACCGCCTCGCGCAGGCGCAGAACTACTACTCGGAACTCCTGGCCTCGCTGCCCGCGGGTTCCGACGGGTCCTTGGGACGTTACATCTACGGCAAGGCACTTTATCTGCGCGGCGACCGAGGCGGCGCGACCCAGATTCTCGAGGACATTCCCGAGGGCGCCGATTACCACCCGATGGCCCAGTATCTGCTTGCCGCGCTTGCGGTGCGGGATAAACGGTACGAAGAGGCCACGGGGCGACTGCGTCGCCTCAAGGCCGCCCTCGATGAGCCGACGACGCCCGAGCAGGAAGAAGTCCGCACGCAGACCCATCTCGCGCTCGGCCGACTGAACTACGAACAGAACGATTTTCCGCAGGCGGTGTCTGCCTATTCGATGGTGAAACCGGGCGACGGGCAGTTTGGCGAGGCCGCGTACGAGAGCCTGTGGGTGCTTTTGACGCGCAACGACCTGCTGCTGCTCAAGATCCGCGACGAAACGCTCGACTTCGACAGCCTCTCGCGAGATTTCGACGCGTACTCCGACGTGCTCGACAAGGCCGCCGAGGCCAACGACACGGCGGCGCTCGACGCGGGCGTCGCGAAGATCGAGACCGATCTGGCCGAGATGCGCGACATGTTCGGCAAGATCGACGAACGGCTCACCACCCTGCAGGACGAGGCGGTGGGACGCTACAACGACATCGTCGCCAACGCGCCCAAAAGCGAGCACGTGCCCGAGGCGGCGCTGCTGGTCGGCAACATCTACGCGCAGGCCGAGAACTTCGACGCGGCCAAAAAGTCGTTCGCCGATGTGCAGGCGAAATACGGCAACTACTACAGCCAGCTCGCGTCGGCGCGCTCGCGTCTTCAGGACCCCGCCACGCTCGCGGCCATGGTCGAGCGCGGCGCCGTCGGCGACGAAACGGGCAAGGGCGCTGTGCCCGCCGGCGTGCCGGAAGAGGTCGCTTATTGGCTCGCCGCCGATCGCAAGGTGCGCGAGACCTTCCGCGTGTACGATTACGCGGCGCGCGAGCGCCAGAACATGCGCGACATTCAGGAGCTGATCGGCCAGGTCGAACTCGAACTGCGTAAGTTGGAGCAGGACCCGACCTTCCCGATCTTCAAGGATTCGTATCGCAAGTCGCTCGTGTTGCAATCCGATTCCACTCAGCTTCAGTCGCGCATCCAAACCGCGATGGGCAACGGGTCCATCACGCCCGAACTTTCGGCGCGCCTCACCGCGCTGCTGCCGACCTGCACGCAGGCGAATCTGCGTCTCGGTCAGGCGCAACAAAAGATGGCGGCGCAAAAGCAGCAGGCTCTGGCCGACTACCGTCAGACCTTCCGGACCCTGGAGACCACCGTCACCACGTATCCCGAGGCGGTCGACGCCGTGTATGCCGAGGCGACGTACTCGCTCGGCGAAACCGCGCGCAGCGAACTCGACAACATCGAGAATCGCCTGATCGGCTACGCGCGCAAGGCCGAAGTTGGCGTTGTCGACGCCGATTACCGGGCTACCGAGTCCTCGTCCAAGAAGATCCGGCAACTGCAAAAGCAGATGGAAGAGGAACTGCGTCAGTTCAAACGCAAATACCGTCCGGCGGCGGGCGCGGCGGCCGAGCAGCCGAAAGACGACAAGTCTTCCGAGGACAAAAAGGAAGACAACAAGGACAAGGGCGGCGAGGAGGACGACGAGTGAGACGCTTCGCGACGGCGCTCATCTGGTGTTGTGCGTGCGCGATGACGTTCGCGGTCGCCCCGGCTTGGGCGCAGGGCGGCGACTCGGTGATGAAAGCGCCCGAGAGCCCCGACGCCCTGCAATCGGAGATCGACGCGCTGGTCGCCCAGATCGCCGAGCTCGAGCAGAAGGCCAACGAGTTGCTGGCCCCGTCGCAGCAGGAAGAGAAAAAAGAGATCCGCAACCAGATCTCGATCCTCAAGCGCCAGCTTCGCCTCAAGCGCATGCAAAAGCAGAACATGACGCAGGACGCGGAGACGCTGGGCCAGGACCAGATCCGCACGAAATATCGCGATCAGATCAAGGCGATCGAATCGCAAAAGACCGCGGCGCGGCGCGCGACCATCGCCAAATTCGAGCAGATGCTCGCCGACAGCGGCGAGGCGCGGATGAACCCGGACATCCAGTTCCGGCTCGCGCAGCTCTACTTCGAGGAAGCCCACGAAGAGTTCAACGCGCGCATGGACGCCTACGACGCGCAGCTCTCGGCGGGCTCCGATCCGGGCGAGCCGCCGATTCACGATTTCTCCCGCTCCGTCGATCTCTACCATCGCATCCTCGCCGACCACCCCGACTACGCGAACATCGACATGGTCTACTACATGCTCGCGTATTGCCTGACGGAGGCGGACGACACCGAGGGCGCGCTGGCGATGTACCACCGGTTGCAGACCGAAAAACCGGACAGCCCCTTCGTGGCCGAGGCCCACATCCGCATGGGCGAGATTTATTTCGATCGCGGCGAGCTCGACCGCGCCTCGTACGATCAGGCGATCGCACACTACAAGCAGGTGCAGAAGAGCTCGAAGTTCTACGACAAGGCGCTCTATAAGCTGGGTTGGACCTACTACAAGATGGCCAACGAAAGAAATATGGAGCCGCTGGGAACCGCGATCGAGTACTTCAAGCAGGTGCTGCGCTATTACGAATCGCGTCCCACCAAGCGCCTCGGCGGCGGCGACGACCTGCGCAAGGAAGCCGTCGATTATATCGCCATCTCGTTCGCCGACCACGGCGATCAGGGCCTCGGCATGGCGCAGTCGTTCTTCACGCAGAGCGGCCAGGAGAAGTGGAACCGCGACGTCCTGCGCAAGATGAGCGAGGTCTACTTCGGCAACGACGACTTCGAGAACGGACGCAAGGCGACGCTGCTGTACCTCGAGCGCTATCCGAACGACCCCAAGAATCCGACGGTCCATATGCAGATCGTGGACAGCTACTACAAAGAAGCCGAATGGGAGAAGGCGGTCGCCGAATCGGAGCGCATGGCGACGCTTTACGGTCCCGACAGCGCGTGGGCGAAGGTCAACGAGGACAGCAAGAAGGAAGACCGGGTCGCGGCCGACAAGACCCGCATGAACGCGTTGTATGCGTCCGCGACGTTCCACCACGAAAAGTCGCAGCGTAAGGAGATCGACGAGGCGGAGCGCAACGATTCGCTGCGCCGCGCGATCAGCAGCTACGAAAAGTACACGCGCGAATACCCCGACGGAAAGAACTACTACGAAGCCCTGTTCAACCTCGCCGAGGCGTACTACGCCGTCGGCGAATTCATGCCCGCGGCGGGCACCTATCGCCAGGTGGCCAAGGATCAGCAGGGCAAGTACTACGTCGATGCGCGCTTCGCCGTCGTGAAGAGCCTGGAGCGGCAGATCGAGAAAGAGGGCGGCCTGCCCAACAAGGAACTTCGCGAAAAGATCACCAAGGGCGGCGGCGCGGAGGTCGGCGGCGGCGACGAATTCAAGATGCAGGTCGTGCCGCTGTCGGCGACGGCCCAGGCGTATGTCGACGAACTCGTCGCTTACGCGCCCGACGCCAAGAAGGGTGACAAGATCCCGGGCGACTACCTTTTCGCCGCGGGCGAGGTTCAGTTTTGGCACGGTCACATCGACGACGCGCAGCAGATCTTCAGCCGCGTCATGACCGAATATCCCGGCACCAAGGCCGCCGACGCCGCGAAGTTCTACTCGGTCGAGGGCGCGAAACTGGGCGGCAATCTCCAGCAGATCAGCCAGATCCTCGCGGACAATCCGTCCGCCGATCCCGAGACGCGCAAGAAAGAGATCGAAATGGCGTCCGCGGCGGGACTGCTGATGGCGTCGCGCCTCGCCGACGAGGGCAAATATTCCGATGCCCTCGCGGCGTACAACGCGGCCTATCAGGACAACCCCACCGCCAAGGACGCGCCCACCGCGCTGCACAACTCGGCGTACATCCTCGAACACAAGATGAACAATCTGGCCGAGGCGAACCGCTATCTGACCAAGGTCGCCGAGGAATACCCGAAATATCAGTACGCGCAGGACGATCTGTTCCACGCCGCGTATAACTACGAGCGGCTGGGCGACTTCGCGCAGGCGCAGCAGTCGTACGAGCGCTTCAGCTCGCTCTTCCCCGATCACAAGGACGCGCAGAACGCCCTCTACAACTCGGCCCTGCTCGCCCTCAAGGATCACGAATTCGGTCGCGCCGAACAACTCGCGACCACCTACGCCGCCAAGTACGCCACGGCGGCCGACGCGGGCGAACTCTATTTCCTCATGGCCAAAACCTACGAGACGCGCAACGACGACGCCTCGGCCGAGCAGGTCTATCGGCGATACACCGAGCGCTTCACCAACGATCCCACGCGCCTGGTCGAGGCCTACGCCAAGGTCGGCGTGCGCGCGCAGGAACGCGGCGATTCGGCTGAAGCCCAGCGCAACCTCAACCTCGCGGTCGGCGTCTATCAGCGGTTCGGCGCCAACGCCCCCGAATCCAAAAAGTACGCCGCGATGGCGAGATTCTACCTCGCCCAGCCGATCTGGGATTCCTACGTCGCGCTCAAATTCTCGGGCAACATCGCCACTGACGCGACCGTGCTCAAGCAGAAGTCCGAGACCTACAAGACGCTCAAGACCGCCTACGAAGAGGTCGCGAATTTCGGCGACTTCGAGTGGTTCACCGCCGCGCTGCACATGACGGGCATGCTCAATCGCGAGTTCTCCGAATCGCTGTTCAAAGCGCCGATCCCCGAGGGCCTCTCGCCCGAGCAGGAAGACGAATACGTCATCAAGCTCGAGGATATCGCCTTCCCCATCAAGGCCAAGGCGCAGGAAGCCTTCGAGAAAAACGTCGAGAAGGGCAACAGCGAGCGCGTGCGCAACAAGTGGATCGACCAGAGCGCGGCCATGCTGCCGTTCTACAAGTCCAAGGTGTCGGCCCTGAAGTTCGAGGAGGCCGTTTTCGGCACCGTGCCGTCTTACGCGGGCGGCGTCTTCAACACCGAGACGATGCCGATGCCGACGACTCCCGCACCGGGAGGCGCGAAATGAACAAGCTCGTCCCGGTTTTCGCGCTCGTCATCGCCCTCGGGCTGGTCGTTGGTTGCGCCGGAAGCACGAAGCCCGACTCGGGTTCGGCCAAGGGCGGCGGCGAGCCGTCCGAACCGGTTCCGACCGGGCCGGGCGCCGACGTGGTGCTCTACAATCAGGGCGTCTCGTGGGTGAAAAAAGGCAACATCGTCAAGGCGGAAGAGCGCTTCCGTCTGGCGACGCAGGCCAACGGCGGCAATCTCGACGCTTGGTTCAACCTCGGCGTCTCGCTGCATCGCCTGGGCCGGTACACCGAAGCAGAAGAAGCGTTCCGCCGCTATATGGTGACGCGCCCCGACGATCCCAAGGCGCAGGCCGGGCTCGGCTCCGCGCTCGCCGCGTCGGGCCGCGGAAGCCAGGCGATCTCGATCTTCCAAGCCGCGCTCGCCAAAAACCCCGACGACCTGACGGCGCGCAACAACCTCGGTGCCGTGTATCTGGCGATGAATCGCCCTGACGACGCCGAGCGCGAGTTCCGCGCGGTGATCGCCAAGGATGTTTCCTTCGCCGACGCGCACATCAACCTCGCCGAGTGCTACGCGCGCAGCGGCAAGGTCGGCATGGCCGTCACGATTCTGAGCAACACGCTCAAAATCGCGCCCGACAACGCCACGCTCCACAACAACCTCGGCCGTTATTACGTGATGCTCGAGGAGTGGGGCGAGGCGCGAAACGCGTTCCAGAAGGCCGTCGGCGTCGATCCGTCCAACGGGGCGGCGCTGGCCAACCTCGGCGCGATCCAGCTTCGCCTCAATCAGGCGACGCAGGCACTCGGCACGCTGCAATCCGCCGTCGCGGCCGATCCGTACAATGCCGTCGCGCAGGCGAACCTCGGCGCGGCGCTGCGCGCCAACGGCCAGCCCAAGGAAGCCAAAAAGGCCCTCGAGGCGGCCATCGCGCGCGACCCGGGGCTCGCCGAGGCGTACCTGAATCTCGCGGTGCTCTACGAGCAGGATCTGGGCGACAAGGCGCAGGCGCTCGTGAACTATCAGAAGTATTGGCAGTACGCGCAATCGAGGCGTCAGAAGAACGAGCTGGTGCCCGAGTGGATCAAGTCCCTGCAGGGTGGATCATGACACGCGCACGCAAATCCGGTATGAATGGCGCATCGGAAAAGGCGCGTGCGCAAAGAGGTCGCCGATGAAGCGGTCGATCGTGTTCGTGTGCATTCTGGTCGCCGTGGCGGCGTTCACGGTCCTGGCGACGCCGGTTCGCGCCCAGGAGGGCGAACTGGATTCCATCGTCATCGAGGGACGCATCATGCGTCCGCAGGCGTCGTACATCATCCAGCGTGCGAACGTCGATTTCGGGCTCAACGCGAAAAAACGCAGTTTTGTGAACAAGATCGTGCAGTCGATCGAGGAAGAACCGTTTTGAGAAGTCGTTGCGCGTGCGCCTCGCGGCGGACGCGCGACCATGGGGTCCGGTGAATGCCGCGAGAGCGGCGAGGTGGAACAGGGCGGACGTGGATGGAGCCACCGTGCGAAGGCGAAGACAGGACGATCTGATGAGTACGAGGAACGCCCGATTCCGACCGGCAACCCCGGCCCGGCCGCGAGAGGAGAGGTGAGCGCATGAGCATCCCCGTGAGCAAGCGCGTCTTCAAGATCGGTTTGATCCAGGACGGCAAACTGGTCTCGGAGGTCATCCTCAAGGAGAAGCAGCCGGTCACCATCGGCACGGATCCGACGAACACGATCACCGTGGTCGAGAAGAACATGCCCAAGCGGCATGTGATGTTGATGGAGTCGTCCGGCAACTTCCAGCTCCACACGATCCCGAACATGGAGGGCCTGATCGTCAGTCAGGCCGGCACGAAAGACCTCGCGGCGATCGCGACGAACGCCCCCAAGAGCCCAAGCGGCGGGCTCGTGGTCGATCTCGGCCCCGGCGGCAAGGGCAAGATCAACATCGGCAATTCGACGGTGTTGTTTCAGGTCATCCCCGCGCCGCCGCCGCCCCCGC
>CAZPJD010000081.1:0-13975 GCA_964586775.1 uncultured bacterium | reverse complement strand
CATCGAGGCGGCCCGCGCCGCCGACGCGCCCAAGCGGATGGGCTCGTGGCGTTTCGCCGTGCTCGAAAACGGCATGGCGATCCGCACGGAACACTTCGACAAAAAGGGCCGCGTGGCGCGCGAGGTGCGTCTGGACAACTTCGCCGAGGTGGACGGCGCGACGGTCGCCCACAAGTGGGAGGCGAAGGACTTCGGCGATCGCTCGCGCACGGTCGTGAATCTGCGGGACGTACGGTTCACGCCGACGTCGCCCTGAGGTCGGGTCATCGGGCGAGGTCCGCGACCTACTCCACCCCCCGGCGCCGAATCCCGGCGGGGCGCGTTTCCTCGGCGTGGCGGCGCGCCCATGACAGTTGCGGGTAGCGGCGCAGCGCCTCGGTGAACTCGCGATACGCCGCGTCGAGGTTCGCGCCGCCGCCCTGTTTTTGCAGCGCGCGGCCGCGTGCGTACGCGGCGAGGGCGAGTTCGCGGCAGATGCCACGCACGTCGGGATCCAGGTGATCGAGCCGGCGCGCGGCAACGGCCAGCTCGGCGGCGAGGGTTTCGTCGCCGGCGTCGCGGGCCCGCCTCGCGTTTCGCGCGAGGGCGAGCGCGGCGTCCTGCTCCAACCGCCGATCGGCGACGCGTTCGTTATCCGATCGACGGAAATTCCAGAGCTCGTCGAGAAGAGCTGTCGCGGCGGCCGGGTTCGACTCGATCGCCGCGCGAATCGCCGCGCGCAATCGGTCCTTTTCGGCGTCGGCGTCGCGCTTCGAAACGCGGTGTGTCCATCCGGTGTCGACGACTTGCGCGGAACCATCCGGCGCGGGCAGCGTGACGCGCAGTCGGTATTCTCCCTCGGCCGCGTCTTTGGGGATCTTGATCTTCACGAGATCGACGGGGAACTCGCCGGACCGCCATTTTTGCGCGGGATACCAGTTCATCGCGGGCTTTTGCTTCACCGATGCGAGCGACGCTCCGTTCGCGCCGATCAGCTCATACGTCGCTTGGGCATCGGCCATCGCCGGTCCGACGAGGCTCCAGATCGCGCGAACGCGCAGGCTCTGCCGCGGCGCGGAAACGCCCGGGCGAAGCTCCACGTTCTCCAAACGAATCCCCGCCGCGAACTCGATCGACCGCGTTGCGTCGCGCTCGGCGTGATCGGCGACGAACAGATCCTTGCGGATGAAGTTGCCGTTCGCGCGTTCGGTGCCGAGGATGCGTTCCTCGGGAAGGCGGATGTAGTCGCGATCGAGTTTGGGGTTGGTGGTCAGATTCGAGCTGCGCCCCCAGGCGTCGCGCGCGTGGATGATGTCGGGCCGCGTCTCGGTGAAGATGTAGTCGTCGACGAACTTTTCGTCCCACTGATTGACGCCGAAGGGCACGTCGCACAACCGTCCGACGTCGCGGATCACCATGCCGCTCTTCGCGCCGATGCCGCCCATGTCGGTATCGGCCACGGAACCGGGACGCAGGTCGAGGCGATCGGCGATTTCTCGAAAGTACTTTCCGCGCCGCGCGAGCTTGAAGGTGTTGACCTGCGGCTTTTCGATCCAGCCAGCGATGTGCTTTTTGCTCGGCTCGAACTGAGCCTCGAAGAGCGCGGCGACGCCGGTGGCGGCGACGATGCCGATGAGGGCCGTCGCGAGCGCGCCATCCGGGGCGATTCGCTCGCGCGCGAGTTTCGATGCGATCCACGCGAGCCAGTCGGCCGCGTTCGCCAGCGCGATCACGCACGCCGGCACGAGCAGCGCGGTGACGATCGAGCAGAAGCGCCACTCGCGCATCCAGTCGCCGTGCGCATAGATCGGGAAGAACAGCGTGAACGCGAGCGCGGGAACGACCAGCGCGGCCGAACGCCAGCGCCGACGCGAAACCGCCGCGAGCGGCGCGACGAAGACGGCGGCCACGTAGCCGTACTCGCGAAGATAGCCGAGCAGGTAGCTCCAGCCGCGCGACTGCGTAGACCAAAGACCCCGGGCGGCCTCGTCGACGACCTTGCCGTAGAAGGTGTTGGGCAGGGGCCACGCGAAATAGCGCCAGCGCCAGAGCTGAAAGATTGCGAGCGGCGCGAGAAAAAGCAGCGCGAAGACGACGTGACGGCGCGTGACGCGCAGGCGCGGGACGACCTCGGTGGCGACGACAAAAAGCCCCGCCATCGCACCGAAGATCATGCCCTCGGGCCGCGTGAGGGCGAGTAAAAAGAAGACGAAGCCCGAGACCGGCCACGCGCGCTCGTCCGCGCGTTCGCGGGCGAAGAGCGCCAGCGCCGCGAGCAGCGTCGCCGCGTACATGCCGTTTTCGAGGCCGCTGATGGCCCATATGACGGTGGTGCCCGCCTCGCCCACCAGCGGCGGGACGATGAAGGCGGCCAGGCGCGCCCAGCCCGTTGTCGCATACCAGACGAGCAATCCGCCGAAAAACAGCGCGATCGCGGTACACACGATGCCCAGAGGGCGCGGCACCGCCCACGGGTCGATGCCCAGCTTGGCCGCAACGACGAGTGCGCCGGTCCACAGCGGATTCGAGTAGCCTTCGACGCGCTCGCCGTCGGGGTGGTAGACGATGCCTTCGCCGCGCGCGATGTTTTCGGCGAAGACGACGCTGATGCCCGCGTCCTCGATCAGATAGCGGTCGTCGCCCTGCCACAGCGACGCGGTTCGCGACTGGATGCGCCAACCCCAAAACGCCGAGAGCGCGGCGAGGGCGACGAGGAAAACGGCGAAGAGGGTGCGATCGCGGCGGGCGCGGGGCTGTGCCGCACTCTCATCCGTGGGCTGCGCCACTCGATTTTCCGACGGCGTTTGGGCGCGTCGCAGGCCAGATGTCTTTTTCGTCATGCGCTACGGTATAGATAGCGGCGCGCGGCTTGTCCACACGAGTTGCGGGCGCAAAAACGCGCGAATGCGAGGAGTCACTTTTTCAGGACGAACTGCGCGGGCGATTCTGCGTGCATCACGGTAAAGGTATACCCGGATGTGTTGCACGTTCCAAAGACGAATGTGACGGAACGGTCGGCGTTCAAGGACTTGTCGTACTCCAAAAGCGCTCTCAGATTGTCGGCGTACGAAGGACGCCCGGCGTCGGGATTCCAGATGGCCTGATCCTCGTAAAGCATTCTCTGGGCGAGTTCGGCATTGCGCCCGGTGCTGTAAACGGAAGCTTGCGCGCCCGTCATGGTCGGCGCCGGCGCCTTCGACAATCTCTTTACGCTCATGAAAATGACGAGCCCCAGCATCATCGCGGCCACCGCGATCACCATGGCAGCCAGCGCCAAATTGCGCCCCGCGTATCGATCGGGTGATCGCCGGACCAGCCGCAGAATCAGCAGGCCGATCGCGATGGACGTCGCCGCAACGGGCCATTGGATAAAGATGTTGCCCGCGAAAAATACGGATACGAGAGCCAGCGCCAGCGCGACGAAAGAGAGCAGGTGCGGCGGCGGGGGCTTGTCGATCCACCCCGCCGGCTTGAAGTCCGCGCCGCAATAGCTGCACCGGTGCGTGCCGCCGATCAGCGTGGCGCCGCAATTCGGGCATTTGCGATCCAGAAATCTCGTCATGACCCGCCGAGCCGAAAGTTAAAGCCCGAATCCCCGATACATGCGTACGATCTCCAGCATCGTCACGGTCGTGTAGGCGGAGATGGCCATTCCTGCTAGGGCGACGATTCGACCGCGATATTTCCTGGGATTTCGCTTGATCGCACGGAGTGCGTCGTACCCCATGAACAGGCTGAACCCGCTGAAGATGAATCCGACGTAGGGCGCTTGAAGCAAGAGAAACGTCGGAAACGAAAGTCCGAGGGAGACGAATGCCGCCCAATGATATCGGGGACCGCCGATTTCCGCCCCTACGGGCGCGGTCCAATCGGCACCGCAGTGACCGCAGCGGGTGCCCGATTCGAGGGGCGCGCCGCAGTTCGGACAATGATGAGATCCCATGGCGCACGACCAACGACCAGCGACCAACGACCAGCGACCAGCGACCAAAGACCGACGACCGGCTTCACTTCTTCTTCGCGTCGTCTTCTTTCATCACGATCTTGCCGTCAACGATCACGAGATTCGCGAACGGGCGCCAGCCATCGGGCTCGCGCCGTGACGGCTGCCTCGTGCCGCCGTCGCGCGGCCCGCGGTCGCGCGACCCGCGCCCGTCCGGGCCTCGGGCATCGGCCTGATCCCGACCGCCCTTCCAGTCGCGATCGTCGCGCCGGTCGCGTCGCTCGGGCCGACCGCCTTCGTCGCGGCGCGGCGGGTGATCGTCGGACCGGCGGGGGCGTCCGTCGCCCCTTGGCGGGCCATCGAGACGGACTTCGCCGTCGGCTCCCTCAGGACCGTTCGGTCGCGGCTCGCGCGGCGGGCGCGGTGCGCCTTCGCCATGGACTTGCGCTGGCGCGGGGCGCTTGGCGGGCCGCTCGGGCTTCGGCTCCGCCGCGCGGATCGACAGGCTGATGCGGCGACGTTTCGCGTCCACCTCGGTCACGACCACGTCCACGACCTGTCCGATGCACACGACATCCTGCGGATGGTTGATGCGCCGGTGCGTGAGCTGCGACATGTGCACGAGGCCGTCCTGCAGCAGGCCGATGTCGACGAATGCGCCGTAGTCGGTCACGTTCGCGATCACGCCCGTCAGTTTTTTCCCGACCTGCAGGTCTTCCAGCGCGCGCACGCCTTCGTTGGTCACCGGCGGGCGGAACGCGCCGCGCGGGTCCGGCCACGGGTGCTCGAGCTGCTCGCGGATGTGCGTGAGCGTCGGCTCGCCGACGTTCTCGTCGAGGTACTTCGAGATGTCGATACGCGCGCGCGCCGCCGGGTCGGCGAGCAGCGTCGCGAGATCCACGCCCAGATCCTCGGCCATCTTCTCGACGATGGGATAGCGCTCGGGGTGGATCGCCGTCACGTCGAGTGGATTCTCGCCCACCACGCGCAGATATGGCGCGCACTGTTCGAACGAGGTCGGCGTCATCTTCTTCACCTGATGAAGCGCCGAACGCGTTCGGAATCCGGTGTTCTGCTCGCGAAACACGACGATATTCTTGGCGAGCACCGGTCCGACGCCCGCGACGAACGAAATGGGCCGGTAGTGCGCCGTGTTGAGATCGACGCCGACCGAGCACACGCACAGCGTCGTCACGCGCAGCAATCGGTCGAGTAGCGCGGTGCGATCGACATCGTGGTGATAGGGCGACGAGCCGATGGAGCGCGGATCGATCTTGACGAGTTCCGCGAGCGGGTCCTGCAACCGTCGCGCGAGGCTGACGGCGCGGCGGTGATGTTGCTCCAGATCGGGCATATCGTCGCGGCCGACGGGGCTCGTGGAATACACGGCGGCCTCGGCCTCGGGCACGGCGACGATGGTGACGCCCGAAAGCCCCATGTTGGCGACGATCGTCTCGACCGCCGAGCGCACGGCCTGCGCGCCGGGCGTCTTGGCGATCGCGATGCCCTCGGGCTTGTGCGTGTCGATCATGCGCGCGAGCGCGACCTCGGCGTCGGGCACGAGCGTCGCCCCGGCCTGGTCGAGCGCGACCACCTCGACCAGCTTGCCCGCGCCGTCCACGACGGCGGCGGTGAACCCGCGATCGGCGTGCGTGGCGACCGCCAATACGACCTTGGGACCGAAAGGTGGCTCGAGCAGGAGATCGCGCAGATTCGCGGCAATCAGGTCGATCGCCTCCGCGTCTGACACTTCGCGCAGCTTCATGCGCACGTCGCCCTCGATCGCGGGGGCGAGCAGTCGGTCGTACGCGTCCTCGATCGCGATTTCGAGCTGATCCAAAAACGGCGACTCAACGTTGCGGATGACCGCCTTGCGGCACTCGGCGAGGGCGGCCTCGCGCTCGACCACGATGTGGATCGAGAGCAGGCCCTCTTTTTCGCCGCGGCGCAGGATCATCACGTCCTTGACCGCCGCACCCTGCGCCAGCGTGTTCCAGTTGAAGAATTCGCGGTACTTCGCGGCCGCGCGGTCGTCGACGCCTTCGGCGAGGCGCGATGCGACGTGACCCGTGTCGTAGGCGAGACGCCGAAGCGCTCCGCGCAGCGCGGGCATGCCGGCGATGCGTTCGGCACAGATCGCGCGCGCGCCGCTCCACGCCGCGTCCTCGTCGGCAACATCCTTGGCGGCATCGATGAACGGCGCGGCGACGTCGGCCAGCGGACGTTCTTCCGCGCCCTGCTCCCAAATCAGATCGGCCAACGGCGCAAGCCCCGACTCGGCGGCTTTTTGCGCGCGGGTCGCGGGCTTGGGGCGAAACGGCTGAAACAGATCCTCGAGATCCTGCCGATTGTCGACGGCCTCGATGGCGGCGCGCAGTTCGTCGGTCAGCTTGCCCTGTTCCTCGATGCTCTGCGCCACGGCGTCGCGCCGCGAGACGAGCTCCTTCCACGCACGGTGACGATCGGCGACGCGGGCGATCCGCCCGGCGCTCAAGCCTCCCGTGTCCTCACGTCGATAGTGCGCGATGAAGGGGATCGTCGATTGCGCGTCCAACAACTCGATGATGCGCCGCACCACCGCCGTCGAAAGCGACTGCTCCGACGCAATTCGCTCGGCCAGATCCATGTGTACGTTCCGTTGCGCGTTGCAGAAGAAAAAGTCAGCGTCCGCGAATCATTTTGCAATCACGGTCGGGTGTCAATAGTCGTCGCGTGTTTCACGGCGCCCCCAACGATTGCGAAACGCCCGATTCATGGGCGTTTGAGGGCGTTGCCGCCCGTGCGTTTGCAGAGGCGAGACCGGCCTCGCATGCTTGACGAACCGACGCGTCCGCCGCCTCGCGTACGCAGTCCGAGTAATGCCGCGCGGCGGCCTTGTCGTCGCGCCGCGCAAAGGCGACGAACCCGGCCGCCTGAAGGCACAGCGCGTCGCGTCGGTCGGCGGCAAGGCACGCGGCGGCGGCGGATTCCGCTTCATCGAGACGTCCCTCGACGATCGCGATCCGAACGCGGGCGCGCTCGACCAAGAGCGCCGGCGCGCCGGCGGACGCCATGCGCGCGAGCCATTTTCGCGCGTCGCCGGTCCGCCGCTCGCGCAGCGCCATCGTCACCAGGGTTTCCAGCGCGCCGACGTTGCCTGCATCGACCTCGACCAAACGCACGAGCGCGGCTGCCCGGCCCGCTTGATCGCCGCGCGCCGAAAGCGCGTCGGCGTAGTTGCTCCACGCCACCGCCGAGCGCGGCTGCATCTCGACCGCGCGGCTCCAAAGCGTCACGTCGTCGCGCCAATCACGCCCGCGCAAGTGCGTGGCGACGACCAGCAGGGCCACGACGCAGGCGACGGCGCCCGCGATCCGCGAACGCGGCAGGCCGACATCGATCATCGCCGCGACGAGCGGGGCCGCGAGTGCGAAGGAAAACGCGCCGATACCTAGGTAAAGGTAGCGCTCGGCCATGGGAATCCAGAACGGCACGAGGACGTGAAGCACGAGCAGCAGCGACGCGACGAACCAAGCGATTCCGACACGGGTGGCGAGGGCACCGCGCCGGGCCGCAACGAGCCACGCCAGTGCGCCGGCAACGAGCACGCCCGTGAACGTCCATGGCGCGAGCTCGGCAATCGGCCACGTCGGGTAGTCGGGCGAAAGGCCGCTCGGCCAGAAGGCGAGCGCGACGTAGCGCGCGAAGAACGCGAAGGCGGCGGCGAGCGCCGCGATGCGCGAACCGCCGTAGAAGGGCGTCTCGCCGCGCGTTCCCGCGAAGACGAACTCGCGGCCAAGCAGGAACGCGGCGGCAATGATAGCGAAGAGCCAGAGGCGGCCGAGCGCGGCTCGGCGGTCGTCGCTACCTGCGATCCACGTTTCCAGCGCGAGGTAGAGCGGGACGAGAATCACCGACTCGATCGCAAACATGCCGAGCGCATAGAGCACGAGCGACGCCACGCGAAAGACGGACGATTCCCCCGCGCGGTCGTGCGCGGCGATGGCCCACCACACCGCCGCCCCGCCGAGGATCGCCTCGCGATGCCCCACGCAAAACACCGCTTCGCTCGGCGCGGGACACGCCGCGTAGACGAGCGCGGCGACCAGCGCGGGCCACGCCCCGACGCGACGCCGGGCGACGACGAGAAATCCGACGACGGCGAGGACGTGCCACGCGAGGCTCGACGCGCCGAACGCGCCGCTGGCGCGCCCGAAGAGCGCGGCGTCGATCATGTACGTGAGCGTGACGACGGGGCGGAACGTGTTTTCGCCGAAGCGCGTGAAGTAGTCGCGCGTAAACAGGGCGGCAAGGTTTGATGCGTCGGCGATCGCGGGGTTGTCGCCGACGACGAGGCGCGCGTCGTAGGTGAAATCGTTGACGAAGACGGGGGCGTATGCGGCGAGGGCGACGAGCGCGACCAGCGCGGCGTGCGCCGCGAGACGCTGCGACGGGCGGCTCAAGATGTTCGTCACGACGCGCTCACGGCTCGCGCACGCCGAAGATCGCGGTGCCGACGCGCACGATGGTCGCGCCTTCCGCGATCGCGACCTCGAAATCGCCGCTCATGCCCATCGACAGCTCCGCGAGCGGACGCGCGCTCGACGCATGTCGGTCGCGCAACTCCCGAAGGCCCGCGAAGAACGGACGCACGCGCTCCGCAGGCCAGAACGGCGGCATCGTCATCAGTCCGCGCACATCGAGATGGGCGCAGGACGACGCCGCATCGAGCAGCGCGGGCAGTTCGTCCGGGCTCACGCCGCCCTTTTGCTCCTCGCCCGCAAGGTTGACCTGAAGCAGGACGGCGATGCGCCGGCCAAGTAGCGCGGCGCGGCGATCGAGTTCGCGCGCCAGACGTTCGGAATCGACCGTGTGCACGAGGTGCGCGACGGGGGCGACGAACTTGACCTTGTTCGTCTGCAAACGGCCGATGTAGTGCCAGCGCACGTCGGGCGGCGCGGCCGGCGCCTTGTCGGTCAGTTCCTGCGCGTAGTTTTCGCCAAAGTCGAGCTGCCCCGCCGCGCGCGCGGCGGTGACGACGTCGACGGGGTGCGTCTTCGAGACGGCGACGAGGGTGATCGAGGCGGCGTCGCGCCCGGCCCTTTCGGCGGCTACCGCGACGCGCTCGCGCACGCGGGAGAGGTTTCGCGCGATGTCGTCGGCGTGCGTCATCGTCGATTTCCGAAGAGCCACTCGGGACCGACGATCCGTTCGACGTCGAGCACGGTCTCGGCGAGCGGCAAACCCACCACGCACGTGTAGCTGCCCTCGACGCGCGTCACCAGCGACGCGCCGATGCCCTGAATGGCGTACGCGCCCGCTTTGTCCATCGGCTCTCCCGTCGCGACATACCATCGGATGCGCTCGGGCGCGAGCGCTCGCATGAAAACCCGGCTTTGCACGACGCGGCTTTCGCGCACGCCGCCGCCCGTCCAAACGAGGGCGTAACCGGTAAAGACGGTGTGATCGCGCCCGGCGAGCCGCCCGAGCATTCGCGCGGCGTCGTCCGCATCGGCGGGCTTGCCCAGGATTTCTCCATCGATCACGACGATCGTGTCCACGCCCAGCACCAGCGCGTCGGCGCGATCCCGCGCGACCTCGTCCGCCTTGGCGTAGGCGAGCCGACGCACGTGCGCGTCGGGCGTTTCGCCGGGCATCTCGTCCTCGGGCACGTTCGAGACGACGACCTCGAACGCGACGCCCATGTCGGCGAACATCGCGCGGCGGCGCGGCGATCCGCTGGCGAGCACAAAACGGTCGGGCCTCTCCATTCGGTCTCCCGGGCACGCCCTTGAGCGCGCCGATGGCCGGTTATAGTCTGGCGCGCACGGCGGAACAAGAAACGCGTGAACGAACATTGCGATACGGCCATTGACGCTTCCTGCGCGGGCGCGACGAGTCGCCCGGCCCGCGCCGCGCTCGGCCTCATCATCGCGGCGCAGACGGCGGCGGCGGCGATCGTCATCGCGCAGGACCGCGTCCCGCCCACGCACGACGTGCTCTACATGTCCCGCGCGGCGGCGATGCTCGCGCGGGCCGTTCGCGGCGAAGCGGGGATGTGGAGCGGATTCCTCGACGCCACGCGCGACCTGTTCTATCCGCCGCTCCTTCACACCGCCGCTTTGCCCTTCACGCTGATCGATCCCGCTTCGTTCGGCGCGGCCGCCATGTCGATCTCGCTCTTCACGGCGATCCTCGTCCTCGCCGTCTTCGCGCTGGGGCGGCGCATCGGCGACGAAACGACCGGCCTCGTCGCGGCGACGCTCGTCGCGCTCGCGCCCGCCGTACTCGGATTCTCGCGCGTTTACCTCGTCGATCTGCCCCTCTCCGCGATCTGCGCCGCATCGCTCGCCTCGCTCTTCGCGACGGATCGGTTTTCGTCGCGGCGCATGACGCTCGCCTTCGGCGCGCTGTGCGGAATCGGCCTGCTGCTCAAGCAAACCTTCGTCATCTACGCCGCGCCGCCCGCGCTCGTGTATGCACTCGCCTCGATCGCCCGGGCCAAGGGCGCGCACGAGCGCACGCGACGCCTCGCCCACCTCGGCCTCGCCGCGCTGGCCTGCGCCGTTGTCGCCGGATGGTGGTACGCGCCGCGCGCGTTCGCGATGATCGGCAAGCAGGAAACGATCAACGCTCTCGCCCGTGCGCTCGAGCCCGACCGCGCCGGTCTGCTGGATTTCTTACGCCTCGCGACCTCGGGCGCGGGGTGGGCGATCGCGCCGCTCGCGGTGGTCGGCCTCTTGCTCGCGCCGCGCGACCGCCACGGGGCTACCCTCGCCGCCGCCCTCGTCGTCCCCTTCGCATTGCTGCCGCTCGTGCTCGTCATCATGACGCCGCGGTACGTGCTGCCGCTCGTTCCCGTCGCCGCGGTCCTCGCCGCGCACGCGCTCGGTCGCGCGCCACGGGCAATCAAAACGACCGCCATTGTCTTCGCGATCGCGGGCGCATTCGCGCAGGCGGGCGTCGTCACCTTCGCGCGCCCGGCCGGGCCGATCGACGACACCGAAGTTCACGCGCGCTTTCAGGAGTACGGACTGCTGCGTCCGCAGTTCGTCGGTGCCGCGCCGGATGCGCTCGCCGAGGCGATCCGGCGGCATCAAGCGAGTGGGAACGCCGTGCTGTTGCTCGACCGACCGATCACCCAGATGACGCAGTCGCGGCTTTTTGAACGCGACCCGCGATTTCCCGTCGAGAACATCTTCGAGCGCGCGTCGATGGGTATCATTCCGCCCGATCGCGACGAGGCGCAGGAGCTGGGGACATTCTTCGACGCCGCGGACGTCGTGGTCGTCGCCTTCGAGTCGGGACAGGACGACGAGCAGACGGCGCGGGCGGTGTCGATTCCGCCGGCGTACACGTCGCTCGTCTTTGCAAGCTGGCGTGCGCGGGAAACCGCCTTCGCGCCGGCCGAGATCGTCGCCGACGGCGCGTTGCGCCTCGTCGTGATGAAGCGGATCGCGCGCTAGGGCGCGAAATCGTGGTCCGCGAGTGCCATCAACACCGCGTGCATCTGGTGCTGCGTCACGTCGATGCGCAGAGGGGCCTGCGATCGATGGTTCATCACGCCACCGACGGCCAGCGGGTCCTTCGTGCGATTCGCCGACAGAAAGCGGTTCTTCGTCACGAGCGGCCCCTCGACCTGCCACGCGGTGATGTCGTAAAGCCCCTTGTCGATCACGTAGCCGATGTCGCGTTTCGCCGCGTCGTCGCCCGTGCGCTTCGCGATCGCGTACGCGCTGACGAGCCCCTCGTACGCATACGACGTGTTGCGCGAGCGGCCTAGCGTGCGGTGCGTGTGCGTCATCCACCAGGCGAGGGCGAGCGTGGTGTCCTCCAGCGTCTTCGCGTTCGGTCGTCCGGCGTCGGCGTATTCGCGGTACGCCATCGAGCCCCACTGGTAGAAGCCCTTCGTGTCGTCGCTGTCGCGATCCTTGTCCCACGCGCGCACCGTGTAGTACTCGGCGGTCGCGCGCGCGGCCCTTTCGATCGCGGGCCATAGGTCGTCGCGCCCGGCGTAGCGCGCCGCCTTGGTGAGCGCTAGCAGCGCCTCGCCGTCGAAGTAAGGGCTGGTCGAACGGCTGCGCATCTTGGTGATGAGGTTGAATGAGCGCGAGAAACGCCCGTCGTCGCGCTGCTGGCCGGCGAGGAACTTCAGGTACGCGTTCAGGCGCTCGGTCAGCGCGGCGCGCTCGGCGGGATCGGTCGTCGCCGGGCTCCGCAGCGTCTCGATGATGGCGAGCGACACCAGCGCCACCGTACCCGTGTCGCACGACGACTCCTTGGGGTACGCGATGTACGCCCGGCCGTCGTCGGTCGTTCGCGTGATGTCGAAAAAGAAACCGAAGCCCTTCTTCAGCCCGGCGGACAGCGCATCCGACGGTCGGTCGCGAAAGATCAGCGCGATGCCCCACAGCGCACCCGCCTGACGCACCTGATTGTCGTCGTTGTCGAACGTCTTCTTCACGAAGTCATACTGATAGTTGAAATTGCCCTCGGGCTTTTGATTCGCGAGCAAAAACGCGGTGCCGAGTTCCAACGAACGTTCGAGCGTCTCGCGTTTCAGGCGGCCCTTGGGTGCGCGGTCCGACCAGTCGAGGTGCTCGCGGATCGTCGCGATGCGTTCGGGGAACGGCGTGTCCTCGCCCTGCCGTTGCCCGCCGCCGGGGTACGGCGCAAGCGGTCCCTTGGGACTCGTGAGGGCGTAATACGCCGCACCGGCGGCCAGCGCGACCGCGACGACGACGAGCAGGATGGCGAGGCGTGTCGACTTGCGGGGACTCTCAGGACTCAGGGAATCGTGGTTCGTCATCCGCGGATTCTATCGGAGACTCATTTTCGACACCACTTTTTCAAAACCCTTTGAATTCACGCCGAAAAATCGTCTTCGCCGATTTTTTCGGCCTGTGGGGATTTCGTGGACGCGGGGGGCGGGCCTCATTGCGCTGGCTCGGAAACTGGCGGCGACAGCCCAATGGCCACTCCATGTTCCGCAGGGCCTTGCAGGCATTCACCACCCAGGCCGGGCGTCATCGAACGCTGACCGCCCGCATTGCGCGCGCGGCATCGTTTTGGTACGGTCGCGCGGTTTTTTCAGGGGCGGGAAAGCGGCGCGTTTTGATGCGAAAGATATCGATATGGCTGATGGCGGCGTTCGCCGCGACGATCCTCGCAAGCCCGGCGGCCGCCCAGTGGGACTACAACCAGCGCGTCACAATCCACAGCGCCGCGGAGCGCGGCGACGTGACACTGCTCGCCGATCTGCTGCGCAAACGCGACTTCAAGAACATCGACGAGCTGAACGACGAGGGCCTGTCGGCTCTGCACCTGGCCGCGCGTTGGGGTTACACCAACTGCGTGATGTTCCTCGTCCAGGCCAAGGCGGGCGTCAACCTGCCCGACCGCGACCATGGGTACACGCCGCTGATGCTGGCCGCGCGGCACGGACGCGGCGGCGCGCTCCAAGCCCTGCTTCAGGGCGGCGCGGACGTGAACGTCGCCGACAACGAGGGCCACACCGTCCTGCACTACGCGGCGGAGAAGGGTGTTCCGAACCTCGTCGAGATCCTGCTGCTGTACACGCCCGACGTGAACAAGCAGGACGGCACCGGCGAGACGCCGCTGTGCATGGCTGCGGCGTCGGGCCGGGCGGACGTGATCGGCATTCTGCTCAAGGCCGGTGCGGATCTGAAGATCCCCGACAAGGACGGCTTTTTGCCGATCCACCGCGCGGCGGCGTCGGGCAAGGACATGGCGATCAAGGCGCTGCTCGCGGCGGGGGCCGACCCCAACTCACCCGCCCTCGACGGCACCTCGCCCCTGCATGTCGCGGCCGACAAGACGCAGATCGCCTCGGTCGTGCCGCTGCTCGAAGCGGGCGCGGACGTAAACGCGGTGAACACCAAAACGGGGATGACGCCACTGTTGCTCGCGGCGTTTCGCAACGACCGGGCCACGGCGCGGCTCCTGCTCGTGGCGGGGGCCGATCCCAACAAGCAGACCATCGACACCAGCATGACCACGCTGCACTTTTTCACGAACCACCGCAACGTGCGCGCGGTGGAGCTGCTGATGGAG
>CAZPJD010000080.1:0-10756 GCA_964586775.1 uncultured bacterium | reverse complement strand
AAAACCGGCGGTACTGCCAATGAGTAAATCAACTGATCATCCTGGCAAAGATGAAACGACTCTGAATGAGTATGAAATCGCACGGGAAGAAGTTGCTAAGGGATCTTCCGAACTTCGCAAGGACCTGACTTCATTTGTTCTGGCCATTATGGCGGCTACTTGGGCGCTATGGAATAAAGGCGAAATTGGAAACGTAGACGTAGTTAGATATATTTTCGCGCTTGGCATTGTCTCGATTGGAATAAATATACTTGGAAGGATTTGCAGAATCAATCATTATGATCAAGTCGTGAATGACTCAAAGATTCCGCTCCGTGCCGACAGCACGTGCTCTGGTAGGGTGGCAAATGGCACATGGTGGTTTTCGATTATTTCGACATTAATCACATTAGGTTTATTCATTTACGGCGTAGTAATGTAGTGGTTTTACTTTTTCTTGTTCTGATTTCGAAGCCAATGTGGTTTCGACCAACGGGAGGGTGCCAATGGCGAGGAAAGCGGCGGCCAAGAAACCCGCGACAAAGAAAGCGGCGGCTAAGAAACCCGCAGCGAAGAAAGCTCCTCCGAAGAAGGCAAGTAAAAAACCTAAACCTCGAGGTCCGAAGGTTGTAAAGGAAAAAGTCTAACTGAAGGACCCAGCAGAGATCACCTCCGTTTAATCTTGAGCGTGCCCAGCGCGCCGTCGCCGTACTTCGTCGCGTCCATCGACACGGGCCACAACTCGCCGCGGCTCCACGGCTCCACGCCGTTCGCGTAGGTGGACGTGCCCGGTCGCCCCGACTGCCCGAGGTCGAGCACCATGCCGCCCGCGTCGGGATCGCCGAAGTCGTGCACCATGCGAAACACCGGGCCGTAATTCACCTTGATCTTGCCCTTGCCCAGGAAGAGCCCCGCCTCGGCGAAGACCGCGTCGAGCGCACCGGGGATGGGCCGAGGCCCGACGTTGACGAGCGACGTGAGCGGCGCGGCGCTGCCCATCGGGTGCTCGAAGGTGAGCTGGTGCATGCGTCCCCACGTCCACGCGGTCACGTCGCCGCCGAACGCCTCGGCGAGCTCCGCCACCGCCGCGCGAAACGCCGCGCGCAGCACGTCGTCGCGCGTCTCTTTTTGCGGCGTCGATTTCACGTCGAAGATGCGCGCGTTCGGGATTTCATCCCAAAGCCGGTCGAAGAACCCATAGGCGTAAAGGGCCTGCGTGACGAGGTCGTACACGGCGGGCGAGAGATCGTCGGCGAGCGTCATGCGCCACGCTTGGCGATAGGTCGCAAAAAACACCGCGGCGCCGACCTCACCCTCGTCCGCGCGCAGATTCCAGTCGCGCATCTTGGCGAGCGCCGCCGCCTCGCGCTCGTTCCACTTCTCGTTCATGAGTGAGGCCACGAGCGACGGACGCAGTCGTTCCCCCTGCTTCACGTAGGTATCCACCTGCATGCGCGCCACATCCGCCACGTCGTGCTTTGGCGCGGCGTCGATCATCTCCACGATGCGCGCCGCGCGGTACGCGGGCATCGGGTCGTTGGAAAACGGCCACGGATAGTCGCCGATCGGCACCACCTTGTTGTTCGCGGTGACGATGCGCCCCGATGCGGGGTTCTCGATCTGCGGCAGGCGATCGACCGGAATCCAGCCTCGCCACTCGTACGCGTCCGTCCAGCCCGGAACCGGCGTCGTGCCGTCCCATCCCTCGCGGATCGGCACGCGCCCCGCGGGGAAGTAGCTGATCGCGCCGTGGCGGTCCGCCGCCATCCAGTTCTGCACGGGGACCTCGATGTGCGAATAGGCCGCGCGGAACTCGGCCACGTTTCGCGCGCGGACGAGGCTCTTCATGGCGAGCACATCGCCGGTCGCGCCGGCGTCGTCCATCGTCGAACGCAGCGCGATCACGTGCGCCGCGTCTTTGGACAGATTCGCCGTCGCATCGGAGATCACCGGCCCGTGGCGCGTGTGCCGGATCGCGAGCGGGATCTCGTCGAAGCCGTCGCCGTTTTCCCGCTTCACGCGAATCGTCTGCTTCTCGACGACAAAAGGCGCGGAGCCGCTCGGCGTCACGTAATGGTCGGGGTCGGCGGGATCGATCTTTTCGAGATACAGGTCCTGCATGTCGGCAAATGTGGTCGTCGCGGTCCACGCCACGTCGCGATTGCGTCCCAGCACGATGAACGGCACACCGGGGATCGTCGCGCCGATCGCGTCGATATCGCCCGTGTGCTGATGCACCAGATAGAACGTGGCCGGCGCAGTGTGCTGCAAATGCGGATCGTTCGCCGCAAGCGCGCCGCCGCTCTTGGTGCGCGACGGCCCGAGCGTCCAGCTGTTGGACGCGGCCGGGATCGCCATGCCCCACACCGCGCGGACCCCCGTCTCGATTTGCGCGGCGGCGAGCGCCGCGTCGCGATACACGGCGACGAGCGAAGCTGACGGCGCGGCGGTCGCGCCGGGCGAGACGGGCGCATCGCGCCATGCCTTCGCCTCTTCGCGATAGTCGCGATCGGATCGCTCGATGATGTGCGGGCCGGGCGAATCGTGCAGAGGGTAGGTCTCGCGGGCGATGTCCTCACCCAACTCCGCGGCCATCAGCAGGCGCATCAGTTCCTGTGCCATGTTGGTTTGCAACGCCCACGATTGCAGGCGCGCGACGGTCCACACGTCGGCGAGCGTCCACGGCTCGGGCGCGACGCCGAGCAGCGTGAATTCGATGGGCAGCGGCTCGCGCTCGGCCGCCGCGTTCACGCCCGATACATAGGCATTCGCGGCGGCGAGGTCGTCGCCCGTGAGCTGCGACGCGGCGCGCTCGGCGTGACGACGCAGTCCCGCGATGCGAAACCAACGGTCGGTGGTGAGCAGGTCGGGGAAGACCGAGTCGGTCTCGGGCCCATCGACAATCTTCTGATTGCCGAACAACTCGCACAGCCGGCCCGAGGCCAGCGCGCGCAGGGTCGTCATCTGAAACAGCCGCTCGCGCCCGTGCAGATAGCCGATCGCGAAAAACAGATCCGCGTCGTTTTGCGCGTGGACGTGCGGGATGTCGAACCGGTCGAAGACGATCTCGACGGGTGCGCTCACGCCATCCAGGCGCAGTTCGCCCGATCTCGCGGGCTCCACCGGCCGCCACTTGTACTTCGCGAGATCCCAGAGCTCACACCCGGCGACGGCCGCCGCCAACACGCACACGGTCGCCGCCATTCGCGCGCTCATTCCCCACCGCATGACATCCCCCGATTCAAATTCTCAAACGCAGCCGGGCGCGAGATTAGATCCGACAAGGTCGCGTGAAAAGGGAACGGTCGGTTCTCGAATCCGCATTTGCTCGCAAAATCCGGATCACCCCCGGCGTTTGGCTGCGGTCTTGCCCCGCTCGCGTTCGCTCCGGTACAGTACGCATTCCACTTCGACCATTGGGGGGTCCCGTGACGATGCGCTCGCTGATCGGCGTACTTTTTGTGTTTGCGATTTCGACGACGATCGCGATCGGATGCGGTGGCGGCGGCGACGACGACGATGACGACGACGCGGCCGAAGAGGAGCAGACCGAGTGCGTGGATGGTTGCGAGGACAACGGCGACGGGACGATGACCTGCGACTGTCTGCTATGGAAGACGCAGGACAGCGGCGAGGCGCTCACGTGGGACGACGCGCGGGACTGGGCCGAGGGGCTCGACGAGGCGGACCGCACCGACTGGCGTCTGCCGACCGTCGAGGAGCTCAAGGCGCTCTACGATCTGGACCGCCCGTATACGGCGAGCAACGGCCAGACCGCGTATATCCGGGAGCCCTTCGAGTTGACGATGACCGATCTGTGGTCGGGCGAGCTCGATCCGTCGGACAACCAGAAAGCGTATTACGTCAGCTTCTTCACCGAAGCCGGCGCGTACGAGGCGACGGTCCCCCGCACTTCCGATGCTTTCCAATCCGCGCTCGCGGTGCACGATCTCGAGTAACCGCCGGAAACGGAATCGAGCCCCCGCCGCCTTGCCCGAACGACGAAAATCGTTAGGGTAAAGGCATGATCCGTTTGCTCCTCCGATTCGCCAAACACGTCGCGGCGGTGATGTGGCTCGTGTTCGCGTTTGCGACCGTCGCGATCGCCGACGACGAGTTCGTCCGCGCGGGCGAGGCGCTGGCGTCAGGGGACGCCACGAGCGCTCTGGCGGGCTTCGACCGCGTGGCCCGGGCGGGTGGCGAGCTCGCCGAGGCGGCGCACTTCGAGCAGGTGCGTCTGATGGCCGACCAGGGCGGCGCGCAGACGGTCGAGGAGGCGCGTGAGTTTCTCGGGCGATACCCCGATTCCGTCTACGCCGATACAGTGCGCGGGTTCCTGGCCGACGCCCTGATCGCGTCGAATCGCGGCGCGGACGCCTTTGCGGTGATCGACACGCGGCTTGCCGCGAAAGCCGAGGAATCGCCCGACATCTGGACGCTGCGGCGCGCGCGGGCGCTGGCCGCCGCCGGACGTCCGAGCGAGGCGCTCGCCGACGCATACCTCGTCACTTACGAGGGCTTCAAGAACGCCGTGGTGAAGGACGCGCGCGAGCTGGCCGACGAGCTTCGGGCCAAGGGCGCATCGGCGCGCACGCCCACGGTTTCACGCATGACCGAGCTATTCGACCGCTACTTCGACGACGGTTGGTTCCAGACCGCGGGCTGGATCGCCGATCGTGTTCAGGCGATGGCGCCGGGCTCCGACGCGGCGCAGATCCTGCAAATGCGCGCGGTGGGATGCGTGATGTATCGCGGAAGGTGGAAGCAGGCCACGTCGGCCCTCACCGCCGCCAAAAAGAGCCAGCCGACCTCCGAGGTCGCCCGGGCCCTCGCCACGATCTACGACACGCGCGTCGGCTCGGCCGCCAAAGACGATTTCGACATGCGCCGCGCGCTGCTGCTGGGCGCGGCCCGCGTCGCGCCGGGCACCCACGTCGAGGCCGAGGCGCTGTGGGCGTCGGGCAACATGGCGCTCAACGAGGACCGGTTCCGCATCGCGGCGGAGGATTTCGAGCGCGCGCATCAGGTGGCGAAGACGGGTTGGATCGCGCGCGAGTCGCTGTGGTTCGGCGGCTTCGCCGCGCATCTGGGCGGCGATGACAAGAACGCGCGCCGCCTGCTCGAATCCCTCTACCGTTTCGAACCCGATCACGCCGACGCCGACCGCGCGCTCTACTGGTGGGGCCGCTCCGCCGAGGGCGCGAAGATGCCGGACGAGGCCGAGCGCGTGTACCAGGACCTCGCCGACCGCTACCCCCGCACTTACTATGGCTTGGCCGCCGAAGCGCGGCTCGAAGCCATGGGGCACGGCGATTTTCGCGCGCGGCGCTGGCTCGACAACCTCTTTCTCGCCGAGGCGTGGGGTTCGTGGCTCGGGCTGCCGACGCTGCCCGAAAACGAAGAGCAGTCGGGAGGCGGCGGCGACGCGGCGGATGCGGGCGCCCTCGCGGCACTGGGCGGCGCGTCGCGCACCGCGTCGAAGCCCACGCGCGGCGCGTTCGCGGCGATGCGCGCGTTTGCCGAGGCCGATCAGCGCGAGTCGCTCAAGCGCCACGCCGATCTCGTGAAACCGCTCGCGGAAAAAGACGGATCGCTGCCGTACCCGCTGTCCGTCGCATACGCGATCTGCGGCGAACAGCTCGATTCGATTCGCATGGCGGATCTCGCGGCCAGGCACGTCCGCGCGGGGGCGCTGGTCGATCCGCACGAACTCGTCGCCCGGCGGCAGTTCCCGATGCTGCACTCCGACGTGATCGAGCGCAACGCGCGGGAGAAAAACCTCGACCCCTTCCTGATGCTCGCGCTCGTCAAGCAGGAATCGGCATTTCAAACGCACGCCCAAAGCTGGGCCGCCGCGCGCGGGCTGATGCAGGTGATCCCGTCAACCGGGCGCTATATCGCCAAACAGCGCGGCATCAAGGGCGCGGTGGATCTGTACGACATCGAGACGAATGTGGATTTCGGCACGTGGTACTTCGCGCGCGCGTATCACGGCACCGGCGGCGACGTGCCGCGCACGCTGGCGGGGTACAACGCCGGGCCGGGGCGCGCCACGCGGTGGTGGGGCGAGAACACGGGGCGGCGCTACGACGAGGTCATCGAACGCATTCCCTTCGACGAAACGCGGCACTACGTGAAGGTGATCCTGCGCAACTGGGAGATGTATCAGCGGCTCTATCAGGACCGCGATCTGCAGGTCGCCCGCGACCACGTCTTCGAGATTCTGGCGCGCCCCGTCGCCGGGACCGACATCGCCTTCCGCGACGACTGACCCGCGCGCCAAACAGATCGGCCGCCGCGATATCCCGCGACGGCCGAATCTTCGTTCAACGCTATTCGTTACGCGCACCAGGCATAGGGATCGTCGTCATCGTCGTCGTCGGATTTCGGCGCGGGCGTCGGCGCGGTCGTGTCGTCGTCGTCATCGTCATCCCACAAATCGTCGGAGTCGTCGTCGCTGCCGTCGTCGTCAGCTTCGTCGTCGTCGAGCCAATCGTCGTCGTCCGCGTCATCATCGGTGTCATCGTCGGTATCGTTGTCGGTGTCGTCGTCGGTGTCGTCGTCGTCGGGGGTGAAGTTGTCCCATACGTCGTCGATGCACTCGCCCACCGCCTCGCAGTCCGGGCAATCATCGACGAAACACTCGTACACGGCGGAGACGAAATCCTCGTCGTTTTCGCACCGCTGCACCAATTGGTCGTAGTCGATGGGCAAGAAGTCGTCCTGATCGTAGAGGAAAATGTCGCACTCGATGTACAGGAAGTACGCCAAGTCCGAGCAATCGAATTCGCCGCATCCCGCCGCCCGCGCCGGAGCCGGCGCCGTCAGCGCGACACCCGCGAGCGTCAGCACGACCACGGTCGCGATCGAGATCGTTTTCATGTCGGCCTCCGCTTCAGTCGTGCGTGAGCGCGATGTTGTCGAACTGCGCCAGACCGGAGTAAACGCCGATCGCCATGAGCGAGAAGCTGTCGACCGTTCCGCTTTGCATGTACCACTCGAAATCGGTGCAGTCGCTCGGCGCGCCGTCGATGAGCACGGAATACGTCATCGCCGCGGAATCGACCGCCATGCCCACGGTCTGCCACGCGTCGTAGGCCGCGTCGCCACAGCGGATCCACTGGCCGTCGCCGTCGATCGCCTCGACGCGCATGTCGGGCAAGCTGTTGAGGCACACGTCGAACAGGCTGGTCCACCCGCCGCCGCCGGAGTGCGTCGCGGTGACGCACACCATGTCGTTCGCGAGCCAGTACCAATCCCACGACAGGGTGAACATGCTCGTCTGTTCGGGGAAATTCGCGTGAAGCTCGCCCCACGAAACATCGTCGGGGTCATCGAACTCAACCACCTGTCCCGCGCCCGCCTTGGTCGCCGCGGTCGCGATGGTGAAGGTCAGATCGCCTTCGATGTATTCGGGCGACCAGGGACCATCGGGAGTCGTGCCCATATCGTAGCTCTCGAAGTCTTCCGTGAACGGATCGGGGAAGGCCGAGTCGTCGTCGGCGTCGTCGTCCGCATCGTCGTCGACATCGTCGTCGACGTCGTCATCGACGTCGTCATCGGCATCGTCGTCCGCGTCGTCATCGTCGCCGCACCCGACAAGTCCGAACAGCGCCACACACACCACCGGCAGCACCAACAGCCAAGCGCGCATCGCACCACCTCCGGAGTTTGGAAACATCGAAAACCGGCAGCCGTCTCGAACCAGAGACAATGCGTAGCGAATATCACAATTTCTCGGCGGGACAAAGGAAATTTCTTTCGCACGTCGGGGCGCGACGTTTCACAACAGTTATTTTGATTTCGACGACGGCGATAGCAGGCTGTTGAAAAACAGCCTGCGTACCGAGCCATGGATGGCGAGGCATTTTTCGCGCACGCGCACGGGCGCGAAAAATGGAGGAAATCAAAAACCGCGTTTATTGATTTCCGGGTGGAAAAAGTCCAGGACGGACTTTTTCAACGCACTGCTAGAGCCCGTCGACTTCCACGGCGATATCCGCCAGCACGTCGAAGCCCGGCTGGTGCGTGCCGTCGTTGTGGACGACGCCCCAATAGGACTCGACGCTTTGCAGCACGTCGAGGAAGTGCGGGTCGATCACCTCGGGGTGCGCGATCAGATACGCGAGCACGGGCAGGATCCGGCCGTCGGTGAAATCCGGGCCGATCGCCGCCAGGGCCGCGATGTCGTCCGGTGTGATGTCCACGCTGTCTGAATCGCCGCTTTGCAGGCCGAAGTGGAAATACCCGACCACGCCCGCGTCGAACGCCGCGTGAAACGCCTCGTCGATGAAGTCCGCCTGCAAATCCGCCGAAAACCCGAGTTCGACCGGGCCCTTGGGATAGCCGATCTCCATCGCGATCACCGGCTTGCCGCACGACGCCTCGGCGATCGTCTCGGCGCGCTCGCCCACCACCTCGCCCATCACGGGTTCGGCGACGTAGTAGTTGGGGTATGCGTCGAACCCCATCAGGTCCACGTGGTCGCGCCACAGCGTCGCGGCGTCGATCCACGACGGTTGGCCGAGCAAGGCCGAATAATTCGGATGGATATCGGTGTGCAGGTTCTGCGTGGTGATGGCCTCGGGGTCGGCGTCGTGCACGGCGCGGTAGAGCGTGGCGAGCAGTTCCGTGATGAAATCCCAGTCGGCCCACGCCGACGTGAAGGCGTCGAACCATTCGGGCGAGCGCCAGCCATAGATGCCGGTCAGCATGGCCTGATTCAGCTCGTTCTCGGTCTGCCAGAACTTGATGACGATGTCCGTCGCGTCCTTGTAACCGTCGCCGTCGTACCGCTCCACCAGCGCGCGGACCTCGCGGTACTGCTGCGCCAGATATTGCTCGCGGCCGAGGCGATCGGGTGTCGCGCGGTCGCCGTCGATGTAAGGCAGCGTGGTCGTGTAGCCGTGGCCGACGATGGGCATGAGCGTGAGCCCCGCGTCATGCATGGACTTGGCGTTGGCATCGATGCCGGTCCAATTCTTCGCGTCGATGTAATCGTCGATGATCGTGGGATCGGCCTCGATGTCGGCCAGCGTCAAATCGGGATCGGTGATCGTGGGCTCGAACGAGATCCACGAAAACGTCGGCCGGTGCCATTCGATGCCCAGCTCCGGCAACAGCACCTTGGGGTCGCCGCCGCTGCCGCACACGCCGAGCAAAAAGCCCGGCAGGTCCACCGGCGGGTTCTCGGGGTTGTCGACCGTGTCGTCGCAGTCGTTGTCGATATCGTCGCCGCACACGTCGATCGCGCCCGGATGCACGGCGTCATCCGCGTCGTCGCAGTCCTCGCCGCCGCATGCGGCGTCGTCATATCCGTCGCCGTCGGAGTCGGGGCAGGGGGTCGTGTCGTCGTCGCCCGTGTCGTCGTCGGCATCGTCGTCCCCGGTGTCGTCGTCCGCGTCGTCATCGTCGGTGGCGTCGTCGTCGGAGTCATCGTCGGATGAATCGTCGTCGGTGGAATCGTCGTCCGTGTCGTCATCGACACTCGTGTCGTCGTCGGCCGCATCGTCGTCGGTCGGGTCGCCGGAATCCGACGAACCGCCGCCGCCGCATCCCGTCGTGAAACACGCGAACGCGAGGATCACGAGGATCGACAGGAGGGTTTTCCCATGCATGATGCGACTCCGATCTCGAAGGCGACGACGGACCGCCGCGATGCCGGCTCAGCCGGCCTTGATGAACTCGCAATCGGGCGTGACCTCGACGAAGTGCGCCGCGCCTTCGCCGAAGTTGTCGCACTGATTCGTGTCGAGGTCGTCCACGTCGGTGCGGGGATTGTGCGCCACGTCGCACACCCAGTCCTCGACCACTTCATCCGAGAGGCAGGGACCGTCGGACAGATCCAAATCGTCGGCGAACGCGTATTCACAGAGCTGGATGCACTGATCGATCGCGTCCTCCTGACCGGAGAGCTGGTCCCACGACGTGTCGTCGTCGTCGCCGCTGCCGCCATCGCACGCAAACACGCCGATGGCGAGCGACAGGAGACACACCGAGCAAACCCCAAGGATCGAGCGTTTCATGATGTCACCTCACGAGCGTTCGCGCGGCACGAATCACAGCGTCACGCCGTGCTTCGCCGCGCGAATGCGGCTGTTGAGTTCGCGCACCACCACCTGCGCGTCGGCCAGAAATCCGCCCGCGCCCGGCGAGTCGATTGCGCGGGTCTGCGCGCCGTCGGTCAGGATCATCTTGTTGCCGACGAGCCCGGCCGATGACGGCACGGGCTTGAGATCCACGATGGTAAACGTGTGCTTGGCGAAAAACGTCGCGCCCGACCGGCGGTTCAGGATGAACGCGCGGCGCGTGGTGACGAGCAGGATCTCCTCGATCTCGCCCCTCATGCCGCAGCCCGTGACGACGTGCTCGTCGGGCTCGAGCTGGATCATGCCCAACTCGATGAGCTCGCGGTAACGATCCTCGAGGGGGAGCGACGACGCCGGTTCGTCGGCCTGCGCCATCACCTCGCCGGGATACACGATGCGTCGCGCGCCATCGGACGCCAGCAGGCGCACGGCGACGAGCAGCATCGATACGGCGAACGCGCACGCCGCCGAGGTGAGCAAAATATCGTGTAGCGGCACCCAAGGCTCCCGTTTCGGCGCATCTTAGGGACCGTGCGCGGGCGTGACAAGAACGCGGCGTCCAGATGTACGAAGCGGGGAAGATGTCCGGGTCATAAGCGGGAGTAGATGTCCGGATTTCCGGCGGGGTGGTTTAAAGGTGTCGGATGCGACACCACACGACCCTGGCCCGCGAGGCCCAAGCGATGACG
>CAZPJD010000079.1:0-5871 GCA_964586775.1 uncultured bacterium | reverse complement strand
GAGTCCCACACCCGTTTCTCCCGCCATGATTCGCGCCGTCGCGGATGTGCTCACCGTGCCGTTGGTCATCGGCGGCGGGCTCGCGGATGAGTATCTCGCACGCGCCGCTGCCGAGGCCGGGGCGGATGTCGTCGTCACCGGCACGGTCCTGGAGTCCGGCGGCGATGTCGCCGCACGCATTCGCGCGATCGCGAGCGCGGTTCATGCCATCGCTCCCAAGGGCGCGGCGTGAATCCGATGGATTCGCGATGAAGATCACCCTCGTCGCTCCCGCTTCCGATGTGTCGAGACGCCGGGGGCGACGTCCGAAGGGAACGCCGTTTTTCCATTACTACAAGCTCGGCCTCGCCACGATCGCCGGGGCCACGCCGCCGGGATTCGAGGTCGAAATCGTCGACGAACTGATCGACCTCTGGGACCCCGCGACGCACCGCACCGATGCCGTCGGCATCAGCGTCCTCACCGCGCTCGCGCCACGGGCTTACGCGATCGCCGACGCGTTGCGTTTGCGCAAAATCCCCGTCGTCATGGGCGGCATGCACCCGACCGCCCTGCCCAACGAAGCGCTCTCCCACGCTGACGCGATCATTACCGGCCAGGGCGAATTTGTGTGGCCCGACGTCTGCCGCGATCTGGCCACCGGTACGCTGAAAACCGTCTATCAGGCTTGCGCGAACGGCGAGATTCATGTGCCCTCCGCGCGCCGCGATTTGCAGACCAATCGATTTTACGCCGATCTCGATATCGTGCAGTTTTCGCGCGGGTGCGTGTACCGGTGTCGATTCTGTTCCGTCGCGCAGTTTTTCGACGGTCGGTACCACCGACGACCGATCGCCGACGTCGAATGCGAGTATCCCTCACTGCGTCGCCGGCATCTGATGGTCGCCGACGACAACCTCTACGGCGACCGCGCATACTGCCTCGCGGCGTTGCGCTCGCTCGCGCCGCTGCGCAGGTATATCGGCGTGCAGGGCACGGTCGACATGGCCTTCGACGACGAGGTCATGACGGCGGCGCGCGACGCGGGCGTGAGCGCGATCTTCGTCGGCCTCGAGAGCATTGTTCCCGAGAGCCTCGACGAATCGCACAAATCGGTGAACGTGGTGGAGCGCTACGGCGAGGCGATCGAGCGCTTTCACCGGGCCGGCATCTTCGTCGAGGCGGGGCTGATGTTCGGGTTCGATCACGATGGCCCCGACGTGTTCGCGCGGACCATGGACGCGATGGAGCGCATCGGCGTGGATGTGCTGCAGATCGGCGTCGTCACTCCCATGCCCGGCACACCGCTCTTTGACGATCTGGATCGCGCGGGGCGGATCATCGATCGCGACTGGGCGCACTACGACTGCAACCACGTCGTGTTTTCGCCCGCGTCGATGACCGTCGCGGAGTTGGAGCTCGGCGTGGCATGGTGCCGCGAACGCTTTTATTCGCGGCTCGCCATCGCACGGCGTTCGCTGGCCGCGGCGCGGCGGTTCGACTTCATTACCTGGGCGACGCAGACCGCCCTCAACTGGGGCTTTCGAAACAACCATCGCCTCGGATTGGATTACCCGCCGTGAGCCGGCTTCCCCGCGACGAATGGTTTTTCGCACACCGGGTCGAGCTCGCGTCGCTCGCCGGCGGCGTCGGGTTCGCGTTCTATCTCATCGACGACCTCTCGATTTGCGAAACCCTGTTTGCGTTCGCGGGGTTTGCGCCCGACTCCGCGATGCGCGGGGTGTACGTGTTTCTCGCGCTCCTCAACGTCTTCGCGAGTGCGCTTCGCATCTGGGCCGGCGCGATCATCGGCGGCGAACGCATGATGAGCGTCGCGGTCCGCACCGACGACCTGATCGCGTCGGGACCCTACGCCCACGTGCGCAATCCCATCTACCTGTCGGATCTGGCGATCCTCGCGGGGATGGGGCTCGTAGTTCCATGGTCGGGTTCGCTCGTCGTGTGGGGCATTCTGGCGTTCGTTTACCCGCGCGTGATGCGTCACGAGGAGGCGATGCTCGGTCGTCGATTCGGATCGCGTTACCTCGAATTTTGTCGGCGCGTTCCTCGTTTGATTCCGCGATTTCGAAGCGCGATCGACCGTCCCCGCATTTCGCCGATTGACTGGCGTGAGGGCGCGCGGAACAATTTCCTGTATGTTCCACTCGTCCCGGGCTTTGTCGTCTGCGCCGCGACAGGACGGTTGTGGCACGGCGTGGCGGTCGGCGCGGCAGGGCCGGTGTTCTGGGTGGCGCTGCACTTCTGGCGGAACTTCGGTCCGGCGGGCCTCGCACGGCCCAAGGTGGAGAAAGAATGACGGGGGAAATGTACGACGTCGCGATCGTCGGCGCGGGGCCGGCCGGATCGACGGCCGCCCATCGCCTCGCCCAGGGCAAGGCGCGCGTGGTCGTTTTCGATCCCAGCCACCCTCGTGAAAAGGTCTGTGGCGGCGGGATTTCGGCGGCGACGCGCCGGATGTTCTTCGAGCTTGAAGAAGTGGTCGGCCTCGGAAAGACCGGCCGGCTGCTTCGTCTCGTGAGCCCTTCGGGGCGCGTCGCTACCGTCGAAGGTGGCGAACAGACCTTCGCCATCGATCGCGCGATCCTCGATTCGTTTTTACTCGAGCGCGCAACCGGCGCGGGGGCCCGGCACGTCGCGGCGCAGGTCGTGCGCGTGCGTCGCGAGGATGCGGGGTTCGCGCTGCACACCACGTTGGGCGAGTATCAAGCGCGAGTCCTGATCGGCGCCGACGGCGTGTTCTCCATCGTTCGTCGCTATCTCGTCGGCGCACATCGCGACGAGCACCTCGCCTGCGGATACCACGCGCTCGTGCCGCACCTCGATCCGGTGTCCGCGCTCATCCATTTCTTTGGCGACGTTCGCGGCTACGGCTGGGTCTTCAATCGGCGCGACCAGTCGTCGGTGGGGATCGGAATCCCCAGGATTCATCGCGATGGCTGGCGCACGCGATTCGAGGAGTATTTCGCGCTTCAAGCCCCCGGTCGCGACATACCGCCCGTGCGAGGCTGGTGCCTGCCACAGGCGACGGCGGAGGATGTTTTCGATATCCCCTGCGCGGGAGACGATTGGTGCCTCGTCGGCGACGCGGCCGGGCATGTCGACCCTCTCACCGGCGAGGGAATCCGTTACGCGATGTGGTCCGGCGCGCTCGCGGCACGCGCGATCCTCGTCGGAAAGCCGCGACGCTATGACGACGACTGGCGTGAAGCCTATGAAGGTCGCTTTCGCAAACGCATCGCCACCGCGCGGATTCTCGAAGACGCGCCGAAGATCGAACGGCTGATTCGCATGAGCCAGTGGCCGTTCATCGGCGCGCGGCTTTTCAAATCCATCACCGGTGCGGCGTGATCTCTATACGTCGGGCGGCTTCATGCGTCGTGCAGCCGGGCGAAAGATCGCCAGATTGTTTGTGAAAACCAGCGAGGTCGCGAGCAGATCGGGTACGAATGTCCGCGCGCGGGGCAGCGGCGGCGGCGCGAATCTGCGAAGAATTCCCGGAATCGTGGTGATCTCGCGGCACGCCCGCCAATACAGCTCCGTCAAGCGCTCGGGCGTCATGCGCGCCGGGCGAAACACGCAGGTGTAGCTGTCGTAACGCGACCAGTCGCGCGTGAGGATGCGATCGGCGGCAGCGAGTCGCGTGTAGAGCGGCGTGCCGGGAAACGGCGTGAGCAGATACAGAGAAATCATCGGGAGCTTTTCGCGTCGCATGAAGTCGAGGTTGGCGGCGATCGAGCGCTCGTCGTCCTCGTCGAAACCCAGAATCATCCCGGCCAGCACGATCACCCCCGCCCGGCGTAGCCGCGCGATCTGCTCGTGATAGCGTTCGGGTCGGTTGACGCGCGCCTTGCCCGCCGAGCGCAGGCTTTCCGGGTTCACGTTTTCGATGCCGCACACCGCCATCTGAAAGCCGCTGCGCGCCGCGAGCGCGAGCAGCTCGGCGTCATCGGCAATCGCGAGATTCACCTGCGCCGACCACGAGATGTCGAAGGGAATGAGCGCCTCGAATAGCTCCCGGGCGAAGCGACGATCCGCCGCCAGATTGTCGTCTACGAAAAAGACGTAGCGGCTCGTCGTGCGGATCCGCCGGATGTCTTCGAGAATTTCGTCGATGGGTCGATGTCGGTAGCGATGGCCGTAAACACTGCGCACGGTGCAGAATTCGCACTCCCAGGGGCAGCCGCGCGTGGTCTGCACGGGGCGCAGCAGCGTGTAGTAACGCGTATTTGCCGTCAGATCGAATCGCGGCGCGGGAAGCCCGCCCAGCGCGTGCGCGTCATTCGCTTGATAGGTATCGCGCAGGCACCCGGCGCGCGCGTCGTCGAGGACGCTCCCCCACACATCTTCTGCCTCGCCGATCACCACGGCGTCCGCATGTGCTCCGGCCTCTTCAGCGTTGAGCGTCGCGTGTACCCCGCCCAGCACCACAGGAATCCCCCGCGCGCGAAATCGATCCGCGAGTTGGTAAGCCCTCGGCGCGCGCTGCGTGAGTAGCGAAATTCCGACGACATCCGCGTCTTCGTCGCCGGTCACGCCCTCCAGGCTGTCGATCGCGACGCGCACGTCCCAGTCGCCGGGCGTCAACGCCGCCAGGTAGGGCATCGTGAGCGTGCGCATGCCCTCGCGACGCACGCGAATGGGCGCACCGCCCTCGTCCAGTCGAGTCGGTTCGATCAGCAGAAGTCGTGGTTTATCCGGCATGCGTGAACGACGCTTTCCGCGGCGCGATCCGCGTGTTCATGAAAGGTGCCATGAATCCCACAAAATGAAAATTGGCGATTGATCCCTGAAGGCGCGCGGGCGTACAATTCGGTGTGCTTTGAATTTTTGCAAGGCGGGTCGCGCGATGTTTCGATCCGGGTGTCGAGTGATCCTTTCGCTATTGATATTGACGACATTCACATCCGTTTATGCGGGGGCGGCCGAGATCAACGGCGATCTCCGTACCGTCGGCGATCAGCGCGTGCTCCAACTGTGGGGCACGCACTACGAACGCGGATACGCGCACGGTTTCTTGCTGGCGGAAGACATTCTCGCCAACATGAAAATCTACGCGTTTCCTCCGCCCGGCGAGAGCCCGATCTTTTACGAAATGGCGCGGACCTTCATCCTCAATCGGTTCACCATCGCCCCCGAAATGCGCGAAGAGGCCGAGGGCATGGCGGCGGGGATGATCGACGCGGGTATCGGTCCGTACATCGACGAAATCCAGCGCAACCTCGACGCGAACGACATCATCATGGTCAACGGCCTGACGGAGCTTTCCGAGATCCTGTGCGCAGCGCTCACGGCCTGGGGCACGGCGACGCAGGCCGATGCCGAGCTCGGCGGCGATCTCGCGATTGCCCACAACACCGACTACATCGAAGAGCCCGACGACCCCTACATCGGCGGTCGAACGGGCTTCGTGGTCGCGCAGATGCCGCTATCGGACGACGAATACGGATTCGCAGCCGTCACCTACCCCGGCATCCTTGGCGTGATCGCGGGCATGAACGACGCCGGCGTGGGGGTGGTGCTCAACAAGGGAAACTACGACCTCACGGCGCAGCCCGACTCCGAAACCGAGTGGCCGATCGGCGTGTGGTCCGCCCGGCAGGCGCTGACGACGCCGGATTTCGATGGCGACGGTGAGGATTCGATCGCGGATCTGATCGCGTTCTACGATGACACGCCGGTGCATTCGCCCTCGATCATTCAGTTCTTCGGAACGGCGGACAACAACGACCCGCCCGCGGCGGTGCTGGAAGCGAACTACGAGCAGCGCGCCATGCGCTGGCCGGACGACGCCAATCTGCCCGCGGACGTGATGCTGACGCTCAACTGGGAGGACGCGCTTGTTCCCACGCGCTCCGACCGCGCGCAACTTCG
>CAZPJD010000078.1:0-10018 GCA_964586775.1 uncultured bacterium | reverse complement strand
CTCGACTTCCTGTGCATCCACCCATTCGCCGACGGCAACGGGCGCGTATCGCGTCTGCTGACGCTGCTGCTGCTCTACCATTTCGGTTACGAGGTCGGCCGCTTCATCAGCCTGGAACGCATCTTTGAGGAGTCGAAGGAGACCTACTACGAAACCCTGGAACGCAGTTCCCAAGGCTGGCACGAGGGCCGGCACGACGTGTTTCCCTGGATGACGTACTTCTGGGGTGTGCTGATCGCCGCATTCAAGGAATTCGAGGACCGCGTGGGGCGGATTTCCACGGGCAGGGGATCGAAGACCGACTTGGTCCGCGCCGCGGTGGATCGGCGCGTGCAGCCGTTCAATATCGCCGACATCGAGCAGGATTGCCCCGGCATCAGCCGCGACATGATCCGCGTGGTCCTGCGGCAGCTTCGCGACGAGGGCGCCATCATCCTGTCCGGCAAAGGCCGCGGCGCAAAGTGGAATCGCCGTCCGGCGTGAAAGGGTCTTGATGCTGAACGCACCGATCCGATCGAAGATCGACGCCCTCTGGGACAAATTCTGGTCCGGCGGGCTTTCGAATCCGCTGACCGCCGTCGAGCAGATCAGCTACCTGCTCTTCATGCGCCGTCTGGACGAGGCCGATCGCAAGCGCGTCGACGACGCCAAGTGGTTGAAGAAGCCGGTCGCCTCGCTTTTCGACGGCGTGTTCACCCGCGGCGACCGAAAGATCCCCAAAGAGTCGCTGCGATGGAGCGCGTTTCGCCACCTGCCCGGCGAACAGATGCTCGATCTCGTGCGCGACTTCGTTTTCCCGTTCATCAAAACGCTCGGCGGCGCGGATCAGCCCTTCGCCAAATACATGGGTGACGCGGTGTTCATCATCCCCAAGCCGTCGCTGCTCGTCGAGGCGGTGGGGATCATCGACGGCATCTACGCCGAGATCGAGCACGACCGCGTGGCGAACGGCAACGCCTTCCACGACGTGCAGGGCGACCTCTACGAATATCTGCTCGCCGAGATCGCCTCGGCGGGCAAAAACGGCCAGTTCCGCACCCCGCGCCACATCATCCAGATGATCGTCACCCTCGTGGATCCCAAGCTCGGCGAAGAGATCTGCGACCCCGCGTGCGGCACGGCGGGATTCCTGATCGGCGCGTACCACCACATCCTGACCGCGCACACCAGCCCCCGGCTGCGTCACACCGACGAGAGCGGACTCGAGCTCGGCCTCGCCGCCGACCGGCTCACCGATCCGCGCCAGTGGGACGTGCTGCGTACGCGCACCTTCCACGGCTACGACTTCGACGCCACGATGGTGCGCATCGGCCTGATGAATTTGATCCTGCACGGCCTCGACAGCCCCAATCTGGGCTACGCCGACACGCTTTCCAAAAAATACACCGAATCCGACCGCTACGACGTGGTGCTGGCCAATCCGCCCTTCAAGGGCAGCATCGACAAAGGCGACATCCACGAAGACCTGGTGCTGGCCACGACGAAAACCGAACTGCTCTTCGTCAACCGCATGATCGACCTGCTGCGCCTCGGCGGGTGCGCGGGCGTGATCGTGCCCGACGGCGTGCTCTTCGGTTCGTCCAACGCGCATCAGGGCCTGCGCAAACTGCTGATCGACCGGTGCGAGCTGCAGGGCGTGGTGTCGATGCCGTCGGGCGTGTTCAAGCCCTACGCCGGGGTTTCGACGGCGGTGCTGGTTTTTGTGAAGGGCGGCTCGACGGAACACGTGTGGTTTTACGACATGACCGCCGACGGCTACTCGCTCGACGACAAGCGTGAAAAAATCTCCGCCAACGACATCCCCGACGTGGTGGCCCGGTGGAAGGCGCGCAACGCGAAAAAAGACACCGACCGCGCCGCCAAGGCGTTTTTCGTGTCGGTCAAAGAGATCCGGGAGAACAAGTACGACCTTTCGATCAACCGCTACAAAGAGGTGCGTCACGAGGAAGTGAAGTACGACCCGCCGAAGGTGATCCTGCAAAAACTGCGCGCCCTCGAAGACGAAATCCGCGCGGATCTGGACGAGTTGGAGGGGATGCTGGGATGAGTGGTCCTTCAAAAATAAACGGCTGGACGTATCCTAAGCTCTCTGAAATCGCGTCCGAAGTCGTCGAACGAGCGTGCTCGGGCAGCAATGATCCGGTTTTTTCCGTCACAAAGCATCAAGGCTTTGTACCCAGCTCTGAATATTTTAAAAAAAGGATTTTCAGTCGTGATATTGAAGGCTACAAAAGAGTCAGAAGAAACCAATTTGCATACGCAACAATTCACTTGGATGAAGGGTCTATCGGTCAATTGGAGAAAAACTATTCGGTAATAATCAGCCCTATGTATGTCGTATTTGAAGCAGACAATTCGCGTGTCTTACCCGCCTATCTGATCCGACTGATGAAATCACCGGTCTTGATGGCCCAATACCAGAACATTGGCCGTGGTTCAGTTCATAGGAGAAAGTCGATTCATTTCAAAGACCTCGGGAAATTGACAATCCCCCTTCCGCCCCTTCCGGAGCAGCGGCGGATTGCGGCGATCCTGGACAAGGCGGACGTCATCCGGCGCAAGCGGCGCGAAGCCATCCGCTTGGCCGAGGAGTTCCTGCAATCGGTCTTTCTGGATATGTTCGGCGACCCCGTGACGAACCCGAAGGGGTGGGAGAAGAAATTAATGGAAACCGTAGTAAGTGAAACACAATATGGAACTAGCGAAAAAGCCAATGTGAATGGCGTCGGTCTTCCGATCCTGAGAATGAACAATATTACTTACACGGGAAGGCTTGACCTAACCGACATTAAGTGGTGCGAGATCGACTCTTCGGATCGAAAAAAATACATCGTGAATTGTGGTGATCTACTATTCAATCGAACGAATAGTCAAGAGTTGGTTGGCAAAACAGCAGTTTGGGATCTCGACCGCGAATTTGCTTTTGCCGGTTATTTAATTAGAGTTAGATTTAAGTCGAGCGCCGCAGATCCAAATTACATAGCCGGATTTCTGAACAGCGTTTATGGAAAAAAATGGTTATTTAAGAAGGCGCAACCGTCAAACAACATGTCCAACATTAGCGCGAGTGCATTTCGTCGAATTCCTGTTTTATTACCACCGTTAGAACTTCAACTGAGATACGGTTCAATTGTCACTAGTATCAAAAAATCTTTGCTTTCCAAATTGGAGGCTATTCGGCAGCCGTGCGATGAGTTATTCAGCTCTTTGGTCCAGCGCGCCTTTCGGGGGGAGTTGACGGCGTGACTGCGGCAGCTGAGGCGAAATTCTAAGGCGTGCGCCGCGAACGGCGGGCCGTGACGGGGTCGCAGCGCAGTCGCCAGCGGAGTGGAGAGTTTGCCCCGAGCGGAGTCGAAGGGAGTCCCTTGATGGCGTTCATGCGTAAGGGATTTCTCGACTCGGCCTGACGGCCTCGCTCGAAATGACGAACGAACGCCGCGCGCGCCGCGCGGCGGCGCTGGAACCCCTCGTCACAGGGCGTTGTCTGACGCATCATCACGACGGCACCGACGCACACGGCGTGGCGGGCGATCCATCATCGTCACGAGCGCGCGCTTGCGCCCGCCGGAATTTGGAGGATGACGGATGAGTCGCATCGGTTGGGGAACGGGATTGATCCTGGGGATGCTGGCCATGGCCATGCCGCAGATGGCGGGCGCCGAAGAGGACGACGACGAGATCGGCACAGGGCAGTTGCTGGTTCTGACGAAGGACCAGAAGAAGGTCGAGGTTCCGCTCGCGCACACGAGCGTCGAAGCCTTCGTCGGCGGCTTCGTCGCGCGTGTGAACGTCACGCAGACCTTCGTGAACAAATCCAAGGAGCCGATCGAGGCGGTGTACGTGTTCCCGCTGCCGCACGAGGCCGCGGTGGACGACATGACGATGACGATCGGCAAGCGCGTCGTCAAAGGCGTCATCAAAAAGCGCGAAGAGGCGCGGCAGATCTACGAGGCGGCCAAGGCCGCGGGCAAGACCGCGTCGCTGCTCGATCAGGAGCGGCCCAACATCTTCACGCAGTCGGTCGCCAACATCATGCCCGGCGACGACATCAAGATCGAGATCAGCTATGTCGAGTCTCTCAAATACGAGGAAGGCGAGTACGAGTTCGTCTTCCCGATGGTGGTCGGCCCGCGCTACATCCCGGGCGAATTCATCCTCGGCAAAAAGGGCGGAGGCTGGGCCCCCGACACGAACCGCGTGCCCGACGCGTCGCGCATCACGCCGCCGGTGCTCAAACCCGGCGAGCGCTCGGGCCACGATATCGACGTGACGGTGCACCTGAACGCGGGCGTGCCGTTTCACGAGCTGCGCAGCACGTCGCACATGATCAAGGTCGACAAAAAGGGAGACGCGGCGGCCGACGTGCGTCTGGATGAACGCGACACGATCCCCAACAAGGATCTGATCGTGCGTTACAAGGTGCTGGGCGACGCGCCACAGTCGGGCGTGCTGACGTGGACCAAAGACGGCGAGGGGCATTTCCTGCTCGTGCTCGCGCCCAAGGCGAATTACGAGGACAAGGAGATCCGATCGCGCGAGATTTTGTTCGTCGTCGATTCGTCGGGCAGCCAGCAGGGCGACCCGCTCGTCAAGTCGAAAGAGGCGGTCAAGCGCGCCCTGCGCGGGCTGCGCGCCGACGACACATTCCAGGTCTTCAACTTCAACGACATCGTGACGTCGATGGCGCCGGGCCCGGTGCCCGCCACCGCCGAGAACGTGCGCGACGCGGCGAAGTTCATCGACCAGATTCAGGCGACGGGCGGCACGCGCATGCTGCCGGTGATCCAGACCGCGCTCAACTGGCCGGCGGACCCCAAACGCCTGCGCATCGTCTTCATGACGACCGACGGCTACATCGGCAACGAAACCGAGATCACCGGCGAGATCCACCGCAACCTGGGCGACGCGCGGCTGTTCACGCTCGGCTGCGGCTCGTCGGTCAACCGCTACCTCATCGACCGCATGTCCGAAGAGGGCAAGGGTTTTGCGCAGTACGTGCGTCAGGACGAACCGACGAACGAGGTGGTCGAAAAATTCCACAAGCGCATCGACGCGCCGGTGCTGACCGACGTTGCGATCGACTGGGATGGTTTGCAGGTGACGGGCCAGATCCCGGCCCAGGTGCCGGATCTGTTCGCGGGGCAGCCGCTGGTCGTCCACGGAAAATTCACGAAGCCGGGCGACGCGGATGTGCGGATCGCGGGCAAGACGTCGAAGGGTCTGACGACGATCGTGGTGCCGGTGAAATTCCCCGCCGAAAACGGCGGCTACAGCGCGCTCGGCACCATGTGGGCGCGGGCGAAGATCGGCGAACTGTCGGCCGAGATGACGAACAAGGGCCGCACGAACCAGCTCGTCGAGGAGATCACCAAGCTCGGCCTCGATTACCGGCTGGTCACCGAGTTCACGTCGTTCGTCGCCGTCGAGGAAAAGGTGCGCAACGAGGGCGGCAAGCAGGTCACCGTGCAGGTGCCGGTGGAGATGCCCGAGGGCGTGTCGTACGAAGGGGTTTTTGGCGACAAGGAGGAAGCGGCGGATCAGGCGGTCATGACCGGCGCGGGCCACGGCATGGGTTCGGGCGGTATGGTTGGCGGCGCGGCCGCACCGCCCCCCGCGATGAAGATGATGGCGCAGCCGAAGCTGTCGCCCCAGGTTTCCGGACAGGGCAAGGCCATGAGCCGCTCGTCCGCCGGCATGCAGTACGAACGCGATTCGGGCGGACCGTACGTCGACCCCGTGGCGTTCCTCGGCATCTCGAGCGAAGGCCCCTACCGCGACGCGCTCACCGAGGGCTTCGCGCAAGAGGTGGCCAAAAAGCTCGCCGATTACCTGAAGACGCACGGCGGCAAGAGCGCGATGGTGAAAGTCACAATCGACGACAAGGGTCACGTGACCAAGGTCGAGGTGATGAAAAACGAGACCGGCGAGTCCGAGGTGGCCGACATCCTGCAAAAGGGTCTTGCGAAGATCACGTTCCCCGCGCCGGGCAACGAGGCGTCGATCGTGTTCTTCGTGCGATTCTGATCCGCGCTTTCCGCGCAAATCCGAAGGGCCGGCCCGCGCCGGCCCTTCGCTTTGAGCTACGATCGAATCAGTGGAGCGCGCACGCGACACGCATTTCGAGGTCCCAATCGGGTCGGACGTAACCGATATTCGCCCACTCAAAACCGACATTCCAGTACCAGCCATCCATGCTCGGATCGTCGGAAGCGAAAGGCGTGTTCGACCAGTAAAAACCGCTGCACGTTCCAGCCGGCAAGATATCACTGACGTAACAGCCGTCCGGTAAACCGGACGTCTACTCCCGCTTATGCCCAGGACATCTTCCCCTCTTCGTGCGCAGCGTAAATGGCGCGGTTGACAAAACCGTATTCGTTGGATCAATGTGAGCAAATTCTCTTTTCGGAGGAATCGACATGCTCAATCGTAAGACTTCCAGGTGGTTATTGTTGTCATGCTTGGGGGTGATGATTGCCATTCAATGCGGGTTCTTGGCGTGCGCCGCGTCGGACGCGAAGGACAAAGTGGACGACCAAAAGAAAGAGGCGGAAGACAGCGAAGCCTGCCTCACGAAATGCGAGGATGCGGATTCGGACAGAAAAGAACAGTGTCAGAATACGGCTGACTCGTGCAACGCGGATTGCGCGGGACAATTTCCCGGGTCTGATCAGACGGAACAGTTGGGAGATTGTCAAACCGACTGCAACTTCGCACAGGACGATTGCAGCTTCGATTCCGATGATCTGTTTAACGAATGTACCGACAAGTGCTGAGATCTCGGGTTCCGCCTGGAGTTCCGCGGAGTTCCGGGAGTTCCGGGGACATCATCATGTCCTCCGACGGTTGTCCGACCTGAGGGCGGCCTCACCCGTCCCGACAGGCGATGGTAACGAACGACTCGGCGCGGAGCGCAGTCTGGTATTGGGAGCGTTCCGGGCTCTCTCTGACGCGCACGGACACCGACCCGGGTAAGTCGATGTTCATGGTCTGCGACGTGCGGACGGGAGGCCCCTGCGAATTCACGGCGGCGATGGACGCGGATGAGGCGACGGCGGTTGTCCCGATCGTCGCGGCGGGATCGTTGTCGTAAATCGACATTGCGTACGATCTCGGCGAGTTCGAGGAGAACCCGACGCCGGTTGAGCGCGAGTGAAACGACAGCACCGAGTGTCGGGGACACGCATCACTTCGTGCTGCATGTCCCCGACGCGCTGGGTGTCCCCGATTTAGCCGCGCCGGGAGCTCGGATACGTTTCGACGGCGGCTCTGCCGATGGCGATTTCGACGACGAAACCGCCGCGGGCATCTTGCACAATTTGCCGATGCCGCCGGAAGACGGTTTCCTCCGCCGCTCACCGCGACGTTCCCGGGCCGCGATCATTCGCCTTGGCGATCGACACGCGGGCGAGGTGGATTTCCTCACCCGAATCCTGTAAATAACTGGAATTCGGCTGGGGGGTCCGCCGTATGAACGGAATCCGGAACAGTGTGTTCATCGGCCGGTTCGCGACATTCGCGCTCGTCGTGCTCATGTTCGGTTGCGCGAACGGCGAGTCCGGGGACGACGCCGATGACGACGACACTCACGGCGATGCGCGCATCGTCGGACCGGGCGTTTTTGTGGACGACGGGGCCGACGGCGTTCCCGATCCCGACACCGAACCCCCCGATCCAATGGGAATGGTTCCGCCGCTCGTCGGGCCGATCGAGGCGGGGTGGGAGTACGTGCTCGTCCCCGGCGAGACCGCGCCGGACAATCCGGCCAAGGGCGCGAAGACCCCCGACAAGTACAACCTCATTCCGCTTTTCCGATTTCGCCCGCAGCAGGACATCGACCGGGGTGGGCCGCCGCGACCGGTTCGCACGATCTTCATCCTCATGCCCGGCTACACCGCCGGGGCGACGCAGCTCTTTCCGCTCGCGCGCTGGATCGTCCAGCAGTCGCAGGGGCGCGTCGAAGTGTGGGTGCCCGACCGTCGTCACGCGCTGCTGGAAGACCAGCGGGGCATGGACCTCGCCGAGCGGTTGCACGATCCGTGGATCGCGTACGACTATTACTTCCGCGGCGCGCGCATCGACGGTCGGCGTTACGTGCCGCTGCACCCGCGCGGCGCGAAGACCGACATGATGAGCGAGTGGGGTCTCGACCTGTGGATGCGCGACCTGCGTCGGTTGGTGCATCTAGTGCCGCAGGGGCGGCGCGCGGTGAACGTGGTGATGGGCGGCGATTCGCGCGGCGCGCTGATGGCGCAGACCTTCGCGGCGTGGCGTTTCGACGACGGCGTGTACGGATCCGAGGAGATCGCCGGGCTGGTGCTGTGGGACGGTGGATATCGCCCGCGCGTCGGCATGACGGAGTCGGATTACATCAAGGATCTGCGCGCGATTCGCGAGGGCGAGAAGTGGCGCTTCGAGGCCGTCGGGCTCACCGGCGCGTCGCTGTATATGCTCGAAATTCTCGGCATGGCGATCCAGGACGGCTTCGTCGATCCGGACAATCCGTCGCTCGGTTCGCGGGGCGTGTTTGGCGAACGCGGACCGCTGGAGCTGCTCTTCCCGCTCCTCACGCGCTTTCACGACATCACGCTGACCAACGAGGCGATGCTCGGCATGGTCATCGACAGCGACACGATCCCCGCGAACGACTTCCTCGCGCACGCGGGCAAGCTCTCGGGCGGGCCGGTGGAGCACGGGCTGCTCGGCGACTACCCGACCGACCCCGCGTCGCTCTACACATGGTCATACTGGGACGAGTGCGACCCGATGGAACTCGTCGATCTCAAGCGAGCGGGCAAGATGTTTTACGAGGGCCCGTCGAACTTCACGGACCCCTACTATTCGTCGCGCCTCGCGCTCGACATGGACGCGGCGGGTTGGCTGGAGACCGAGGGCACCTGGCGGGAGAACCACTTCGACATCTCCAGCTTCCGGGTGGATGTGCCGATCTTCGCGATCTCGTCGGCGATGTGGGCCAACTCGAATCAGCTCGACATGTATCAGACGATGATCGCTCCGGTACGCGGGCAGATCCCGGGTGAGGAGCTGGGGCGCGACGAATTCGGGTTCGTGCGTCACGTGCTGCCCGGCTGGAGCCACATGGACGCGCTGATGGTCGAGCCCGCGGTCAACCCGATGCTCCCGCTGCTCGTCGATTGGCTCGATGAGTGGACGACGGGGTGGACGTGGGTGCCTCGCTTGGGTGACCGGATCGAGGCGCATTCCACTTCCGAGCCCTGACCCGATCCGAGAAGCCCCTGAGCTGCTGACCAAGTGAAAAAATGACCAATCGGTCATTTTTTTCTTGGCTTTCGCGCGGGGCGCATGCTAAAATAACCCAAGTTATGGAATTTTTGGGGGCAGTTTCGACGCGCGGGGGGCGCGAGCGGGAGATTGTCCGCATTCGCGTTCCGGCGTCGTAAGCTTTCTCCCCGGGAGGGCGAACGATGAAGCGCCGAATGGCCGCGACGATGTTGGTGATCGCGCTGACGATTCTTGTGCCGTCCGCGCACGCCGCGACGATCTACTCCACCAATTTCAACGGATCGCCGCCCTCGGGCTGGGTCATCCTGAATAGCGGGTCGAACCCGTGGGAGTGGGTCGATTTCGACATCTACCAGTGGCTCTATCGCCCGTGGCTGAGCTCCAGCATGTTCAGCGAGGGCTTTTACGAGGTCATTCGTATCGACGACAACCTCGACTTCACGGAGCTGATTTCGCCGGCCTTCGACCTGTCGGGCTGGCAGGGCACGAGCATCCAGTTCAACACGTACTTCGAGCCGGTCATCATCCTCGGCGGTTCGCGGGGCACGCTGAAGATCTGCGCCGACCCGGGATGCGACCCGGTGGACGACGGCGTGGAGCTGTTCTCGTGGACGTCGACGCACGACAATGAGACGGTCGTCATCGATATCTCGGATTACGCCGACCGGGAGCCGTACGTGAAGCTGACGTGGGTGTTCACGTCGCTCGACAACGACATCATCTCGTACTGGGCGATCGATCGGTTCTTCCTCTTCGG
>CAZPJD010000077.1:0-1791 GCA_964586775.1 uncultured bacterium | reverse complement strand
CGAGGCGCTGTTCCTTCTGACCGAGGAACATCAGCCGCATGCGCCGCCACATGACGTAGGAAAACGTCAGGACGAACGCGACCGTGATGAACGCGAAGACTCCCTTTTCCACACCGGAAAACTCGATGTACGACGGCATCTCGCCTCCTCGCCAAGCCGCGGCTCACGCCTCCGCGAGCAGCTTCTCGAATTCCTTCTGCATCACGGGAACCGCCTCGAACAGATCCGCCACGATACCGTAATCGGCCTTCTGGAAGATGGGGGCCTCGGGGTCCTTGTTGATCGCGACGATCACCTTGGACGTGCGCATGCCCGCGAGGTGCTGGATGGCGCCGGAGATGCCGCAGGCGACATACAGCGTGGGGTTGACGGTCTTGCCGGTCTGGCCGACCTGCATGGCGTGCGGCGCGAAACCGCTGTCCACCGCGGCGCGCGACGCGCCGACCGTGGCGTTGATGACCTTCGCCATATCCCACAGCAGCTTGAAGTTGTCGGCGCTTTTCATCGCGCGTCCGCCGGAGACGATACGATCGGCCTCGGTCAGATCGACCGTGCCCGATTGTCCCGCGACCACATCGACGACCTGCGCCTTGACCGCGCCGAAATCGCCGCTCGTCGCGACCACCGCCGCCGCGCCGCCCGCGCCTTCGCCCACCGGATAGCTGTTGGGACGCAGACTGACCACCGCCGAGCCGTCCATCGTGAGCGTCGCGAACGCCTTGCCCGAGAACACCGGGCGTTTCACCTTCACCTTGCCGCCGTCCACATCGACCTCGACGCAGTCCGCGGCGAACGCGGCGTCGAGACGCGCGGCCAGACGCGGGGCCAGATCCCGGCCCTGCGACGAGGCGGCGAAGAACACGAGGCCCGAGCCGTCCTTCGCGACGACGTCGGCGAGGATCTTCGTGTATCCCTCGGAGTTGTACGATCCGACGCCGTCGGCGACGTAGACGGTCTTCGCGCCGTACGCGCCGAGCTTCGCCTCGATGCCGCCGAGGCCGGTGCCGATCGCCACCGCGTTCAGCGTGCCGCCGAGGCCCGCGGCGATGCGTCCGCCGACCGTGAGGAGTTCGAGCGTAACCTTCTTGGGTTCGCCTTCCTTGATTTCCGCAACCACCAAAACATTCGCCATGGTGACGTCTCCTTCGATGCTCAGATGACTTTGGCTTCGGTGCGAAGCAGTTGGACGACCTCGGGCACCGACTCGACGCCCTGGAACACCTTGCCCGCTTTTCGCTCTTCCGGCAGTGAGCAGGCCGTCAATTTGGCCTTCGTCACGGCCGCGGCGGGTTCTTTGACCGCGACGGGTTTGCGTTTCGCCTTCATGATGCCCGGCAAACTCGCGTAACGCGGCTCGTTGAGGCCCTTGTTGGCGCTCATCACGACGGGCGTCGACGCTTCGACGACCTGCTTGGCGCCGCCTTCGATGTCGCGCCAGCCTTTCACCTTGCCGCCGTCCACCTCGATCTTGGAAACGACGTTGACCTGGCCGCAGCCGAGCAGCTCGGCGACCATGCTCTGCACCGCGCCCATGTCGGTGTCGATCGCCTGACGACCCGTGAGAATCATGCCCGCGTTCAGATCCTTCACCGCGGCGGCGAGCGCCTTGGCGACGGCGAGGTTGTCGCCGTAATCGTCGCCGGTCTTCACGTGCACGGCCTCGTCCGCGCCCATCGCCAGCGCCGTGCGCAGCGATTCGACGATGCGGTCCGGTCCGAGCCCGACCACGATCACCTTCTCCGCCTTGCCCGCTTCCTTGATCTTCAGGGCCTCTTCGACGGCGTATTCGTC
>CAZPJD010000076.1:0-23745 GCA_964586775.1 uncultured bacterium | reverse complement strand
CGCGCAGACTTCAAACCAAGGCTCATCCACATCTCGCCAATACCCATCTTTTTTTTCCACATACTTTACATCGTCGGCCCTCGTCCATCCGTAAATTGTTTTCACTTGATAACTATCAGAAGTTCTTTTCGACTTTGATCGCGTGCCTCGGCGGAAGTCCACGCGAACATTTCGAGTTAGTCCATCTTCGAACTCAAGAAGTTGTCGCCGAAATTCAGAAGCTAGACTTTCATGGCCCTCAAACGCGAAAATTTCATCACTCGATAGTTGAGCAATCTGATCAATGAATTGCTCAACTTTTCTACGCCCATCGTAATTAGTATCTTCATAAATCAATAATTTGTTAAATACATTTCTAACTTCTTGCGAAGATGACGTTTTCAGTGACGACACAAAAGCTGATTTAAACGACAAACGCAAACTAGTTTTTATCTTCTGCCAACCGGCCGCACAGTCAATAAGTTTATCGCTATTGTCTTGGCATCTCAATGCCGCCTCATACGCGATAGCGACATCAGAAAGATCAACGTATTTCTGTATATTATATGACGGCTTAAAAAATACTTTTTGATTTTTCAATACTTCCAAAAGTTTCTCGTCGAATTTGACCGTGTATAAACTCCATTGTTTCGTGCCAGATTGCCGCTCTAAATTTGCGGCGAGAACGTCTTTATATTTTTTTTTAGGAACCCATTCAAGCGTTTGCCCGTCGCTAATTGTGTAATAAAGAGATACAAATGGCTCGTGATAAGGAATTACACAGTCGCTCGTTACATCAGACTCAACTGATTTTGATTCGTATCGTTTGCCAGTTTCAATGCCAAATAAGAACTTTCGAACCAAAGTCTTTTGATGTGAAGTAATGTGACACTTTGCTCTCTGAGCAATAGCAAGGGCGAGTAAGTCGAATTTTTCACTGGTCGCCATGGGTGAAATGTACTCATTTGGGGAATCGCGGAAACTCGGTGCTAAGCTGGCAAAATATGATGAAAATTCTTCTGATATTGTGTCATTGTTAGCTAAAACTAGCCTTACGTCTAATTTTTGACTATTTCCACTTTCAGCATAGCGGTATATTTCATTAGTTTCCACTAGACTTCGTTTTTCGGACGCGCAAGAGTTCAATGCAAAAAGAATTAAAATCATAATTATAAAACATCGAGAGTGATGAAATGGCATCGGTACTGTAGACGGTCCTTTAAAACAACTAGCAACCCGTTGAAAAACTCGCCCGCGTCTCTCGACCTGTCTTGAGCCTAAGTTTCGTTGTCTCAACCATCGTTTGACGGAGTTATTATGCGCGGATCGCCGTCGAGCCAAGCCTCGGTCCTCAGGAATAGCGAAGTCCGTCGAAAGCGCGAAGAAGCAACCGCCAAGCATTGCTGATATATTAGCTGTCCGCGAACTTTCCGTTCGATGAGGCATGGTACCTCCGAAGCAAGAAGAAGATTTGTCAAAGTACGATAGGAATTTCTTATCACGATATCCGGAATATGTCAACGGCCAAGTCGAAGAGCCTCGTCTAAACGCCTGTCGAGAAGGCGACTCGAAACCGAAAGAGGCCGCGACGTCCGATCCAAATCCCCCATGATCGATCTGAGATTTTCACGGCACTCCCATTTTTTCGATTTGAACTCACACATGGCCGATTTCGGCTTTTGGGGTTTCTGCGGGACACAGACAACGCAGGCCCAAGCGGGAGCTCCCGCGCGATAACGCGGCGTTGGGCGCGGACGCGCTCTGCGCGTTTTCCTGGCGCTGCTACGGCGTGGGGCAAGCATGCGTCGCCGCTACCGGCATGAAGGCATCCGGGAAACGGGCGCAATTCGAGCCAGCGATCGGGCGGCCAATGACGCTTGAGTCTGCGCCGCAATTTTCCCGCCGCCGCCTCTGGTCGCAACTGTTTCAACGTTGAAACAGTTGTCTCCGCTTGAAGGCGCTCCAGGACGCGTCGCCGATAATATAATAACTATTATATTAGTGTTGTGGCTTGTGGGGGTGCGGATTGAGGGTCCGGGCGCGCGCGCAAGCGCCGGAGCAGACACCGCACTCCTCTTCACACCTCGCACACCTTGCCCGTCGAAAAGTCGGTGCGCACCAGATGCGGCGTGTCCTCGCCCCAGTCGCGCACGAGGCGGGAGAGCTCGACGACCTGCGGCAGCAGCTTTTCGAGCAGGTCGAAGCGCAGCATCGAGACCGCGTCGCACTTGGCCTTTGTCACGTCGAGGTGCGTCTCGATGAAGAGCGCGTTCACGCCCGCGGCGACCGCCGCGCGGGTGAGCATGGGGACGAACTCGGGTTCGCCGCCGCGCGGGTCGTCGGACGGCACGCCGTAGATGCGGATGATGTGCGTGGGATCGTAGACCACGGGGCAGCCGAGGTTTTGCATGATCGGCACGCACCGCAGATCGGAGACGAGGCGGTTGTAGCCGAAGCACGCGCCGCGCTCGGTGAGCAGGATCTGATCGTTGCCCACGGCGCGCAGCTTGCCGACGGCGGACGCCATGTTTTCGGGCGCGAGGAACTGGCCCTTCTTCACGTTCACGGGCTTGCCCGAGCGGCCGCACGCGATCACCAGCGAGGTCTGCTGGCACAGGTACGCGGGGATCTGCAACACGTCGAGCACCTCGGCAGCCGCCGCGATCTGCTCGACCTGATGCACGTCGGAGATCACGGGCACGTCGAAGCGCCGCTTCACCTCTTCCAGCACGCGCAGACCGTCGTCCTCGCCGGGGCCCGAGTAGCCCTTGGAGCTTCCGCGATTGTCCTTTTCGTAGCTCGCCTTGAAGATCCACGGGATGCCAAGGCGCGTCGTCAGCGTTTTGAGCGCGTCGGCGATGGCGAAGACCGTGTCGCGATCCTCGATCACGCACGGGCCGCTGATGAGCGCGAGCGGGTGGCCCGCGCCGATGCGGATGTTACCGACGTTCACCGTGTTCATGGTCCGTCAATTCCTTCGCTTTTTTCGGGAGCAGATAGAGGATGTCGCCGTCGAGGGGAAAGCCCAGGCCGCACGCGGCGCAGTCGAGCCGCCCCTCCTCGGCCTGAAACACGATCGGCGCGCGGGAGATCGGGCAGAACAGGATGTCGGCGATTTCGCGCAGTCCCATCGTCAGATTCCCATCATCCGAGACCATAGAGTTTCTTGATGTCGGCGTATTCGCGCGGCAGGCCGTCCTCGACGCGCACCCGCGGATCGAATCCCAAGATCGAGCGCGCCTTGGCGATGTCGGCCCCGGTGTGCAGCACGTCGCCCTTTTGGCGCTCTTCGAGCCGGATCGCCGGGGCCGAGCCGTGCGTTCGCGCGAGGATCTCCAGCACGCCGCGCACCGTGATGCGATGGCCGCCGCCGACGTTGACGATCTCGCCGACCGCGCCCGGCGCGTCGATCGCGCGCACCGTGGCCGAAACCGCGTCGTCGATGAAGGTGAAGTCGCGCGTCTGCTCGCCATCGCCGAAGACGGTGAGCGTCTCGCCGGTGAGCGCGGCGCGGCACCAGCGGTGAAACGCCATGTCGGGCCGCTGGCGCGGGCCGTAGACGGTGAAGTAACGCAGGATCGCCGTGGGCACGCCGAAGTTGGCGCGGTACAGATCGCACAGGTGTTCGCCGGCGAGCTTGGATACGCCGTAGGGCGAGACGGGTTTGGGGATATCCGTCTCACGCGTGGGGTAGCGCGGCGCGTCGCCGTAAGCCGAGCTCGACCCCGCGTACACGAAACGCGACAGGCCGACATCGCGGCAGCCTTCGAGCAGGCGCTGCGTGCCGAGGATGTTGTTGGTGGTGTAGACCTCGAAGCTCGAACCCCAGCTCGCGCGCACGCCCGCCTGCGCGGCTTCGTGCACGACCGCGTCGCCCGGGCCCAACAGACTTTTCACATCGAGGCGGTTGATGTCGGTCTCGATGAAGCGAAAACGCGGATGCGCGCGGTTGACCGCGAGATTGCGTTCCTTGATCCACCGTTCGTAGTAGTCGGTGAAGACGTCCACGCCGATCACATCCACGCCCGACGCGAGCAGGCGCTCGCAGACCGAACTTCCGACGAACCCCGCGCATCCCGTGACGAGCACCCTCACGATGCCGCTCCAGCGCGGCGGATGGCCGCGACGATGTCCGTGGTGTTGTGATCCTTCGGATCGCCCGTGATCGCCACGCGCCCGCCGTAGGCGCGAACGGTCTCGACCTCGGGGACCGTGTCCTCGGTGTAGTCCGTGCCCTTTGCGTGAACGTCGGGACGAATCGCGAGCAGCAGCGATGATACGTTCGGCTCGTCGAACCACGTGACGACATCGACGCCTTCGATCGCGGCGACGAGCGCGAGGCGTTCGCCGAGCGGCAGCACGGGCCTCCCCGGCCCCTTGAGCCCGCGCACCGATTCGTCGGAATTGAGCGCGACCACCAGCACGTCGGCCTGCGCCGCCGCTCCGTGCAGATAACGCACGTGCCCGACGTGCAGCAGATCGAACGCGCCGTTGGCGAAGACGATCGTGCGCCCGGCCTCGCGTTCGCGGGCCAGCGCGGCCACGGCCTCGTCGCGGTTCAGGACGACGGCCATGGGTCCTCCCGGTCGATCGCGTCGCGGATTTCGGCGGCGCTCACGGTGGCGGTGCCGGCTTTCATGACGACGAGCCCGCCCGCGATGTTGGCGAGCACGCACGCTTCCATCAGATCCGCGCCGGCCGCCGTGGCCGAAGCGATCGTCGCGATCACCGTGTCGCCCGCGCCGGTGACGTCGGCGATCTCGTCGCTGCCGAAGATGGGGATGTGCACGGCGGGTTCTTCCCGCCGCACGAGCGCCATGCCGCGCCGCCCGCGCGTGACGACGATCGCCGCCGCGCCGGTCGCGGCCAGCAGCTCGCGGCCCACGTCCTCGGCGTCGGCGTCGGTGCGGATCACGCGCCCGCTGGCCTCCTGCGCCTCGGGCTCGTTGGGTGTCATGGTATAAGCGCCGCGGAAGTGCGTGAGGCGGTAACGGCTGTCGATCAGCACCTTCACGCGACCGGTCTCGGCGAGATGGTTGACGCGCTCGATGACGGCGGGCGTGAACACGCCGTAGCCGTAGTCGGACACGACGAGCACGCCGCAATCGCGCGACACCTCGTTGACGGCCTCGACGAGGCGCATCTCGGTGACGCGATCGACGCTGCGCGTATCGCCCCGGTCGATGCGCAGGATCTGCTGAAAGGTCGTGTTCTGCCCGCTGCCGACGATGCGCTGCTTGGTCGTCGTCGCGCGGCCGTCCACGTCGAGCACCCATTCGTCGCTGATTTGGAGGGCGCGCAGCGCGTCGCGCACGGACGACCCCGCCGCGTCGCGGCCGACGATGCCGATGGGCACCACGCGCGCGCCGAGCGTTCGCGCGTTGTGGATCGCGTTGGCCGCGCCGCCGAGCACGAGGCGCTCGTTTTGATGTTCGAGGATCAGCACGGGGGCCTCGCGGCTCACGCGCTTGGTCTGGCCATAGACGTAGAGGTCGGCGACGAGGTCGCCCATCACGGCAACACTCGCGCCGGACATGGCGTCCAGAATCTCGCGCAGCCGGTCGTTCTTATCCATCGCGGCCCAACCGACGCAGGATGTGATCGACCGCCTCGTTCAGGTCCTCGGCGACGACGTCGGGCTGGCGCGGCCAGCCGGCGGAGAACCATTGCATCTCGCCGCGACCGTAACCGGTGAGCACGAGGACACCCTCGGCACCCACGCGATGCGCCAGTTCCACATCGGTGTACTTGTCGCCGACGACGAACGACGCGGCGGGATCGAGGTCGAGTTCGGCGCACGCGCGCTCGATCAGGCCGGGCTTCGGTTTTCGGCAGTTGCAGTCCACGGCGAGCGCCGGGTCTTTGGAACTCGGGTGGTGCGGACAGAAATAGAGGCCATCGAGTTTCGCGCCGCCCGCCTCGATCTGGCGGACGAGCTCGGCCTGCACCTCGTCGATAAATGCCGCGGGAAAATAGCCGCGTGCCGCGCCCGCCTGGTTGGTCACCACGACGACGGCGACGCCTGCCCGGTTGAGGCGAAAGAGCGCGCCGCAAACGCCGGGCATCACGCGCAGGCGGCTGAGATGATTGACGTAGCCGACCTCGTCGGTCAGCGTTCCGTCGCGATCCAAAAACACCGCGGGCCGCTTCACAGGCGCTCCATCAGGCATCGGCGCAGGCGTTCCTCGCCGTCACCGTGCCAACGCACGTCCACCGACAAAACGAAAAGCGGGATCTCGTCGATGCCGTCCACGCCGCGCAGTTTCACGGCGTCCTTTTCGGTGGCGACATGATAGTGAACGCCCCCGCGCGCGGCAATCCGCCGCGCCTCGTCGAGGTCGGCGCGCGACCACGGGTGATGATCGCGCCGAAACGTCCGATGCGCGACGTTCGCGCCGAGCGATTCGAGCGTATGCGCGAAAGACTCGGGCCTCGCGGTCGCCGCGAGGGCATGCACGGCCACGCCGCGAAGCGACTCGATCGGGATATCGGCCCCGTCCGCCAAACGGCGCAAACCCGCGACACGATACGACCAACGCAGGAACTCGCCGCGAAACCCCGCGTCGCGCACGACGCGCTCGTGGTCGGTCTCTCGATCCCCGACGTTTTCGGCGATCACGTGTGCACGGGCGAGCGCTCTCATCGGCTCGCGCAGTGGCCCGGCGGGAAAGACGCGCCCATTGCCGAAACCCGCCGCGCCGTGAATCGCCACGATATCGAGCCGCCGCCGAAGGCGCAGGTGCGAAAACGCGTCGTCGCACACGGCCACGTCCGCGCCGAGCGTCGCGACACGCGCCACGGCCTCGGGACGCCGCGCGCCGATCACCACGGGCGTCCTCGGCTCGCGCAGCGCCATCATCGCGGGTTCGTCGCCCGCATCGCGCGCGCCGAGCAGCACGCGCGATCCGTCGGACACGACGGCGATATCGCCCTCGCGCGCGGCGCGATACCCGCGCGACACCATGCCGGGCCTTCGTCCCATTTCACGCAGGATGCGCGTGATTTCGAGGGTGAGAGGCGTCTTGCCCGTGCCGCCGAGGGTCAGGTTGCCCACGCTGATCGCGGGGATCGGGGGTTGGACGCTCGGCAGCCAGCCGCGTTCGTAGGCCGCCGCCCGCGCGCGCATGAGGACCCCGTAAGCGATCCCCACGATATCCAAGGGGAGCCAGAGGACGCGCTCGACGGCAGCCGGGCTCGCGCGATCGAAATGAGCGGGAAGATTCGGCACGCGCGCAATCTGCCACGGGACGGACGGCGAGGAAAGAACCGGTCTGAAGGGATTGCATCCGTGAGCGAGCCCCCGCCGATGCGATTCTGGTTTGGCGACGCGTCGGCGAGTGTGGTACAAAGGAACGATGTCTCAATTCGCCCGACTCATTGCCGGAGTCACTTCGCCCGGTCGCGCGCGGAATTGGATTGCGTTCGCGGTGATGGCCGTGGCGCTCGCCGCCCTGCCCGCGCCCGCGGCGCAGGACGAGCTCGGTCCGCGCGGCGGGTTTACGGGCGATCCGAACTTCGAGAACGCCCTCGCCGACTACCATGCCAAGCGCTACGCGGCGGCGATCCTTCAGCTTTTCGCCTACGTCGAGAAAACGCCGCCGCCCGGCGATCTGGGCGAGGCGGAGTTCCTGCTCGGATTGGCGCTCACCCAAAGCGGCGGCGCGAAGGACGCGTCGTTCTTTTTTGCCGAGGCGGAGAAGCATTTTGCGGGATTCGAGGACGTCGCGGCGCTCCATCTGGTGAAGAGTCTGGAGCGCGCGGGCGACCACGGCGCGGCGGCCGCGGCCCTCGACGGGGCGCTGGGGCGTCACGCATCGTCGCCGATGTTCGCCGACGCCGCGGCTTGGCGCGCGCGACTGCAGGCCGCAAGCCGCGACCACGTTCGCGCGGCGAAGACGTATGAGTCGCTGGCGGGCGCGACCTCCGGCACCGCGGATTTCAACGAAAACACGTATCTGGCGGGCGAGCAGTGGGCGCTCGCCGGGCGATACGCGGCCTCGGCGGCGGCGTTTCGGCGCGTGCTCGATTCCGATCGCATCGACCGCTTCTCGACGCGGGCGATCGGCGGGTGGGAGAACGCCCTGCGCGCGATGAATGACGGGCGACTGCCCGACGAGTTCCGCGCGTATCTGGAAACGTGGGCCGATCAGCGGATCAAGGCGTCGCAGAACCGGCAGGCGCAGCCCGCGATCGAGGCGATGCGCCGTGCGTCGGGCGGCGAGCTCGACGCGTCGCGGCAGTTTCAGCTCGGCCTCGCGGCATTCCACAACCACGACAACGACGCGGCGATCCGCGAATTCACCCTGCTTGCCGAATCGTCGACGGAATACGCCGACGACGCGCGCTACCGCCTCGGCAAGGTCCGCACGCGCCTGGGCGACAACGAGGGCAGCCGCACCGAGTTCCAGACCCTACTGCGCGCGCACCCGGGCAGCGGGCTTCGCGGCGCGGCGCATTATCAGCTCGCGCTCATCGACATGGAGGACAACCGGTACGAGAGCGCATGGCGGTATTTTGAGCAGCGGCTCTCCAAACCCACGGGGGGGCAGGAGGAATACCTGACCTGGCTGAAGGCGTGGACGGCGTATCGCGCCGGAAAGCTCGAATCCGCGGAAACGACCATCGATGCGCTGCTGAAGAAATTCGCAAAGTCGCAAAACGGCGACCGCTACCGATACTGGCGCGCGGCGATTCGGCAGGCCCGGGGCGAGGTCGAGCCCGCGGCGGCGGACTGGACCGAAATCAACGGCGATCCACGCAGCTACTACGGCATGCGCGCGGGCGAGCGGCTCGCGGCCATGCGTCGCGCGCACAAGAATCCGTCGGGCGACTTCCGGGCGCGCGGATTCGGCTCGTCGCCGGTGCCGACGCCGCAGCCCGAGGACTTTCCCGAGGGCGTGCGTTCGCTGGTGCAAAAGACGATCAAGCTCGAGCGGCTGGGTTGCCGCGACGAGGCCGCCGCGCTCTCGAAACGCATTCTGGATCTGCTCGACAAGCCCGATGCCGAGCGCTCGCGCCGATACGCGGCGGCCGAGCTGCTACGCATGACCGGCCATTATGCCATCGCGAAAAAACTCGCGCTCGACGGCGGCCTCTACGGCCACCTGCGCGCGTATTCGAATCCGATGTCCGAAAGCTACTGGCCGCTCATCTACCCGCGCGCCTACGACTGGGCGGTGAGCGACTACGCCACGCAGCGCGGGATACGCCAGGAGCTGGTCTGGGCGATCATGTACAATGAGAGCCGTTTCCAGCCGCACGTGGTGTCGCCCGCGAACGCGATCGGGCTCATGCAGATCGTGCCGCGCACGGGGTTCGAGATCGCGCAGGCGCTGGGCGACGCGCATTTCGCGCCCGACGACCTGTACGACCCGGTCACGAACATCCGCTACGGCACGTGGTATCTGCGCAGCATGCTCGATCGATTCGAGGGCAACGAGATCTGCGCGATGGCCAGCTACAACGCGGGGCCGGACGTGGTCTCGAAGTGGTGGCGCAACAAGGGCGCGTTTCCCGAGGAGATCTTCATCGAGGAGATCCCGTACAAAGAGACGAACAACTACGTGAAGCAGGTGCTGCTCACCTACCGGATCTACCAGTACCTGTACGGCGGGTGATCGGGACCGGGCGGCGCGGATTCGTCTTGGGTTTTCGAGCCGGTTGCGATAGATTTTGGCAAGAGTTTGATGGTCGGGTCGCGGTCCAAACACCGTATAATAGAGGTTGGGATGTCGACGATGCGTTCGGTGATGCGGGTGTGGAGCCTGATGGGATTGGCGTTTTGTTTTGCGTTGCTGGTCTTCGCGGCCGGCTGTGGCGGCGATGACGACGACAGCTCGCGCGGCGGTACCGTGGGCGACGACGACGATGACGACGACGATTACACACCCCCGGATGACGATAGCGACGACGATGACGCGGATGACGATACCGACGACGACGACACGGGCGACGACGATACGGACGACGACACCGGCGATGACGATACGGGTGACGACGATACCGAAGAGGTGACCATTACGCTGCACGTGACGGACGGCGAGACCGCCGACGATGTCGAGGGCGCCACCTGCACGTTGATCTACAGCGAGACCGGTCAACCGGCGGATCCGGAAAACTCCGACGACACGAACGCGACCGGCCTTTGCACGTTGACCGTCGCGGGCAGCGTGGGCGTGGAGTCGATCCGCGTCACGGCGACGGACTACGTGACGGCGTACAATTTCGAGGTCGCCGTGAACACGACCGTCGAGCAACTCCTCATCAAAGAAACGAGCCGCGACGCACTGGCCACGGCGCTGAGCGTTACCATCGATCCCGCGGATGGGCTGGTCATCGGCGTCGTGTTGTGGTCCGGCGGATCGGGCGTGGAATTCGTCGGTTGCACCGAAATCACGAACGACTCGGGGCAGTCGGTCGTCTACTACTCCGACGACACGGGCTATCCCGTCGACAGCCGCACCGACACGAACCCGGACAATTCGGCGTATTTGCTCTTCAATGTTCCGGCCGGCGGGCCTTATACGTTCACCGGGGACACCGACAGCGAGATCACCGAGACCGAAGCGCCCAAGGTGTTTGCCGAGGCGATGACCTTCGTCTACCTGATGTACCCCGAGTCGACGTGGCCGACCAACCCGACGCCGGGTGGGTGTAGCTGAGGCACGCGGCGATTCCATGACCAATCGACCGACGATTCCCGAGCGCGGGACGAACAAAGACGACCTGCTCGCCGAGATGGCCGCGATGAAGGCGGACGACGCCGACTGGCGGCACGGACGCACCTTCAGCCTCGTCTACAACGTGTCCGAAGAGCACGAAGACCTCGTCAAACGGGCGTACGGTCTGTATCTCGCCGAAAACGGCCTGAGCCCCATCGCGTTTCCCAGCCTTCGCAAAATGGAAACCGAGGTCGTCGCGATGACGGCGGCGATGCTGCGCGGCGACGAGGGTGTTGTCGGTTCGATGACGTCGGGCGGCACCGAGAGCATCCTGATGGCCATGAAGGCGTATCGCGAGTGGGCGCGTGCCGCGAAGTCGCACATCACGCACCCCGAGGTGGTCCTACCGATCAGCGCGCACCCGGCGTTCGAGAAGGCCGCGCACTACCTGGGGATCACGAACGTTCACGTCCCCGTGGGCGACGATTTTCGGGTCGATGTCGACGCCGCGCGCGAGGCGATCGGTCCGAACACGATACTCGTTGTCGGATCCGCGCCGGGCTATCCCGCGGGCATGATCGACCCCATTGCGGACCTCGCGGCCCTCGCCGCCGAACACGGTCTGGGAATGCACGTCGATGCGTGCCTGGGCGGGTTTTGCCTGCCGTGGGTGCGCGAGATGGGATATCCCGTCGCCGACTTCGACTTCGCCGTTCCCGGCGTCACGTCGATCAGCGCCGACGTACACAAGTACGGCTACGCCGCCAAGGGCGCTTCGACGATTCTGTATCGCAACGCCGAGCTGCGTCGGCACATGTTCTACGCGTACACCGAGTGGCCCGGCGGACTTTATGGAACGCCGACGATGACCGGCGCGCGACCCGGCGGGGCGATCGCGGCGGCCTGGGCCGCCATGCGCGGGCTTGGGCGCGAGGGCTACCTGGCGCTCGCCAAACGCATCATGGATGCGCGCACGCGGATCTTTGCGGGCTTCGCGTCGATTGCGTCGATCGAAGTCCTCGGCGCGCCGGCGATGGGCGTCTTCGCGTTTCGCCACGCGGGCGGGGGCGAATTCGCCATTGCCGAGGCCATGGACGGGCGCGGATGGAAACTCGACCGGCAGCAGAATCCCACCGCGCTGCACATGATGCTCTCGCCCGCGCACCTCGATTTTGTGGACGCGTTTCTCGCGGATCTGCGCGCGTGCGTGGCGCTGGTGGAGGCCGAGCCCTCGCGCATCACCGACGGCGCGGCGGCGATGTACGGCGCAATGACAACGATGCCCGACCGCGGCGTCGTCGGCGACTTCGTGCTCGATTTTCTCGATGGCGTCTGGCGTTAGGCGCGAAGTCCGCCCAAACCTGACGTTCGTCAACGCGCGGCTTCGAGATCCGCGTATGTTGTTCTCGTAACGCAACGGGCGTAGTCGCCGCAACGTGGAGGGGTCCCATGAGCGTTTCCGAAAAATGGTTACCGGTGAACGAGCACATGGTGGAACGGGTGGTGCGCGTCGTCGCGGGCGTCGCGATTTTGAGCCTGACGGTGATCGGCCCCAAGTCCCTATGGGGGCTGATCGGGATCGTCCCGATCGCGACGGGTCTTCTCGGCAGTTGCCCGCTCTACACCGTCTTCGGGATCAGCACCTGCCCGATGAAGAAGTAGCGGTCGCCGCCTGATCGCGAAAAAGGCGGCCACATCGGGCCGCCTTCGTCGTTTCGAATGGGGATCGCCTCACCACTGCGTGGGATCGAGCAGCACGTCGCAGTCGATGAACTCGGCGCCCGCGTCGTTGCGGAACGGCGACTGGCAATACTCGAAGAGGTACAGGAACTCCTCGTGCGGGGGCACGAGCCCGTCGGGGCCGTTGCGCGAGGGTTCGTAGGGGAACGGGCCGTCGGGCACCGAACCGTCCCACGGATCCCAATACGCCCAGTCTTCGTAGAGGTCCACCGCCTTGGTGTAGAACTCGACGACCTGCTGCGCCTCGGCCGAGGTGAGCGGCAATCCGTACGACGCCGCCGCCACGCAGTACGACGCCGTGTCCACGTCCCAGGCGGGATCATCCGACTGGCTGCCCTGATGGTTCATCATCCGGTCCACGCGATAGGCCATGCCGTCCATCAGTTCCTCGGCCGCGTCGTTTTCGCCCGACACGAGCGCCAGACCGAGCGCCGAGAGATGGAAATAGCGGATGATCGCGTAGTTGTAATAGTGCTGGAGCGTCGCGACGGTTTCGTAGATCAGCTCCGCGCCATCGTTGCAGTCGTTGCCCATCGGGTCGTCGTAACCGATCAGAGCCGCGGAGAGCTTCGCGTCGCACTCGCCGTTGGGCGCCAGCGGATCGAAGAGCACGAACGACGCGAGATCCGCGACGAGCCCGTTGTCGGGGTTGATCGGCACCTCGGCGTTGCCCCATTCGTCCTTGGTGCGGATGTGATAGCCGGAATCGGTGATGTCCTTGGCGAAGCCCCGCAGCGCCGCGAGCGCGTCCTCGGCGGCGTCTCGCACGTCCGCGTCCTCGCCGTCCTGCGCCACGTACGAAAGCATCGGCACCGTGCGGAAGATGTGCGGCACGTCGTCCTTGCTGCGCCAGTTGCGCACCCAGATCGGGCCGTAATACGGGTTCGTCTCGTTCGGCACCGTGTGCGCGTTCCAATCGTAGGAGTAGTGCTTCGCGCCGTCGTAATTGACGGTGATATCGCGCCCATCCACCTCGTAGCTGTGGTTGAACGGGAAGAGCGTGCGCACCATGATCGTCGTCTCGGGGTCCTCTTCGTCGTAGGCCATACCCCAGAACAGCGCCTGCACGCCCTTGCACAGATCGGTGAGCAATTCGCCGATGGTGTCGTCGCCGGTCGCCAGATAAAGCGCCGCGACGTTGTTGATGATCTTGCCGGTCTGGATCATCAGATTGTCCGACGCGCCGCCGTGGGCGTACGTCACCACGTCGCCGCTTTTCGACGCGCCGAAATCCTGCAGGTGCAGCTTGTAGTCCGGCGAATCCATCACGTTGTCCGCCGCCATGCCGTGGGCGAGCCGGCGCATCCAGTTGAAGTAGTCCACGTCGGCCAATAGACCCGTCACCGCCGCGGTGAAGTCGTCGATCTCCTGCTCGGTGAGCGGCGTGCCCACATCGGTCCGCGTGTACGCGAAGGGCAGCGACGTCGGCAGCGCGCGCGGCACGACGGGCGGCGGCGCAACATCGATGGCCCGAGGCGCGGTAAAAAACGCCGCGCCCTTGTCCGGCGGCAGCGTGCGCGCGACGCGGAAGCCCGCGAATCGGTCGCGCCGGTCGGGCGTCAGCACCTGCCGGTGTGCCGCGCGCAGGCGCAGCGCGCCGTCCCATCGGGCCGATCCGCCGCGCACCGAACGGAGGTGATCGTCGATCGACTCCGCCGGGTCGTCCCCGTCCGCGGGATCGGTCGAGTAGCCGTCCCACGTCCATTCCTTCACGTTGCCGAGCATGTCGAATAGCCCCCAGTCGTTCGGCGCCTTGCGCCCGACGGGGTGCGTGTAGTTGTTGGAGTTCGCGCAGTACCACGCGATGGCGTCGAGATTCGGATCGAGCGGCGAGCACGCGGTGTGCGTGATGTCGCCGTTGTAGAAGGCGCTCGTCGATCCGGCGCGCGCGGCGTATTCCCACTCGGCTTCGGTCGGCAGACGGAAGCCTTCGCACTCGACCACGCTCGCGGCGCTCGTCGTCACATCGGCCGAAGCGACGCCGCCGTGCGCGGCGCAGTCCGCCGCGTCGTCCACCGCCGTGTCGTCCTCGCAAACGATGTTGTCGAACTCGAAGCACGGCGCGAAATCGTGCGCCACCGAGAGGGCGTTGGCGAACGCGAGCGCGTCGTACCACGTCACCTGATCGACGGGCCGGTCGGGGCTGTCGCCCACGAGCGGGAAATGGCTGGGATTGAATCCGAGAAGCGTGTCGAACAGATCCTGACGCACTTCCGTCGCCATCATCTCGAAGTGCCGCGTGATCGTCACGTCGTGCAGGGCTTCGTTGGCATTGCGGCCCGGTTCGTTCGACGGGCTGCCCATCGAGAACGACCCGGCGGGGATATACTCGAAGCCTTCCGTCGTCGGATAGGTGTCGTCGTCGTCGCCGGTGTCGTCGTCGGCGTCGTCGTCCGGGAGCGGCGGCCAGGTGTCGTCGTCGCCCGTGTCATCGTCGGCGTCGTCGTCCGCATCGTCGTCGACCGTGTCATCATCCGTCGTGTCGTCGTCGGGCGACGCGGAATCATTGTCGTCGTCATCGTCGCCGCATCCGCAACCGGTCGCGACGAACGCCGTGAACAGGACGAGGATCAGCCACCCACGATTCCGGAACGTACCCATCGATCTCCCCCGAAATTCGGTCGAACGACCGCGAAAAACCCTTCGCCTTCAACGCGGATTCATTGTCCGCGTGACCCGCCCGAGTGTCAACGCGCGACGCGTCCCATGTCCGGCGGGCATACCTGGTCGACATCTCCGGCGAATATTTCCGCAAGCCCGCGTCGTCGACGCCGCTTCTTCGCACCCGCGACGCATCGGGTCAATTGACGGAGTTTTCGATCCTGGAATCGGGCGTCGGGGGAGGAGGCATCGTGCGAACCATTTCGACGAAAACCTCGACGAGCCTGGGATCAAACTGACGTCCGGCACAGCGACGCAGTTCCTCGATCGCGTCCTCGTGTTTTCGGCCGGGGTTGTAGGGGCGCGACTGCGTCATGGCGTCGTAGGAATCCACGATGGCGAGGATTCGGCATTCCAGGGGAATCTCCTCGCCGCGAAGTCGATTCGGGTATCCGTTGCCGTCCCAAAACTCGTGATGATGCAGGACGAGATGGGCGATGTGCGCGAGTTCGCGCGAGCGGCTGGCGATCTTGTGGCCGATCTGCACGTGCATCTTGATCTTGGTGTATTCCTCGGGCGTCAGCGCGCCGGGCTTGAAGAGGATCTCGTCCGGAATGCCCACCTTGCCCAGATCGTGGACCCGCGCGAACAGGATCAGGTCGCGCCGCCTGTGCTCCGGCATTCCGACGATCTCCGCCATCCGCCCGACCATGTGCACCATCCGTTCGACGTGCCCCTGCAATACGAAATCGCGCTCCGCGAGCGCCATCAGCAGGATGTCGATCACGCGGCTCTTCGGGCTTTCGATCTGCGTAAGCTTGTACTGGTACATGTTGTCGTCGGCGCGCTGATAGATCTCAAAGATGCTTTCGTGGGGGCCGTGCGACGTCGAGTGGCCGATCGAGACGCTGACGGGGATGCGCGGCGACCTGGAGTTGAACCGCTTCACGCGCTGGGTCACCTCCGTCACCCGAAGGCTGACGAGGTCGACCGGAGCGGCCGGCATCACGACGCAGAACTCGTCGCCGCCGACGCGGCAGACCTCGTTGTCTCCATTGAATGTATCCGCCAGCATCCGGGCGAACGTCGCGATGTGCTCGTCCCCGGCCCGATGCCCGAAGGTGTCGTTCACCACCTTGAGCCCGTCGATGTCGGCCACGACGATGGATACCGGTTCCGGCATTTGTTCGCCGTTCGAGTATCGCTCCATGAGTTCTTCGAAGAACGTGCGATTCCGAAGTCCCGTCTGAGGGTCGTGGTACGACAGGAAACGCAGGCGCTCTTCATTCCGTTTGCGCTCCGTGACATCCACGACGTGACCGATCGTCGAAGGGATGCCGTGGTGCGTGATCTGCGAAACGAGCATCGCGACCCAGACGGATTTGCCGTCATTCGTCAGCATCCGGCACTCGTACTCGCGAGGCGGGTTCTCGCCGCGAGAGCGCATCTCGAGATTCTCGCGCACCTGGTCGCGGTCGCCGGGATGAACGAACTCCAGCACGTGGGTGCCGAGCTTTGCCGGAATGTCCTCGGGCCGATAGCCGAGCATTTGCGCGAGGCGACGGTTGGAATAAGTCAGGCGGCCCTCGCTCTGAAGATACACGCCCGTGAGCGACTCCTCGGTCAGCAGGCGGAATCGTTCTTCGCTCTCGCGCAGGGCCGAGTCCGCCGCCTTGCGTTCGGTCACGTCTCGATGAATGGCGCGATAACCGCGAACCAGACGACCCTCGTCGAAGAAAGGCTCGGCATTGGTCTCGAAGACCACGCTGCGTCCGTCGCGGGAGATCGCCGTCCATTCGAATCCTTTCATTCGGCCGCCGATGCCAGCCACCGATTCGAAATGACGCTGAAATCTCTCGGCCTCGTCGGGGGAGAGAATCAGCGAGAACGGCTTGCCGACGAGCTCCTCCGGCGCGTATCCGAGCAACCGCTCTACCTGCGGGCTGTTGTAGGTGAACTGGGCGGTGATGGTGATTTCGCAGATCCAGTCGTTGTTGGTCTCCACGAGCGAACGGAACCGCTCCTCGCTCCGACGCAAGGCGACCTCGATTCGCCGGCGCTCCGCGACCTCCGCCTCGAGCAACGCATTCGCCTTGCGCAGTTTCTCCGTCCGCTCGGCGACCATCATCTCCAGCCGGTCGAGCGTCGAACGCAGCGCCTCCTCCGCCATCTTGCGCGCGGTGATGTCGCGCGCCGAGGAGATGACATGCGCGACCGCGCCCGTGGCGTCGTACTCCGGCACCAGCAGCCAATCGATCGCCGCGCCGTCCGGCAAATCGAATTCGACCCGTTCGACGCACCCGGATTGGAATGTTTTCTCGATCGCACCTCCCCACAACGCGCATAAATCCTCGGGAAATCCGAGTTCGCGGTGCGTCTTTCCGATGATCTCGGCGGGCGACAATCCGGCGAAACGCTTCACCGCCGGGTTCACGTAAAGATGCCTACCCTCGCGATCGAACCGCATGATGACGTCGGGGGAGTTTTCGGCCAGCGCCCGGAACCGTTCTTCGCTGTCCCGTAGCGCCTGCTCCGCGAATTTTCGAGCGGTGATATCCTTGTCCACACCGCGATAGCCGAGCAATTCGCCGGAGACCGAAATCATCGGAACCCCGTTCGTCAGAACGATCACCTCGCGACCGTCGCGATGCCGGCAACGATTCTCCAGCTCGACGATCGGCGCGCGCCGGGCCGCAAAATCCTGAAAGACCGGGAGAATCCGCCCCGCTTCGTTCGCGTCCATGAACTCGAACGGCGTCTTCCCCACCACCTCTTCGGGCCGATAACCGAGCACGTCCTCGACACGTCCGGACGCGAATGTGTACCGCCCGAATGCGTCGACCTCCCAAACCCAGTCGGCACTCGACATGGCGATGTCGCGGAATCGTTCCTCGCCCGCGCGCAGGGCTTCCTCGATCCGGAGCCGCTCGGTGATGTCGATGCCCAGAATCGCCAACCGGCTCACCCGTCCCGACTCGTCGATGACCGGTTGCACGCGGTAATCGACTTCGCGCCCATCCTGCCTGGCGGGGAATCGTCCCGGCCGGCCCATCTTCAGGTCGTTCCATTGATCTCCCGACCAGAAGTCCCGGAATGCGGGGATCGACCGAAGCAGGTTGGCGTCGCCCCCCGCCGTGCGATCCCGCAACTCCCTTCTCCTCATCTCCGAATTGCAGGTGAGGATCCGGCCGCGCACATCCACCAGACACGCCGTTTCGGGGATATTGTCGAGCAGCGCGCTCAGACTCTCCTCGGCCTGGGCCAGCAGCCACTTCGCGCGGGCGTCGTGCTGCTGGGCCATCAGGAACGTGACGACGAGGCCGGCGAACAGCAGCGTGACGACGAGGGGAAGCAACCGCGCGTGGCGCGCCAAGGCGTCGAGGCGCGACGCGTCGATGTCGATTCCGACGACCGCTTCGATCTGGCCGGTGCCCTCGTTCGCGATCGAGACGAACGCGGAGTCGAAGCGGCCCCATCGGTCCTCATACCTGAGTGTGAGTTCGCCCGGGCGATCGAACAACGCAAAGATTTCCGGCGCCGCTTCGCTATAAACCTGCCCCGGGGGCGAATAATCGCGGGAATCGGACGGCTCCGAGTCGGCCAGAATAACGATTCCTTCCGGCGTGCGGCGCATGAGATAGACGAATCGACACAGCTTGATGGTCTCGCGCAGTGACATGAGACGCCGCTTGATTCTCAGGTAATCCAGGTTCGCCAAATCGGATTCCGTCGCGGAAAGTGCGCCGACGTTCTGCCACTCCGACTCTTCGGCGACGATCCTGGCCGCCTCCGACAGTTCGCCCAACTCGCGATCGACCATCGACTTCTCGGCCCAGGTCGTCGCAATCCAGCCGCAGATCAGAATCAGAGGCACCGACCAGACGATGGCGGTCTCGTGCGGCAGGATCTTTCGCACACGAGTGTCGGAGAAGTACGACAATCGAAGAAATTTCCACATGGCCGCGGCAAAGACGACCGCGGCACACGTCAAAGCGTAACGAAGAATCAGCGGGAGGAGCTTCGGAGTGTTTTGGAAGGATCGGATGCCTTCGTCGAAGGGAGAAAGTGGAATCTCGATCGCGCCTAAAATCATGTAGGTCGCGAATGCGCCGGTCGCAACCCCGAGCGCGGCGCGTCCCGACGGCTCGCGCTTTGCGACGCGGCCGAGCGTCCACACCGTCCAGACTCCCACCGGAATCCCAAGCAAGAAGTGGAAGGTCAGATCCAGCGCGGATGGGCCGAACGCGAATCCCGAAAACGCGGCGATCGCGAAGGCCGCGTAGATCCATACGGAAACCGGTCGCCCGCCGGTGATCTCCCGGGCGCGCCGGTTGAATTCGATCATGGAAAACCACGCGACGGACGACAGGAGCACACGAATCACGTAGTACATTCGCCCGTCGCCGACGCTCCAACTGATGAGATCCTGCCACTGGCAAAGGCCCCAGAAGAACGTCGCGAGGCCGAACCAATCCCACGGACGGCGCTTGCGCTCGCGACCGGCCAGTACCCAGTTCCCCGACGCCAGCACGACAAACGCCAGCCCCTGCAGACCGAACAGGAAGTCGAGCTGTTGCGTCAGGAGTTTCATCAAACGCGGAACTCTCGTTGAACGATCCGGCGACCCGACCCACGAGTCTCAATTCGCGCGCGTCAAGACAGTTGCCGCCGCAAACGGCGCCACCGCGTCCTCACGGGCGGAATGTTGGGAAGGATACGACGTTTTTCGAGAAAGTCCTAGAATTTTTTCTAGTCCCGCGGGCGCGCGGGAAATCCGACGGACCGTACGCTCGCCGGCGGATCGAAATCGGGCTTGCCCTGCGTGCCTCATTCGGACAAACTGTTGCCCTCTTTCGAGCGTCACACCATCCATCTTTGCGGGGGAGATCGCCATGAAAATCGAATCGGTTCTCGTGATCGGCGCGGGCATCATGGGCCACGGCATCGCGCAGGTCCTGGCTCAGGCCGAACTTCCCGTACATCTGCACGACATCTCGGACGAATTGATCCGCAAGGGGATCAAGGGCATCGACAGCGGCCTGGAACGACTCGTGAAGAAAGACAAAATGACCGCCGACGCCAAGGCCGCGATCATGGGTCGTGTGCATGCCGCGCCGTCGATCGAGGCCGCCGCGGGGGTCTGCAACCTCGCCATCGAGGCCGCGACCGAAAACCTCGCCATCAAGAAGCAGATCTTCCAAAAGCTCGACGCGGCCTTCGGTCCCGACGCGATTCTGGCGACCAACACCTCCAGCCTCTCCGTCACCGAAATCGCGGCCGTCACCAAGCGGGCGCACAAGGTGATCGGCATGCACTTTTTCAATCCCGTGCCCGTCATGCGGCTCATCGAGATCGTTCGCGGGCTCGCCACCGACGACGAAACGCACGCGGCCATCTTCGAGATGTCGAAGGCCGTCGGCAAAGACCCCGTGACCGTGCAGGATTACCCCGGTTTCGTCTCGAACCGCGTGCTGCTCATCATGCTCAACGAGGCGATTTTCTGCCTGTACGAGGGCATCGCATCCGCCGCGGACATCGACACGGTCATGAAGCTCGGCATGGCGCACCCGATGGGTCCGCTGGCCCTCGCGGACCTGATCGGCCTCGACACCTGCCTCGCCATCATGAACCGGCTCTTCACGGGCTTCGCCGATCCGAAGTTCCGTCCCTGCCCGCTGCTGGTGAACATGGTGGCGGCCGGAAAGCTGGGCCGAAAAACGGGCGAAGGGTTCTTCAAGTACGAAGGCTGACGGAACATCGTGCCGGGTGCATGCGCACCGCCACGCCGGGTGCGCGCGCACCGTCTCTCGCCGGGGAGTCGCCGTGGGGATCAAAGACTACGTCATCGACAAAGTTGTCGGGCGTTTTCATCTGACGCAGGCCAAAACCCTGCTGGAACACGTCGCCAAGCTCGGGCAGCCGTCCGAGCACGCGATTCCCGCCGATCTCGTCGGCATGCTCGCCCGCGAAGCCGCGCGCGGTGTGATGAATACGCAGTTCTTTCAGTCCAACCGCGACTGGATTTTTCCGTATTGGGCCGAGCGGCAGTACGACCCGGCCGACCCGGCGTTCGTGCCGCGCATCATGGCTGTCGGCCTGAATTGCACACACCGCAACTGGGTCGGCATCGGCACCCCCGACGGCAAGATCGAGCCCGTGGTCGATCCGCGCGGGCTCGTCACGCCGTGGCTCGACGGCTGGTCGCTCGACACGTGGGTCGAGGGGCCCCGCGAGACGATCTTCCCATCGCGCGCGGCGACCGTTCGACAGTCAACGGTCGACGCCGCGCCGATGATCCGCACTTTGGTATCCGGCGAATCGCTGCTGCTGGAACTCGAATCTTTCGCCACGCGCCTGCGCGGCATCGACGAGGTCGTGCTCCATCGCGCGCGGGTGCAGAACCTCTCCGACACGCCGCAGGATGTCCGACTGCGTTTTTCCGTTCGGCCATACAACCCCGAGGGCGTGGCGCTCGTTCACGCGATCCGATACCTGCCCGAGGGCTACCTGATCGTCAACGACCGCATCGCCGTGGTGACGACCGCGGAGCCCGATCGCGTCGTTTGCTCGGACCTACGCACGGGCGATTGCGCGCAGCTAGTTCACGCCCGCGACGCGCAAACGGAGATTCGCTGCGAGAGCGGGCTCGCCTCCGCGTTTCTCGAATACTCCCTGTCGATTCCGGCGGGGTCCGTGGCGCATCGGGTGATCGTCATGCCCGTCGACGGGGCGCCCCGCTCGATGCGCGTGGTCAATGAGGTACGGCGGTTCGACTATCGCGATCAGCGCACCCGGGCCAAGAGCCGATGGAATGAAATCGCGCACGAGGGAATGACCGTCGAACTGCCCGACGAGCGCGTGACGCAGTCGTTCGTGCTCAACAAGTCGTACCTGCGTCTGCTGGACGACGGCGAGACGATCAACCCCGGTCCCCTCACCTACCATCATTTCTGGTTCCGCGATTCGGCGTTTCTCGTCGCGGCGCTCGACAAGATGGGCTACACGCAAAGCGCCCGGCGCAAACTGATCGACTACCCGTCGAAGCAAAAAAGCGACGGATTTTATCTGTCGCAGGAAGGCGAGTGGGACTCGAACGGCCAGGCGATCTGGACGCTCGTGGAGCACGCGCGCATGACCGGCGATCACGATTTTCTGCGCGCCATGTTCGATTCGATCCGGCAGGCCGCTTATTGGATCGAGAATAAACGCCAGACCACGAAGGCCGACGCGCCGCATTCGTCGTTGTTGCCCCCGGGTCCATCGGCGGAGCACCTGGGGCCCAACGACTATTTCTATTGGGACGACTGGTGGGGTTTGGCCGGGCTGCGCGACGCGGCATGGGCGGCGGAGCTGCTCGGCGAACGCACCCCTTGGCTCGACTTCGAGAAGTACGAGCTGTCGTTCCGCGAGGACATCCACAAGTCGCTTCGGCACGTCGAATCGCGTCTCGGAAAGCCCATCCTGACGGCGAGTCCGTATCGTCGTTTCGACTCGGGCGCCATCGGCTCGATCGCGTGCGTGTATCCGCTGCGGCTGCTCGATCCCCGTTCGGCCATCGTCGAGAACACGCTCGCGGAGCTTCGCGAGAAGTGCTTCGTCAACGGGGGCTTCTTTCAGGACATGGTGCACGCCGGCGTGAACGTGTACCTGACGCTCCACGTCGCGCAGATGCACCTGTCGCGTCGCGAGGCCGCGGCGTGGACGCTGGCGCAGAACCTGCTCGACCGCGCGACGCAGGTCGGCACCTGGCCCGAGGCGATCCATCCGCGCACCGGCGGCGGATGCATGGGCGACGGTCACCACGGATGGGCGGTGGCGGACTGGCTGCTCTTCGTGCGCAACGCGCTGCTCGTCGAAGAGGGCGACCTGCTCGCGATCACCCCGGTCGTGCCCGCCGAGTGGCTCTCGTGGGGCAAGCGCATCGCCGTGGCGAACGCACCCACGCATTTCGGAACGGTTTCGTATGAGATCGAGGGGATGCGCGGCGAGGTCGTGCTGACGATGAAGCCGAACTGGCGAACCGCGCCGCGACTGATGACGTGGACCCTGCCCTTCGATGTTCGCGAGGCGTTGGTGGACGACCGGGCGGTGACCGTCAACGGCCGGGTGGTGACGGCCCCGGCAGGGACATCGCGCATTCGCGTTCCGCGAACCTGATCGCCCCCAACGTACCGACGTCCGGACATCATCGGAGCGGTCGCTCTCGACCGGACTTCCACCAAACAGGCGGCTTGCAAGTCGAGCGCACAAACGAAAGCCCGACCGAAGCCGGGCTCTCCCTGCTAACGTTTATTGCGACGGATCAGAAGTCGTCGTCGAAGTCGTCGAAGTCGTCGAACTCCTCGTCGAAGTCTTCTTCGCCGCCACCGGTAACGCCGCCGCCCAGCGTGGTCGAGTACATCGTCTCGGCGAGCTTGTGCGACGCTTTGTTGAGTTCCTCGATCGCGTTGCGGATCGCGCGCATGTCCTCGCCCTTGAGCGCTTCCTTGAGTTCGGCGATCGCGTTCTCGATCTGGTCCATCTCCTGATCCGAAAGCCGCTCGGCGTATTCGCGCATCGACTTTTCTGAGGTGTAGATGAGGCCGTCGGCGTTGTTCTTGAGTTCGGCCAGCTCGCGGCGCTTGATGTCGTCCTCGCGGTGCGACTCGGCCTCGCGAACCATACGGTCGATCTCGGCCTCGGTGAGCCCCGAGCCGCCGGTGACCTGAATCGACTGCTTCTTGCCCGTGCCCAGATCCTTGGCGGACACGTGCACGATGCCGTT
>CAZPJD010000075.1:0-9741 GCA_964586775.1 uncultured bacterium | reverse complement strand
CCTTCGGTTTGGTTCCGGGATCCCCCGAGATCCCCTTGGTTCCGTTTCGGCCTTTCGGCCATCGTTGAGCCCACTTTAGCCGGTCCAGCTTCGTTTGTCAACTAAAAACTCTAAAAACGCGAAAAATTCTCTGAGAAGACGCGCAAATAGCATACGAAACGTAATGCATGAACCGGCAAACCATGGAATTCATTGGGGAAACACGGAATCAGCCGAGCTGGGGTTCCTCGCCGGGGGGAGTGGAGGCGAGGTCGTCTTTGGCGAGCTTCATCGCGAGGCCGATCGAATGGTCCATGTTGTTGTACCAGTACATGCCCGTGCGCCCGGCCGACGTCAGGTTTTCGAAACGCCCCAGCCGCTCGCGCACCCACTTCAGCCGCGCCCGGTATCCCGCTTCGTAAATGGGGTAGCACTCCGGCACACGCTCGATGTGGACCGCCTCGACGTCGTTGTCCGAACGCAGGAGCCCCACGCGTAAGAGGTCGGCGATGATGCGCGGCAACAATTCGCTCGGATTTTGCCACACGTCGCGCCCCGGCGGCGCGGAGACCTCGACGCACAGCCCGTGGCCGCGCACGAAAATGTCGGGGTCGAAGTCCTCGGGACGCGAGACGCGATTGAACGAGATGCCCTTCTCGCCAAAGTAGCACCACTGAAAATCCGGGCCACTGCGCGAGCGCGTGACGATGTTGAAAAAGACGATGTCCAGATAGCGCAGGGCCGGGCCCGGCGGCGCGTCATCGCGCGGGACGCCGAGGCGATCGGCCAGAAGCGTGATCGGCGCGGTCCAGACGAAGCGCTCCGCCTCGAATCGCTCGTCGCCGCACATCATCGCGCGAATGCGCCCGGCCTCGCTCTCGACGCCCGTCACGGCGCGATCGGTCAGCACGCACCCACCCTGCGCCTCGATCAGCACACGCAGCTTGTCGCAGTAGCCGCCGGTACCGCCGCGCGCGTACACGAAACGCGTCTCCACGTCGCTCGGTCGCACGAAGATCGAACGCAACAGCTCCCAGAGCGTGTTGATCTTCAGCCGCTCGTCGATGATCGCACGATCGATACCGGTCTTCGCCCAGTCGGCGTCGGTCTCCTCGGGGGTGATGCCGAGAAACTTCTCCGAATAGTCGCGGAAGAACTCGCGGTAGAGCGTCTTGCCGTACATGTTGAGCACGTATTCGCTGAACGTGCGCGGCGGGTGGCGGCGATAGAGCCGGAAAACGAGATCGAACGCGATGCCGAACATGATCGGCAGCGGAAAACGCAGCAGGTGCACGCTGGGGTGGATCGGCCAATGGTAGTAGTGGCCGCGAAAGTGCACCATCGACAGGCGCGGGATCGTGAGCGCGTCATCGCCGAGCACCTCGAGGATGAGATCGCGGATGCGCTGATTGTGCGTGTGAAAGCGATGCGGGCCGACGTCGAACGAGCCCTCGGGATAGCGAAAGCTGCGCGCCAGGCCGCCGACCACCGGCTCCCGCTCGAGAACCGTCACGGACCGCCCCTGCTTGCCGAGCAGGTACGCGAGGGTGAGACCGCAAACCCCCGCGCCGACGATCAGGACATCGGATCGCGATCCGTTGCGGGACGTCTCGTTCATCGTTCCCCGACGCGCGAAGGAGGGAGTGTGAAAGGATCTTAGGGATTCGCCCGAAGCGCGACAAGCGAGGCGCTCACACGCACTGCGAAAAACGGGGCCTCAGTCGGGGACGGGGGGATTGGACCTCGCGCGCTCGAGCGCCGCGGTCTTTTCCTTCTGCTCGCGTACGCACCGCTCCCCAAGCCGGATGCGCTCGGCAACGAGTCCCAGATGGATGATGGTCAGCGTCCCAAGCGGATAGATCAGGTGGATCCACACGGACCATCGCGCGAGCATCACGTGCGCGCCGACGATCACGCCGATCGCAAGCGCCGGCCCGAGAATAACCGTCGTGACGGGGGGCAGGTGCGGCACGCACAGCGCCAGAATGAGAGCGATGGCGGCCATGATCGCGACCTCGAAGGCGCGGACGAACTCGTCGCGCCACAGGAACGAATTCTCGAGTGCGTTGGCCACGGCGGTGGCGTGGAGCGCGACGCCCGGAAGGTAGGGGTCGTACAGGGTGCGAAAGACGTCGTCCGACGATCGACCGCTGACACCGACGAGCACGGCGGCGTCCTTCGCGAAGTTTTCGGGCAATCCCCGCGCGACGACGTCGTTGAAATTCACCGACTCGAACACACCGAGCGGGCCATATTGGGCAAGCCACAGGTAGCCGGTCGGATCGGGATGCAGCGGCTGTCCCCCCAGATACGGCCCCGAATACCAGGAGCCGCCCTCCGAACGAAGAACCAGCGAGTTGGAGTCGAGGTAGGTGCGCACGATCGCCAGACTGAACGGAAACCAGTAGGCCGATTCGTGCCACATTGCGACGGGGATCTTTCGCGGGTGACCGTCGGGATCGGTGACGACGCTGAAGAACCCGAGGGCCGCTGCCGCGCGAAGGATCTCCCGGTCGGGCGACACGGCCAGCGCGGGAAGGTCCTCGGCGATGAACGCCTGCGACTCGGGGTCGCGCGTCGCGTCGAGCAGGCGGCGCCGGCCGATCGATTCGCCGAGCGCGAGACGCGAGTCGCGAAAGTCGAGTCGCCAGTTGAAGCCGATCACCACGCGGTTGCACGCGCGCATCGCATCGGCCAGCGCGGCGCGGCTCGCGTCGCCACCCGAGGACTCGGGCGAAAAATAGATGTCGAGCCCGATGGCCCGCGCGCCCTGATCGCACAGCAGGCGGATCACGCCGGCGAGCTCGGTGCGCATGCGGTCGTCCATGCCATATCGCACGCGGCTGTCGTCGTCGATGAGCACCAGTCGCACCGGTGCGATGGGCGTGCGCGGGCCGCGAAGCAGCAGGCGCTGATCGGCCAGACGCATCTCGTAGAGTTCCAGCACGTCGGGCGCATAGAAATACACGACGAGAACGAGAAACAGAATCGTCACGGCGATGCCGAGGGAGCGACGAATCGTCAAGCGGTCGCGCGTTTTTCGCATGGAGGTGGATCATAGCACGGCGGCACTCACGAACAACACGGGCGTCTCGGCGAGGCGCGGCCCGGGCACGACCTTGGTCGAGTTCTTGGAGGAAGCCCAGGGCGAGTCATCGGGCGCGACCGACGCACGAAAAAAAATCGCTCAGAGCGAAAAACCGCGAAAACTTTTCGGCGCGCGAATCGGCGGTCCGTGGGCGCGATTTCCATCACCGCATAATCACACGGAAATTCGAGCGCAATCTGTCCGCGCGATCCCAAAAACGGGGTGGCTTTTGAACGCCTAGACGTAATGAATCTCACCATTTTTGCGGGGTTCTCGCCGACCGGAGAGAATCTTGGGATAACCTCTGTTACGAGCCCTTCGGGCTGATTTTTCGTGGCGTTTCCGCCGATTTGGGCGCCCGTGTGGCGACGGCGTGGCGACGCGCGGGCGGCCCTCGCGTCGCCGGGGCGAAAAAGCCGCTTGCAATCGGTTTTCGCTTATGTATACTCGCCCGGTCACTGAGCAACGCGTTCCACGAAGCACCTGTCCGACGATCCGAATTCCCTTGAGGGGGGGAAGGCCGGTTATTGTGGACAGAGATCGTCAGAATTTGAATTTTCATTGATATTTCAATGACTTGGCAAAAAACGCGCCTGTGGAATGTCTGTGGATCTTTGCGACGGGGGCAATCGGGGCCGGTTCCCGATTGATAAGTTATCTTAACTTATGGTAATTCGCAAGGAGCTGCGATGAGCCCCGATTGGACGCGGGTGAAAGACGTTCTGGCCGAACGCATCGATGCCCGGGATTTCACCGCCTGGATCGAGCCGTTGGTTGTGGATAAACAGGGCGGCGACCACCTGCGCCTCCTCGCCCCGAACAAATTCGTCTCCGACTGGTTTCAGGAGCACTACGCGGGCTTCGTCCACGAAATCCTCTTCGAGCTGACCAGCAGAAAGGTGCGTCTCGAGGTCGAGGTCGATGAGGCGCTGAAAAATCGCCAAATGACCTTCGGGAGGCCGTTCCTCGGCGATCCCAAAGCCGCGAACGTCGTGCCGATCGACAAGGGGTCCAACAGGAAGCCCGCGCGAACGCACTTCGTTTCCGACCACGTCCAGCTCAACCCCAAGTACACGTTCAGCCGGTTTATCGTCGGGCCCAGCAACCAGTTCGCCCACGCGGCGGGCCACTCGGTGGCCCGCAAACCCGGCGCGGCGTTCAATCCACTCTTTTTTTACGGCGGCACGGGTCTCGGCAAGACGCACCTGCTCCACGCGATCGGCCACTACCTGCAGGCGGGGGACAAGCCCACGCCGGTGGTGCTCATGACCTCGGAGCGCTTCACCAACGAGCTGATCGAGGCGATCCGGGGCCAAAAGCTCAACGCCTTTCGCAAAAAATTCCGCCAGACGACCGCCCTGCTGATCGACGACATCCAGTTTCTGTCGGGCAAGGAGCGCACGCAGGAGGAGTTTTTCCACACGTTCAACGAGCTGTACGAGAGCGGCGCGCAGATCGTGCTGACCTCCGACCGACCGCCGAGCCAGATGGACCGTCTCGACGACCGGCTCCGTTCGCGCTTCGGTTGGGGTCTCATCGCCGACATCCAGCCCGCGGAACTCGAGACGCGCCTCGCGATCCTTCGCGAACTGGCCAAGGACAGCAACACGGATCTGCCCGAGGACACGGCGATGTTCCTGGCCGAGCACTTCCAGATCAACATCCGCGAGCTCGAGGGCGCGTTCATCCGCGTCTCGGCCTACGCGTCGCTGAACGGCGTGCCCATCAGCGTCGATATGTCGAGGCGGGTGCTCAAGAGCGTGATCGGCGACGTGGAGAGCCCGATCGCCCTGACGGAGATCCACCGCGAGGTCTGCGATTACTTCAAGATCAAGAACAGCGACCTCGAAGGTAAGCGTAAGATGCGCAACGTGGCGCTGCCCCGCCAGATCGCCGGATACCTGGCCCGCGAGCTGACGGACGCGAGCTTCCCCGAGATCGGCCGATCGCTCGGCGGGCGCGACCACACCACCATCATGCACGCCCATCGCAAGATCGCCGAGGTCCGGCGAAAGGACGCCGGGCTGGACCGTTCGATCGCCGAAATCGAGCGCCGGCTCAAGAAATTGTGAACTTCATAACGAAAAAGTGCGTAGGGGCTTTCGCACAAAGCCCTTGACCCCGAAATAACGCGGTGCTATTGATCCCCGCTAGATTCTGGTCTGGACGGGTCTGGTTTTTGTCCTCCGGCTTGCGAGCCGGGGGCAAGACGTCAAACACTACGGAGGGTACGAGATGAAGTTCGAACGTTTCATGTTCCTGGCCCTGATCGCCTCGTTGGTCCTGTCGATGGGCCTCGTGGTCGCTTGCGGCGACGATGACGACGACGACGACGACGACACCGCGGACGACGACGCTGACGACGACGCCGACGACGGCTGCGAGTCCACGCTCGTTTCGGATGACACCGACAACGTCGCCGAGTGCTTCGAGGGCCTCGATGCCGCCACCGTGTGCGCGCAGGAAGATGCGGCCTGCTGGGTGGACTGCTTCAACGCTTCCGCGGATTGCGGCGAATGGAACGAATGTCTGATCAGCGACTGCGGCTACGCCGAGTAATTTCCAATACCACGGAAAACCCGAAACCCCGTCGCCTCGGCGACGGGGTTTCTCTTTGGTGCGCCCGGTGAAGGCCCCGCGTCAGACCACGGCGCGAAAAGCGGCCGCGGCGGCGGCGATCGTCTCGTCGATATCCTCGTCGGAATGCGCCGCGCTGATGAACGCCGCCTCGTACTGCGATGGCGGCCAATACACTCCGGCGTCGAGCAGGGCGTGGAACCACCGGCCAAACCGCGCGGTATCCGACGCCTTCGCGGTCCCCAGATCGACCACCGGCCCCGCCTGAAAAAAGACCGTCAGCATCGATCCCACCCGGTTCACGCACGCCGCCACCCCCGCCGCGCGCGCCGCCTCGACCAAACCCGCCTCCAGCCGCCCGCCCAGATGCGCCAGCTTGTCGTAAACAGGTTGATCGAGGTGCGTGAGCATGGCGATGCCCGCGGCCATGGCGATCGGGTTCCCCGAGAGCGTGCCGGCCTGATACACCGGGCCGAGCGGGCTGACGTGATCCATGATGCGCGCGCTCGCGCCGTAGGCCCCCACGGGCATGCCGCCGCCGATGACCTTGCCCATGGTCGTGATGTCGGGCATGACCGCGAAAAGCGCCTGCGCGCCGCCCGCCGCCACGCGAAAACCCGTCATGACCTCGTCGAAGATCAGCAGGATTCCCTCGGCGTCGCACAGGTGGCGCAGCCCTTCCAGGAATCCCTCGCGCGGCTTGACGACGCCCATGTTGCCCACGACGGGCTCCAGAATGACGGCGGCGATCTGGCCCGCGTTCTCCCGCGCGATGGCGCGCACGGCGTCGAGGTCGTTGTAGGGCGCGGTCAGCGTGTCGCGCGCGACGCCCTCGGTGATCCCCGCGCTGTCGGGCACGCCGAAGGTGAGCGCCCCGGAACCTGCCGCGATCAGGAACGCGTCGCCATGACCGTGGTAACAACCCTCGAACTTGAGGATCTTCGCCCGACCCGTCACGCCCCGCGCCACGCGAATCGCCGACATCGTCGCCTCGGTCCCCGAGTTCACGAAGCGGACCTTCTCGACCGACGGCACGCGCTCGCGCACGAGCCGCGCCAGCACGGCCTCGTTCCGACCCGACGTCCCGAAGCTGGTGCCGAGCTTCGCCTGCTCGACGATGGCGTTCACCACCGGGGGGAATGCGTGGCCGAGGATGTGCGGGCCCCACGAGCCGACGTAGTCGATGTACGCGTTGCCGTCCTCGTCGCGCATGCGGGCGCCCGAGCCTTCGCGCATGAAGACCGGGGTGCCGCCCACGGACTTGAAGGCGCGAACGGGCGAGTTGACGCCGCCGACCAGCAGGTCGCGGGCCTCGTGGAACAGGGCTTGAGACGTTGGGCGATTCATGGAATGTTCCCCCGCGCGCGAACCGTTCGCGACGCCGACGCCGATCGCGTCGAAGCGAGTCTTTAGCAGGAACGCCGGGCGAGTATCAACACGACGTATACATGAACGAGATCAAAATTTCTCAGATTGCGGAATGGCGTGGAGAGCACGTGGTGCGCACGACGGGCGAAATCGCGCGCGAGCCGATCATGGGCGACGCGTGGATCCGCCGCCTGTACGACGACCTGCCGCGCCTGTCGCGCGGCGCGCTGCTGGCCCTCACATCTCGCATCGTCAGTCGCGTGCTCGCATACCTCGCCTTCGACGCACCCATCACACGCACCGACGCGACGGGGTTCGCGCGCCAAAACGGCATCGATTTGGCCGAGGCCATCGCGCCCTCGGGCGGCTTTCGCACACGGCGCGACGTCTTTTTACGCAAGCTCGATTACGAACGCATCCGCCCAATGCCCGCGCGCGAGGATGCCGCGGTGTGCCTCGCCGATTCCAAGTTGGTCTGCGGCGAGCTGGGCGAGGGCGCGCGGCTGCTCGTGAAGAATCGCTGGTTCGATCTGGAATCACTCGTGGGGAACGCGCGGATCGCGCGCGAATTCGCCGGCGGCGCCTTCGCGGTCTTTCGCCTGGCCCCGCCCGACTACCACTGGTTCCACGCCCCGGCGTCGGGGCTCGTGCGCGAGAGTTATCCGCTTGCCGGGCATTATTTCAGCGTGAATCCTCGAGCGATCCGCGCGCTGCCGCACGTGCTGTCGGACAACGCCCGCGCCGTCGCCGTCATCGACACCGATGTGAACGAGGGGACGGGCGTGGGGCTCGTGGCGGTGATCCCCGTCGCCGCGCAGGTGATCGGCAAGATCGTGTGGGCCGCGAGTGAGCATGGCTACGACGCGCCGCGCACCGTCGCGCCGGGGCTGTTCGTGCGTCGCGGTCGCCCGATGGGCTATTTCGCACCGGGCAGTTCCACCGTCGTCGCGCTCTTTCAACCCGGGCGCGTTCTGGTGGATTCGGATCTCACGACGCTCATGGCTCGCGATGACGTGCCGACGGTCTACACCGCCGACGTTTTCGGTCGGCGCGTCGCCGAGGTCGCCGTGCGCGTGAACGAGGGCTTCGCGACGCGGATCTGAGGCGAGCGAATTCGTTCAGGTCCCGCGGGTTCCCGCCGCCTCAATCGGCCAGTCGCACGCAGCGGGTCAATATGGGCGAAAGGTACTCCTTCGGGCCGCGCATGATCTTGGCGGAACTGAAATCCACGAACCATGCCTCCAAATTGGACGGCGCGGTTTCGGTGGCGCTCCAATAGTCGTGGTTCGAGTAGCAATCTCCACGCAGATCGATCGGCCAGTAGCATCCCAGCGCTTGCCCACCATAACTTTCACATCCGTGAAAGCAGTCGGAGGAGAAGCACTCATCGGGGTCGGTGCATTCGTCCGTGACCTCGCACGAGCCACCCGTCATGGTCGCTTCGCAGATCGTGATGATCGAGCGGAGCTCCGAGATGGTCGGCAGCCGCCATCCCGCGCCCAGTCCCTCGCAGTAATCGATCGCGCCTTCCCACTCCTCGTTGTCCTCGTTCGGTTCGACCTGCCACGTTAGTCCCGTGCCGTCGTCCGTCCAGGTCACGCCGTCGTCGTCGTCGCCCGGCGTTTCGCCCACGCGGACGCACCATGTATTGAGATCGTAGGTGTCCGACATCGCATGAATGCCCGCATCGTCGAACTCGACGGTCCAATAGCTTTTGGACTCGAATTCGTCCTCGACCTCCGTGGCCGACCAGACCCCGCTGGGGGGTAGGAGCGGGCTGTAAAGGTCCCAATATCCGCCTTCGTCGCCGGGCCCTTCGTTTGCGGCAAATTTGCAGGCCTCGCAGTCGTCCATGAACCAACAATCGCTCTCGGCGCAGGAGTCCGTGACCGGGCAATCACCGCCCGTCTCGGTGGCGGGACAGCCGCGAATGAACGTGCGCAATTCGGAAATGGTGGGAAGCCGCCAGTCGTCGTAGCCCTCGAATTCCAGATCCTCACAAAGCGCCTCGGCCGCTTCGAATTTCTTGTAGTGAAACGGGGCGTCGCGATAGAGCATCAGCCCGTAACCGGAATCGTCGTCGTCGCTGACGTCGTCATCGTCGTCGGTGTCGTCGTCCGACGCGCTGTCGTCGTCCCCGGGAACGCCGGAGTCGTCGTCGTCCGTATCTCCCCCGAAGGACGTCCGATCGTCGTCGTCGTCGCCGCAGCCGATCAGGAACGGGGAAAAAGCGAAGACCGCCGCAAAAACCGCCATGGCAACCCGTGTCGACATCTCGAGTCCTCGTGACAAGGTGTGTTGGGCGGTTCCAGATTTTCTGGATAACCATCCCTGAAATTGCGTAACGATAATTACGTGAATTGTCCCGGCTCCGTCAACGGTGTCGCGGGACACGGAGTGCTTTTCAATTCGCTCCCGAGGCTTGCCGTCGCCACATTTGAGACGACGTGCCGGACCGGCGCTTGAACGCCCATTCAACGCGGCACTTCCCTTGGGCGGCGCGATTGCGTACAAACAATCGTTTCGCGTTTCACGCCGAAGGGCTTCGCCATGAATCATCCGCGTTTTCGCCGCATCGTGCCGTTCGTGTGCGCGCTCGTCCTTGTCGCCACGCCCGCGCTCGCGCTCGACCTCGTCTCGCAGGACCCGCGCTTCGAGACCTACGTCATCGGGGTCGAGGAGCCCGTGACGCTCGTCTTCGACGCGTCGCTCGCGCCCGCGACGGTGAC
>CAZPJD010000074.1:0-7108 GCA_964586775.1 uncultured bacterium | reverse complement strand
CGATGCTGCGAAGATCAGGACTCGTCAGCCTGATGGAGGAGTACCGACGATTTGTGTGACGCTGATGAACCGCCGTATACGGAACCGTACGTACGGTGGTGTGGGAGGACGGCGGGGGCAACCCCGCCTCCTACCTGATCGTCGATCAATCGCGTCAGGGCGTCGGCAGACCCTCGGTGCCCTCGGGCGCGAGCAGGTCGGTGGCCGCGTCCTGCGATTCCTGGCGTTCGCGCGCGGCGGCCATGGCCTTTTTCATCTCGGACTCGAAAACGCGAATGTCGGGGATCGGGTAGATCGTCAGTCCGCCCTGCGCCATCGTCTCGATGACGAAGTTGTTTTCGTTGAAGTTGCGCGACACGCGGAACGTGATCGGCAGCGTGCTCGAGATCGACGTCTTGAGCGTGTAGTCGCCGGGTTCCAGATAGATCGAGTACTTGTTCTCGCGACGCTCCTTGAGGTTGTCGTTCGTCAGGATGTAACGCTTCATGCCGCGGACGAAGTCGCGCCGGGCCACGAAGATCGTGTACTTCGACGCCTTCGGCTCGGCGGGGATGAGCGCGACCTCATCGTTGTTCAGGGCGTCCACGACGTCCTGATCGACGTTCTTTCCGTAGAACGTCACGCGCGTCGTCGCGGCGGTGCTCCAGTAAGCACGGCTGGCGTTGATCCACTCGTTGAGCGGGCGGTTGTCCTTGGAATGATCGAGGCTGACCGCGGCGCTCATGACGTTGGGGTAGATCTCTTTCGCCTTCTGGAAGTAGTCGGTGGCCGCGTTGCCGAAGCCCTCGTAGCCCTTGGCGATGCCGAGCAGGGCGTAGGAGACGGCGATCGACGGCGCCTCGGGCACGGCCTCGCGCGCTTCGCCGACGCCCGACGTCACGCCGATGCGACCGAGGTCCATCATGTCCGTCAGTTCGGCCTGCTGGTACGACATCGGGAACTCGATGCGCTCCCAGATGATCTCCTCGATGTCCTCGACGAGGTCGCGGCGCTCCCACGGGTCCTTGGCGCTGCGGATTTCCTCGACGTTGCGGATGATGTCGTTCTGCAGCCAGCGCATGTAAGCGATCTTGATCGGATCGCCCTTGGGGGCCTCGCCCTGCGCGAAGGCCATCACGGTCATGACCGCGGCCAGCGCCAGCGCCAATCCCAGGGTCCACACGGTTCGTTTCGACATGATGACGACGTCCCTTTCCGGTTCGGTGTCGTGTGATCGATCGTTGAGTTATTGCGCCGGCGCGGCGGGGGCGGTGCCGCCCTCCGCCGGGCAGATCGCGCCGAACTGGTTCTCCAGGGCCTTCGCCTCGACCTTCTGGCCGAATCCGGTCAGATAGTTCCAATACGTGTTGAAGGTCCGGCAGAACGTCTCGTCGTAACCCGTCGGGGCTTTGCCGCCGTATTTGCGCAGGGCGAACTTGAGCGCCCGCGAACCGCCCGCGAGGCACATTTCCTTGTACTTGCGGTAGTTCGTTTCGTTGTTGATGTTCACCTTGGCCAGTTCCTTCGCCGACTCGGCGAAGATCAGCAGCACCTCGGACTTGCCTTCCCAGTCGAAGCCCGCGTCGAGGGTGCGGTTCTTCAGCGCCACCACGCCCAGGTAGTTCTTGGTCAGGTAGAGGTAGTAGATGTATCCGGTCAGGCACTGTCCGTACGACTTCTGAAGCTCGGAGGTCAGCTCGGCGTTCTTTTCCTCATAGCGGTAGAACGACTTGCCCTGCTCGGGGGCCACGCGGTTGACGAGATCCATGATCTGGATGCCGCGCAGCGCCTTCAGGAAGCCCTGCTGATAGACCTTCACGAGTTTTTGCTGATCGTCGGAGCGGTAGCGGCTGCACAGGTATGCCAGGTCGCGGTCGAGCGCGGCCTTGGCCTTTTGCGTGTCGGCTCGGTTGCGCGCCTCGGAGTAGAAGAACAGCGCCTTCTGGAACTGCTCCTCGGTGGCTTCGGTCTGGTCGTATTTCTCGGCGTAGCGGTTGCCCTTGTAGCGGTACATGCCCACCTCGATGTCGTTGTCGAAGTAGGTGTACTCGTAAAGCTCGGTCATCCAGAACTTGAGCGTTTCGAGATTGCCGCGGCGGGTGTCGCTCTCGCCCTGATTCGGGTCGATGTTCGTGAAGCGATCGGCCAGCATGCGCAGGCGCGACGCCATCCAGCGCTGCCGGGCGCGGTTGCCCTCGTCCTTGAAGACGCGATCGATCACGAGATCGACGTAACCGACCTGATCCGCGCCGTTGCCGATCGTCCACACGATGATCTGGTCGGACACGGCGGGGTTGAAGTTCTCTTCCGCATGACGCATCACGATCGCGTCCCACATCTCGCGCACGGCCTGCTTTTCGACTTCCGATTTCTCGGCGTCGGTCGGCACGGTGTCGAGGGTCAGGATGCGGCTCTTGCCGAGGTCGAACGACGCGACGCCGTCGTAGCTCATCTTCAGCGAGGACTCGAGATCGCCGACCGCGCTGGTGATCGCCGTCGTGTCCATTTTGTTCGAGCTGTACATGGCCATCTTGGCCTGTCCGCACGCCTTGAGGATGCGGTCGCGGTCGGGGTGCGACGCGATCTTGCCTTCGTTGTCGTTGCAGATCGTCGCCGCCGCGCCGTGCTGGCCCGAACGCACCATGTTCTCGAGCGTTCCCGCGTCGAGGCCGCCGTCGGCATCCGGCACGAAGGCGGGCGCGGGGGCGGTGGGCACCGGACCGGGGGCCGACGGGGCCGAGGGCGCCGGGGACGACATCGACGGAGCCGATGGCGCGCTGGGCGCGGACGGCGCGGGGGCCGAGGGCGCCGGAGCCGACGGGGCCGGGGCCGACGAGACGCCGCCGCCCTTGGCCTTGGCGCACAGCGACGCGAGCTGGCCGTTCGCCGCGACCTCCGCCGCGTTCTCGGCGCACATCGCCTGCACCTCTTCGTACATGCCGACTTCGAGAAACGCCTGAAGCTCGGCCGCGTCGAGCGCGAGCGCGTGCGTCGCCGATACCAAGGACGCCGCCATCATGGCGGCCATCGCGAAAACATATCGCTTCAAGAATCCACGTCGCTGCATCGGTTCCGTTCTCCTCGGTCGTCGCGCCCGGGCTGTTCGTCGGTCCGTGCGCCGGCGACGTTTTTCGTTGCCGTTCATCGGCAAAGGCCCCGCACCGGGCGGGGCCGCGCCGCGAGTTTTCCGCGCGCTCTTACAGGTCGGGTCGGCCGACGATCTCGCGCATGAAGACGTCCGTGCTCATGCGGTAGTTGATCGCGCCGAAGCCCGAATACAGGCGGTACACGCGGTAGGAAATGTTCGTGTTCAGCCGGTGCGGGTCCGCCCGGAAGCACGAGTTGTAAACGATGACGCCGTTGCCGACGTAAACGGCGATGTTGCGCTCGCCGTAATACTCGGTGAAGAAGACGATGTCGCCGTAGGCGATGTCGAGCGGGTTGCGCACCTCGGCGGCGTGCCGGGAGACCGCGTTTTCGAGGCTCTCGCCCCGGATGCGGATCTTGTACGGAAGCTGAAGAACGTCCTGGATGAACTTCTCGCCGGAGCAGAAGTTGACGCCGCGGTTGATCTGGTCGCGGATCGCCGGGGTCACGACGGAGGTCTCCATCAGCCCGACGAGGTCCTTGGCCTGCGAGTCCGCGTCGTCGCCGACGACGCCGCAGCTTCCGCGCTCCGCGTCCATCTCGACGATGTAGCTGTACTTGCCTTCGAGCGAACGGAAGCCGATCAGGCCCTTCATCTGCATGGTCCACAGGCAGTCGTTCAGGTGGTCGGCGATCGAGAACGAGCGCCACGTGGACGACGTGTAGGGCATGTAGCGGTCTTTTTCGTTCTTGAAGAACTTCACACCCAGCTTCTGCTCGTAGAACTCGAGCGACTTGTGGAGCAGGGCGTAGCTGGGCGGATCGTTCAGGGGTTCGCGCATCAGCGTGTCCTGATTGCCGAGGCCCTGCATTTCGGAATCGGGCGACTGCACCTGATTCGCGGCGCAACCGGCGACGACCAGAACGGCCAGCGCGGCGGCCAGCGCGAGGAGGAACGAAACCCGGGTCTTTCGCGTGCTTGCCATGTTCAACACCTTCCCTCGAATCGATGTCGTCGCGCCGTCAAACCGTCCCCGCCCGGATCAGCGACCCCGCCGCCGGGCGCCTTTGTCACTGCCCGGCGATATAGAACCGCTTCTCGTCCCGCGTGATGCCGATGAAGAACCGGCCCAGCGGGGAACCGATACCGTCCAGAACCCCCACGCCGCCGCCGATGGTCAGCGCCGTGTAGTTGAGTCCGCGGAAATACTTGCGATACGCGGCCATGACCTCGCCGTAATCCACGCGATCGTCGCCGAATGCGTCTGTGGCCTGCGTGCGGAACTGCGAGTCGAGAATGATCTCGGAGCCGTAGGCGAAGCGGAACTTCGCGCCGCCGCCGAGCATGATCTCGTCGTTGGTCTCCAGATCGCCGTTCGTCGGCGTGTCGACTTCCTGAGAGTAATCCGGCAGGCGCACGCGCGATTTTTCGGCGTAATACTTGTACCCGCCGTTAAAGACGAGCGTGTACCAGGTGCGGCCGAAATCGACGATCAGGCGCGGTGCGATGGTCGCGCCGCCGTCGGAGAGAAACTGGTTGGGCTTGTAGCCCAGCGGATAGCCGATCGTCGTGACGAGCGCGACGCCGATGCAGCGCTCCTGACGGTCGATGCCGATGAGCTTGAGGTCGAGGCGGATGTCTTCGAGGCCGGTCTCTTCGGTCGGGTCGCCGAGCCCTTCGTCGTCGCTGAGGTTGGTGCCGGGCAGATCCGGGTTCAGCTCCGCGTCGGGGTGCGGGTATTCCTCGTCGAAGAAGGCGTCGTCGAACTGGCGGTAGGGGATGTACGACAACCCGAAACCGACGTTGACGTACTTCCAGAACCCGATGCCGTAGACGAGCTGCGCCGCGGCCTGCGTGGAGATCAACGTGGCTTCTTCCGCATCGGGCGGCGCCGCGTAATCGAGGACGTCCATGGCGACATCGCCGTAAACGCCGTAGGTCATGCGGAACATGCCCAGCGGCTCGGAGCCGTAGGAGACGATCAGTCCGCTATTGTCCACGGGCGGCGCGAAGTAGTGCAGATTCTTATCGAGCAGCCCCTCGGCCGAAGCGGCACCCGCCATTGCCAGCACGAGCCCCGTCGCGATCAGTACCCCTGCGAGTCGTCGATAGTTCATCGTCCATCCCGGCAAAATAAGCTCACGTCGTGCGCTTCGTGGTTCCGACTTCCGGTCGCGTGTCCAAATCGCCGAAGTGCGTGGGATTCCGGGGCGTTGCCGCGCCTGCCGAAATCGTCCAGCGCCACGTCTTTCGCTTCCCTCGCCGCGCCGCCCGGTTCAAACGGTCTGTGCCCTTTGATTCATGCGCGCCGTCCAAACGACATGCGCGCAACCTCATGGACCAGCGACCAAAAAAACCTGTGAATCCCCCGCCGCGAAAGGCCGATTAAGGACGGCGTATTAAACATACCGGGTCTCGCATTGTCAAGCGCGAAACGACCGTCCAAATCCTTGAATTTCGCGACGAAATCGGGCGCGGTGACCGGATCGGGCGTCGCGGTCGAATCGTTTGAATGACCGATGAAAACCCGAGGCGAATGGTTGGCTACGCGTACAGCAGATCGCCTTCCCGCAACGCACAAAAACGGTCCGCCGCGCCGTCGCGGATCGCCGCGTCGAGATCGCCGCCCGTCTCAATGGCGTGACGCAGTCGCGACGATCCGGCGAGCAGATCGATGGCCGGAACGTCGCGAACGAATTCGTAGGCCTCGGCGCGCCACGCGAACGCCTCGGGAAACCGCCGACGGATGACGTCCAGCAGGTGGGCGTAGGTCCGCACGGCGTCGAAAGCATCGCGATCGGCCACGTGAACGAAGACGCCTCCGCAGGGGCGATCCGCGTGTTTTTGGAATCGCGGCTCGAACGCGGCGGGTCGCAGGACGCAACCGGGCAGACCTCGCGCGTTGACATCTCGCGCGACCACGTCGCCGTCGATGCCGGGCGTGCCGACAAGCTCAAAGGGCGTGGTCGTGCCCCGTCCTTCGGAGAGTGCGGTCGCCTCGATCAGGCAGCCGCCGGGGTACACGATCGCGGTGGCGAGCGACGGCATGTTGGGCGAGGGCGGGATCCACGGCAGCCCGGTTTCGTCCCACCACATTCTGCGCGACCAACCGGCCATTGGAATCACGTCGAGGTCCACGTCGATCCCGTGAATGCGACGCACATGTCCGGCGATTTCGCCCGCCGTCATGCCGTGGCGCGTGGGCACCGGGTAGAGGCCGACGAAGGACTCGAAGCCGGGCTCGAGACCCGGCCCCGAAACGACGCGCCCGCCCAGCGGATTCGGCCGGTCGCACACGATCACGGCCTTGCCCGCCGCGCCCGCCGCGCGCATGGCGAGCGCGAGCGTCCAGACAAAGGTGTAGTAGCGGCTGCCGACATCCTGAACGTCGAAGACGAGGGCGTCGACGAGATCCAGCGCTTCGGGCGTCGGCGAGAGCGATTCGACGGTCGATCCGTAGAGCGAAAAGACCGGGATGCCGTTCCATGTCGCGCGACCGTCGAGGGCGACCATGTCCTGCGCCGCGCCGGCGAATCCGTGTTCGGGTCCGAAGATCGCCGTCACACGGATTCCCGCGCGCATGAGTTCGGACGGCAGGAACCGCATATTGGGGGTGAAGGACGTGTGGTTGACGATGAGCCCGACGCGCCGGTCGCGAAGGATGCGCACGGGGTCGTCGAGCAGAATCTCGTTGCCGAGACGCACGCGCATCGTCAGCGGACCAGTTTGCTGGGCGGGACGATCTCGATGCCCGCGCGAAGGAATTCGGGCAGGCGTTCGGCGAGGGCCTTGTAGGTGTTGTCGTTGGGATGGCCGATCGCGATGGCGCGCTCGTGCTTCTTTGCGAAATCGAACAGGGTGTCGAGCTGTTTGTGAACGGCGCGCAGGTCGGGATCGTGATCGAGGAAGACGTTTCGCGCGCCGGTTCTAAGCCCCATGCGCTTCGCGACTTCGTAGGCGCGCGAGCTTCCCGCCGTGCGCGAATCGACGAAATACAGGTTTCGATTTTTGACGAGTTCGAGCACGACGCCCATCTTGGAT
>CAZPJD010000073.1:0-52552 GCA_964586775.1 uncultured bacterium | reverse complement strand
TTCTTTTGCGCGTTGGGGTGGTTGACGATGGCGGGGTACATGAACATACCGCCGTTGTGCAGCAGGCGGTGGAAATCGATCGCCAGCGCGCCCGTGTAACGGAAGTTGTATTTCGGCTGATTTTCGGCGATCCACCGCTGCACCGGCGTCGAGAACGTCGGGGTGTTGCCCGCGTTGAACGACAGCTCCCAGCCTCGCGGCGAGTCGGGAAAGCGGATGCGCGTCGGGCGGATGTAAACGCCCGTCGAATCGAGCAGAAACTGCCACGTCCCTGCGTCCTTGAGCGAGAGCGTGAAGATGCCTGACGGAATCAGAAACATGCCGGCCGCGATGAACTCGCGCCCGCGGCGCAGGCGATAGTCCTCCTCGCCGCCCAGCATGCGCTTGCCGATACCGAACATGAATCCGACCGGCAGGCTGTGCTTGATGTTCGAAGAACCGTCGAGCGGATCGAAGTAGAGGAAGTAACGACCGTCCTCGTTGAGCAGGATCTCCTCGGTGACCTCCTCGCTCGTCGCTTCGATCACCTGCTTCGATTCGGCCAGGTAGTGCATGACGGTCTGGTGCGCGAGCAGATCGAGGCGCATCTGGCTCTCGCCCTGCACGTTGGTCGATCCCGCCTCGCCCAGGTTCCCCTGCAGCGCGGCCATCTCGTAGTAATGCTGGATGTACTTGGCCGCCGTGACGATGGACTCCATGAGGATCAGAAAGTTCAGACTGCGGCGGTTCTTGAGCTGGTGCTCCAGCAGGAAGTGCATCATCGTCTCTTCGAGCTTCACGGGATTCATGCGGACCTCCTGACCCCGAGGCGGATTTTGTGAGCTTAATCGCCAAATGCGGACCGGGCAATCGGATTCGCCGATTTTTGTCGGATTCCAACCAAAAAAGCGCGATCGAGGTCCGCTTTACGGGGCGCATACGCACGATGCGCGAATAATATTGGATGAACACCTCTTTTTCCTTGCGGACGAGCGTACCGTTTGGTATAAGACCGCCTTGAATTTTCCTTGGAGTCACCCCATGCAATTCCGTTCCCGATTCCTGGCAATCTTCGTGATGGCGACGTTTCTGGTCGTGTCGGTTTCGGCCCTTGCCGCGGACGATCCGCTCGAGACGCTCATGAAGGGCGTCGGCAAGAGTATGAAGGCCATCAAGGCCGCGGTGCAGGGCGGGCAGACGGCGGGCATCGCCGACGCCGCGAACTCCATCGCCGCCGAGGTCGTGAAGTCGAAGAACTTCGACCCGCCCAAGGCGAAGGATCGCAAGGCCGAAATCCCCGCGCTCGCCGACGAATGCGCCGCGGCCGCCAAAGCCCTCGCGGGTGCCACCTCGCCCGACGAAGTGCAAGCCAAGTACAAAGCCCTCGGCGCGTCGTGCAAGAAGTGTCACGACATCTTCCAGCCCGAAGAATAGCCGCGATTCACAACTCACGGTTTGGGGGCGTGCGTCATGGCGTCGGACGAATCCGCGCTCGCGGCCAAGGGGCGTAAACTCCCCGGCGCGTTTTTCGCGCTGGTGGTCGGCCTCGGCTACATGGCCGCGCTGACCAACCTGTTCTTCACGCACCACGACGCCGACCTGAAACCGGGCTTGGGGCCGGGCGACATCGTCGCCCGGTACCACGGCGACCCGGCGGTGACGCGGCTGTCCTACATGGCCACGGGGCCGATGCGAAAGCATTTCAAGGGGAAAGACGACGAGTACCGCGCGGTGATGGATTGGGTCGCGGCGGGCGGCAATCGGGATGCGTACGAACCCGTGGGCGAGATCATCGAATCCCGCTGCGAAAAGTGCCATAGCGACGTCGGCAAGGCGAGCTTCGCGCCGATGACGTCGTACGAAGAGGTCGCGGTCTTCCTCGAGCCCAACGAGGGCATCACGTGGCAGCGGCTCGCGATGCTTTCGCACCAGCACTTTTTCGGCATGGGCCTCTTGTGCCTGTCGCTCTCGCTGATTCTCTGGAATCAGACCGGCTACCCGGCGCGGCTCAAGATCGCACTGACGTGCCTCGGCTTCATGGGCATGATCGGCGACATCGGCGGCTGGTGGCTCACAAAACTCGCCGCTCCCTTCGCGTTCGTCACGCTGGGCGGCGGGGCGATGACGGGGGCGTTCTTCGGCCTCGGCATCGCGCTCGTCTGGTACGATCTGCTGTTGCGGAAATCGTGATCGGCAACGTGTCCCGGCAAACCCGCCAAGTGCGGGTGGGAGTCAGTCACATGCGTGATCGGTATCGGTTTCTGGGTCTTTTGGCCTTGGGGGCTTGCGTCGCTCTTGTGCTGATGCCGACCGTGGGATCGGCGAGGCCGGAATTCGCAGCGCGTCAGAACGAGTCGTGCCTCAAGTGCCATTACACGCCCATGGGCGGCGGCATGCGCAACGACCGCGGCGTCATGGCCGAACAGAAGCTGTCGCTCAAGGCGACGAAGGAAGCGCTCGAGGACTACAAGGATTACACCGAGTTCGATCCGGCGCTGAACGAGACGGTCCGTCTGGGCGCGGACCTTCGCGTGATGTGGCACGACATCGCGAAGGACGAGAATCAGCCCAGCGAGGATGCGGCCTCGACGTTCTACACGATGCAGGCGATGGGCTACGTCAACGCGCGTCTTCTCCCCGTGCTCCAGTTTACGGGCGGCTACGACGTGGCGCAGAACCTGATGGAAGGCTGGGGGATGATCGACAATCTTCCGGCCGGGATGTATCTGCGCGCGGGCCGGTTCATCCTGCCCTATGGCTTGCGCATGGACGACCACACGCTCTTCACGCGCTCGGCGATCGGTTTCGGCGTGGCGTCGATGGACAGCGGCGTCGAGGTCGGTATCGCGCCGGGTCCGTTCTTCCTGACCGCCGCGCTCACCAACGGCAACCTCGGCGAGCAGGCGATGGACCGCGACGGCGACTACTACGCCGTGACGGGTCAGACTGGCGTGCGTTTTTGGAAGACGGGGCTCGGATTCTCGGCCTTTCACAATGTGCGCGACGGCTATGCCCGCGACATTTACGGCCCGTGGTTCACCTTCGGCATCTGGCGGCTCGCGCTGCTCGGCGAGTTCGACTTCGTCGCGCAGGAAGTGGACAACGTCGCCGATCCGACCCAGGAGGACCGCATCGCGTCCGCTGCGTCGTTCATCGAGGCCGAGGTGAAGATCATCGACGGTCTCTACGCCGTGGCCCGCTACACGCACTTCGATCCCGATTTGGAGGTGGACGAGAACTTCGTGGACCAGACGATGGGCGGAATCACGTTCTACCCGATCCCCTACGTCCACACGCTGTTCCAGTTCCGCCAGAACCGCGAGGCGGACCCGCTGAAGATCAACAACGACGAGATCCTGATCCAGGGCCACGTGTTCTTCTAACACCGTCCGGGCTTCGCGCCCGTTGGAGAGACGTCATGCGAAGGTTCTCGATCTTGTTCGCGGCGACACTGGCCACACTCTGGTGGATCGCCGCGGTGAGTTGCGACGACATCAATGTCGGCAGCGACGACAGCGCCAAGATCCGCGCCGGCGAAGCCCCCGCGGGCGATGACGACGCGGCCGGAGACGACGACTCCACCTCCGGCGCGCTGGCGTGGAACGGCACCGCCGGGCAGTTCTTCACGCGCTACTGCGTCGCGTGTCACGGGCCGTCGCCCAGCGACGAGGATGCCCCGCGCCTCGATTCCTACGAGCGCGTCACCGATGAGATCGGCGAGGTGCGCGAAGTGGTGGCCGAGGGCGAAATGCCCGAGGAATACAAGCGACCGTCCGCCGACAAGGTCGATCAGGTCGTGGCCTGGGCAAATGGCGGCGCTCCGCAGTCCGGCTGGAGCACGGTCGGACCGATCCTCGACAAGTACTGCGTGTATTGCCATTCGACGCCGACCAACGCCTCCGCGCCGTTCGCCCTGGATAACTACGCGGATGCGGCGGACGAGGCCGAGGATGTCGCGGAAGAGATGGCCGAAGGCGGAATGCCTCCCGAGCAACCCATGCCCACGTCGGAAGAGATCGATCTGTTTCTGGACTGGATCGACGCCGGCGCGCCGGAAAACTGAGGGAGGACCTACCATGACGAAACGCATTCGCATCGCGCTGTTCGCGGCGCTGGTTTTCGCGAGCTTTTGCCTCTTCGCCGCGTGCGGCGACATCGACATTGACACCGACACGGTGGACGCTCAGGGCGCGGCCGGGGGACCCGCCGGCGACGGCGGTACCGCATCGGGTGACGAGACATGGACGAACTTCGCCGAAGCGTTCACGCAAAGCTACTGCGTGCGCTGCCATGGCGACCCGCCCTCTGGCGGCGCGCCGTTTTCGCTCGTGACTTACGACGACATGGTGGCGCAGGCCTCGTCGAGCGCCTCAGAGGTCGAGTCCGGCGGTATGCCGACGTCGTCTCCGTTCCCGACCGCCGACGAAATCGCCGGTTTCGTGGCGTGGGTCGAGGCGGGCGCTCCAGAGTAAAGGGCGGATAATTCGTCGAATCTGAAAGGCCGGGTTCGCGCCCGGTTTTTCTTTATCGAAAAAATTCGAGGACTTACTTCTAATTCTTCTTTACACCCCGAATTCTGGTGTGCTAATGTCCAAAATGATTTGATTTCAAAGTCATCGTTGGCGGAAAAGGGCCGGCCTCGGAAGCGTCGCGCGCGCCCGGGCCAGTAGAGATGCCGAACCGTTGATCGGGGATTTGGCGGTTGGTTGCGCTTCTGACCGTATCGATCATCCTGCAGTTCCTTGCAGCGGTGATGGCATTGCGCCTGATCCGGCAGACGGGCGTCTGGCCGGCGTGGGTGCTGATCGCGTGCTCCGTGTCGCTGATGGCGGTGCGCCGGTCGCTGGTTCTGTCGTCGGTCCTCTATGACGGCGTCACGACCCCCGTCATGTGGACCGGCGAGATCGTCGGCCTGTTCATCACGGTCCTCATGATTTCCGGCCTCTCGTCGATCCGCCCGATGTTTCGCGCCATGCAGCGCACGGAGCGCGAACTCACCGCCGAACGCAACTTCGTGACCACCGTGCTCGACACCTCCGCCGCGCTGGTGGTGGTGCTCGACCGCGAGTCACGCATTGTGCGTTTCAACGGCGCGGCCGAGCGCGTGAGCGGCTTCAAGGCGGCGGATGTTTACGGCAAATACCTCTGGGACAACCTGCTGATCGATTCCGAAGTCGATCGCGTCAAGCGGGGCGCCGCGAAGCTGTTTTCGGGTCGCACCCCGGGCGTCGCCGCCAATCACTGGCGAACGAAATCCGGCGAGCTGCGCCTGATCGAGTGGACGAACACGGTGCTGCGCGGCGACGACGGCCGCATCGAATACATCATCGGCACCGGCATCGACGTGACGGAACGTCAACAGGCGCGCCAGGCGCTCACGGCGTCGGAGGACCGCTACCGTACGCTGATGGAGAGCGCGAGCGACGCCATCGTCGTCGCCGACGCCGAGACGGGGATCATCCTCGACATCAATCGCAAGGCCGAGCGTCTTCAGGGAAAGAGCAAAACGGATCTCGTCGGCCTCAACCAGACGGTTCTCCACGCAGAGCCCGATCGCGAGCGTTACCGCTATCTCTTCAAGGCGATCGCCCGCGGCGAGATCACCCAGGATGTCGACTCCACGATTCAGCGCGCCGACGGCTCGCTCGTGTCGGTGGCCATCAGCGCGGGCGTGAGCGTGCTGGACGGACGCAAGGTCGTGCTCGGGATCTTCCACGACATGACCGAGCGCCAGCGCATCGAGACCGAACTGCGCGAGAGCGAGCGGCGGTTCCGGCATATGAGCTATCACGACGAGCTCACGGGGCTTCGCAACCGGTCGTTCTTCGACAAAGAGATGGCGATCATCGATCGCGACATGGAGACGATCAAACCCGTCAGCGTCATCGCGATCGACGTGGACGGGCTGAAGACCGTCAACGATTCCTACGGCCACCGCGCGGGCGACGAGGTGCTGGTATCGACCGCGAAGATTCTGACGGCCGCGTTTTCGGGCAGCGACATCGTGTCGCGCGTGGGCGGCGACGAATTCGCCGTCATCCTGCCGGGCATGGACTGGCTGACGGCCGTGGAGAAGGGCGAGGAGATCAAGCGCGCGGTGTTCGAGTACAACCGCGGTCGCCCGAACCTGACCATCAGCCTGTCGCTGGGCGTCGCGAGTTCGTTCCCCGATCGGCGCGAATCGATTTACGAGATCTTTCAGCGCGCCGACGACAAGATGTACAGCTACAAGCTCACGCAGGCCACCAGCACCAAGAGCCGTCTTGTGGATATCCTCATGTCGGCGCTGGCCGAGCGCGACCGCAACACCAGCTCGCACATCGAACGGCTCGTGGTCATGTGCTCGATGATGGCCGAGCGCATGAACCTCGACGATCAAAAGAAACGCAACCTCATCCTGCTCGCGCGCATGCACGATCTGGGCAAGGTCGGCGTCCCCGACGAAATTCTCTTCAAGCCGGGCAAGCTGACGAGCGAAGAGCTGCCGAAGATGCGCGAGCACGTCATCATCGGCTACAACATCGCGCTGCGTTCCAAGGAACTGCGCCACATCGCCGACCTCGTGCTGCATCACCACGAATTCTGGAACGGCGAGGGCTATCCCAAGGCGCTGGCCGGGGAGGCGATTCCGTTGGAGTGCCGGATTCTCGCCGTCGTCGACGCCTACGACGCCATGACGAGCGACCGGCCCTATCATCGCGCCATCGGGAAAGACGATGCGTTCGCCGAGTTGCGACTCAAGTCCGGTACGCAGTTCGATCCCGCGATCGTGGACATCTTCGTCGCGCTCATGCAGTCGGTGCCGATGCTGCCGTATCACCAGCAGCCGGTCGCGTCGAAGGTGCTCGATCTGCCCAAGCCCGAGGCGCGCGTCACCAGATCCGCAAAAATCGTTTGACACGTCACGGACGCGCTTCGTAGAGTGAACGGGCGGCTGTGTCCGCGCCCGGCCAAACCGCCGGTTTTCTTGGATTTCCCTGGGTGATCCTCGTGGCGCACGTCCTGCTATCGGCCACGCCCGGCCGCCTGCTTCTCCTGCTCGGCAACGAGGCCATCGTTCGCGGCGCGCTCGAATCCGGCGTGGGATTCGTCTCCACCTACCCCGGCACGCCGTCTTCGGAAATCGGCGACACCTTCAGCGAGCTCGCCGCCGAAGCGGGCGTCGTTTTCGAGTATTCGTCGAACGAAAAGGTCGCCCTTGAAGTCGCCGCCGCGGCGGCGTCCGCGGGAGTGCGTGCGCTCGTGGCGATGAAGCACGTCGGCGTCAACGTCGCCGCCGATCCGCTGCTCACGCTCGCCTACATCGGCGTGCGCGGCGGACTCGTGCTCGTCAGCGCCGACGATCCCGGATGTCATTCCAGTCAGAATGAGCAGGACAACCGCTACTTCGCGCGCATGGCGGGCCTGCCGATGCTCGAACCGGCGACCCCCGTTGAGGCGCACGCGATGACGCGCCACGCGTTCGAGTTGTCGGAGCGCGTCGAGCTGCCGGTCATCCTGCGCACCACCACGCGCGTCAGCCACACGCGCGCGCCGGTGGCGCTCGGCGAACTCGTTGCGGTCCGATCTCGCGGCGAGTTCGTCCGCGACCCCGCGCGCTTTGTCATGGTGCCGGCCAACGCGCGTCGTCGGCATCCGGTGCTGCTCGCGCAGCTCGCAAAGGCCGATGTCGAGCTCGCCGCCTCGCCGCTGCATCGCGAATATGGAACAGGGTGCGAACTCGGCATCGTCACCACCGGCGTCGCCGCGTGTTATGTGCACGACGTCGTCCACGAGCGCGATTTGGCGTCGCGCGTCGGCGTGCTGAAGGTCGCCTCCACGCACCCTCTGCCGCGAGCGCGTTGTGCCGAATTTCTGCGTCGATTCGAAACGGTGCTGGTGGCCGAGGAACTCGAGCCGATTCTGGAGAACGATCTGAAGGCGATCGCGTGCGACGAGCGCATCGCAATCCGGATTCTCGGCAAGGGGTCGGGGCATTTCTCGCGGCTTGGCGAATTCGACCCCGACGGTGTTCGCGCGGCGATCCGCGCAGCGCTTGGCGAAACGCCCGCGGAAACGATGCCGACCTCGGATTTCACGCTTCCGCCCGCGCCGCCGCGCCCGCCGATCCTGTGCGCGGCGTGCCCGCACCGCTCCACCTATTTGCTCGTACGCACGGCGATGGGCGAGGGCGCGGTCTACATGACCGACATCGGTTGCTACACGCTCGGCTTCGCACCGCCGCTGTCCATGGGCGACTTCTGCCTGTGCATGGGTTCGTCGATCACCAAAGCGTCGGGCCTTTCAGCGGTGACCGATCAAACGGTGGTCGCCTTCATCGGCGATTCCACGTTCTTTCATTCGGGCGTCGCGGGGCTCGTGAACGCGGTCCACAACCGGCGTTCGTTCCTGCTGGTCGTGATGGACAACGGCACGACGGGGATGACCGGCCATCAGCCGCACCCGGGCGCGCAGACCGATGCGGCGGGCTCGCGCGATGTGATGATGGACGACCTCATCCGCGCGGCGGGGGTCGATCACCTGTGCGTGATCGATCCGGGCGATTTCGGCGCATCTTTGCGGGCCATCGAGGAAATCAAGACGAAGGACGGCATTCGCGTCGTGATCGCGCGCAGCCCGTGCCCGCTTTACGCGCGAAAGGAACTCGGTATCGCGCGGCCCGCGACAAAATACACGGTCGATGCCGACCTGTGCCGCGCGTGCGGGCGCGAGGGATGCGGTCTCGCGTGCGGCATGGCCGCGAGCCCGGCGTCCGAGCGCGCCCGCGCCACGCGCCGCATCACCGCCGAGGCCGACACACTCACCGCGGTGCTCGCCGAACCGTCGCCGAAGATGGAACAGGCGCCGTGCCAGGAGACGTGCCCGGCGGGGATCTGCGTGCAGGGCTACGTCAACCGAATCGCCGCGGGCGAGGACGACCGCGCGATGGAACTGATCCGCCAGCGCGTCGCGTTGCCGGGGATGCTCGGACGCATCTGCGAGCGACCGTGCGAGGTGCCGTGCGTGTACGGCGACCAAGGTGATCGCATCGAGATCAATCGGCTCAAGCGCTACGTCTCCGATCGCGAGACGCGCGAGCAGCGCGCCGAATACGCGCGATCGCTGCTTGCGAAAATCGTCCCCGCCGGCCGCGCCGTCGCCGTGGTGGGGTCGGGCCCGGCGGGGCTCTCGTGCGCGTTCGATCTGCGCGTGCGCGGCTACGACGTCACGGTCTTCGAGGCAGAGCCCGTACTCGGCGGCATTCCCGGGTGGGCGGTGCCGGAGTTTCGGTTGCCGCGCGCCGTCATCGACGCCGATCTCGAGGTCTTCCATCTGCTGGGCATCGAGTTTCGCACGGGCGTGCGCATCGGCACGGACCGGTCGATCGACGACCTCAAGGCCGACGGTTACGCGGCGGTGTTTCTGGGCGTTGGCGCGCGGATGGGCGCGCGGCTCGGCATCGACGGAGAAAATCTGCCGGGCGTCGAGGACGCGCTCGCGTTTTTGCGTCGCGCGCGGCTCGGCGAGGGCGCGCGTGTCGGCCGCCACGTTGCGGTCGTCGGCGGTGGCAACTCGGCGATGGACGCGGCCCGCACGGCGGTGCGCCTGGGCGCCGAGAGCGTGCGCGTGATCTATCGACGCGGTCGCGAGGAGATGCCCGCCGATGCGCACGAGGTGGAAGAGGCGCTGGAAGAGGGCGTGGAGATCGACTTCCAACTCGCGCCGCAGGCTCTCAAGGGAAGTGGTCGTGTGGAATCGCTCCAATGCGCGCGAACGAAGCCCGGCGAGCCGGATGCGTCGGGACGACGCCGCGCGATCGTCGTGCACGGACAGACGCACGACGTGCCGACCGATCACGTGATCGTCGCCGTGGGGCAGCGGCTCGACGGACGGATGAGCGAGTGCGTGGGAGTCGATCGACGCGGCTGGATCGTCGCCGACCGCGAAACGGGCGAGACGACGGTGCCGGGCGTGTTCGCGGGCGGCGATGCCGTGAGCGGCCCGCGCAACGTGGTCGAGGCCATCGCCGCGGGCAAGCGCGCGGCGTGGGGGATCGACCGGTATCTGATGAATGGGGAACGGCCAATCCTCCCTGAGCCGGTTCGCCCGTTGCCGAACGCGGATGCGCCGCGATACCGGCCGCGCGGGCTTCGTCCCGAGCGCGCCGCCGAGGTGCGTCGCGCGCCGTTGACGGACGCGATGGACTTCGCCGAGCGCGAGGCCACGTACACGGTGGAGCAGGCCCGCATCGAGTCACGGCGGTGCCTCGCGTGCGGGCTGTGCGCCTCGTGCCGCAACTGCCTCGACAACTTCGGCTGCCCGGCGTTCTACGAAAAAGACGGACGCGCGGCGATCGATCCCGCGCTATGCGACGGGTGTGGCGTGTGCGTGCAGGTGTGCCCCAACGGCGCGATCCACGCGCAATCGGCGTTCGCATGAGCGGCGTGAAGATTTACATCGCGGGGGTTGGCGGGCAGGGGAGCCTGACGTTCTCGCGCCTGCTGGGCGAGGCGGCGCTCGACGCCGGGCTGCCCGTGGTCGTCTCCGAGGTGCACGGCATGTCGCAGCGCGGCGGCGTGGTCGAAAGCTGCGTGCTGATCGGCGACTACGAATCGCCGCTCATCGGCGCGGGCGACGCCGACATCGTCGTCGCGTTCGAGCCCGCCGAGGCGCTGCGCGCGGCGGCGAAGATGTCGGCGAAGACGACGGTGATTGTCAACGCGACAAAGACGATTCCCTTCACCGTCACGATGGGAGTCGCGGCCTATCCCGATCTGGATTCGTCGTTCGAAACGCTTCGGGCCATGTGCGCGGGGCTGTACGTGATCGACGCGGCGGATCTGGCCAAAAAGGCGGGATCGGCGATGGCGATCAACATGGTGCTGATGGGCGCGCTGGCGGCGCTGGGGCGACTGCCGATCGGCACCGGGTCCATGCGTGCGACGCTCACCGAGAAACAGCCGCCGCGTTTCCGCGAGACCAACGACGCGGCCTTCGACCTCGGTCGGCGCGCGATCCTTCACGTCGCGTCCTGAGGCTCAGGTCTCCGGAGCGCAGAGCGACCGCCAATAATCGATCAGCGCGACCGGACTGTCCGTGAGGATGATGTCTACGCCCTCGGCCATCATCTCACCCCAGGCACCCCGGATTTCCAGAATGGCGGCGAGGACATCGCGAACACCGAGAGCGTCCATGGAGACGCGCGCGCCGATCGAATGAATCATCGCGATGTTCTCCGGCGTAAACCCGTCGGCGTCGATCTCGATGTGCTCGGGATCGGGCTCGAAATACTCGATCAGGGCGAGCGTGTCGTCGAGCGACGACGAACTGGGTTGGATACGGACGTCGGTCGAAACGGAACGGACCGCATCGAGCTTGCCGGGGTTGGAAGAATAGACCCACACGCGGCCCTCGTCGCCGCGGGAGACGACGATTTCGATCGCACCCTCGGGTATGCTCGCCTTCATGTCGAAATCCGTCTGGCCGTCCGCGGCCACGATCGCATCAAGGGCCTCTTCCAGCGTCGGAACGCGAAGATCTCCGTGAATGCCGCCGAACATCCAATCGTCGACCTTGAGAGCCCGGATTTCGTCGAGCGTCATCTCCTCGACCACGCCGGACCCGTTCGTTGTGCGATCGACCGTGTCGTCGTGCATGAGCACGTAGTGGCCGTCAGCGGTATTGCGCACGTCGATTTCCACGGCCTGGGCTCCCAATTCAAACGCTTTCTGGATGGCTGGAATCGTGTTCTCCGGTGCCCAGGTGCGCCCGCCGCGATGCGCCGCGATCCACAGATCCGGATAGAGCAGGGCGTCGCACTCGCCGGTCGCGTCGTCATTGGCGTCATCGTCCGTCGCATCGTCGTCCACATCGTCGTCCGTGGCGGCATCGTCGTCTGATGCGGCATCGTCGTCCGAGGTGGCATCGTCGTCGCCCGCGTCTTCGTCGATCGGGTCGCCGGACGAATCGTCATCGTTGTCGCCGGAGGCGCAACCGAAGATCATGCAAGCCAGCAGTAATGTTGCGGAGAGGACGGTGCCAAACCTCATCTTCGACCCCCAGAGACCTGATCGGAAACTCAGCGCGGAAAGAATATCACTCAATTCAGCGCCCGCCACGTCCGCAAGACTTCCAGCGTTCGCTCGATCGGCAACGCTCGCACCGTGCGTCCCTCTCGCCCCGTCATGTCCGTGGCCGTGAAGATCGAGTTGATGATCGCCTCTTCGGTCGCCTCGGCGACGGCGGCGAAGAGCGGCGTCAGATGGTCGGCCGCAACCGTCTCGCCGCCCGAGCGCGTCGCGCCGTGGCGAATGCGAAGCGAGGGCGCGGTGGAGAACGCGATCACGTAGTCGCCCGAGCCGTGCGTCGAGATGCCGCCCGCGCGGCCGAATCCCAGCATGGCGCGCGCGGCGAGGCGGCGCAGAGAGATCGCGTCGAGTGGGGCGTCGGTGGCGACGATCATCATGCACGAGCCGGCCTCGACGTCCGTGTCGTCGAGCACGGCCGAATGCCGCTTCTTAAGCTGGGCGCCGACGGGCACACCCGCGACGGTCAGGTTGCCGCCGAAATTCGCTTGTACCAGCACGCCGACGGTGAACGCGCCGAACCGCTTCGCCACAACGCGCGACGATGTGCCGATCCCGGCTTTGAACCCGAGCGCCCGCGTTCCGGTTCCCCCGCCGACGCACCCTTCCTCGACGGGTCCACTTTTCGCGGCGCGGATCGCTTCGATGACGTGATCGGCGGTCACGTGCAGCCCCTGAATATCCGAGAGCTGACCGTCGTTGCACTCGCCCGCGACCGCGTTGATCGACGGCGCGGTCGCATTACCGGGCTGAGCCAGTGTATGGCGGACGATGCCTTCGACGGCGGCGTGGATTGACAGCGTGTTGGTGAGCGCGATCGGAGTTTCGATCGCGCCGATCTCGTCGATCTGCGTGAACCCCGCCATTTTACCGAAGCCGTTGGCGGCGAACACGCCCGCGGGCACCTTCTCCTGAAAGAGGTTGCCGCCGTGCGGCAGCACCGCCGTGACGCCGGTGCGGATGTTGTCGCCCTCGATGAGCGTGCGGTGGCCGACCAGCACGCCGGAGACGTCGGTGATCGCGTTCCGCGGACCGGGCGACATCTGCCCGATGACGATGCCGAGTTCTCGGGCGCGCATTCGGCGATCGGCCGCCGGGGCGAGAGCGAGACCGACGAAAAGACACGACGCGAGTAGAACCAGACCGAGCACGAGTTTCACGCGGTCCTCCGGCATGGCGAAATCATGAATCGTGAAGGATTCTCGCGGCGGCCGTGCGGCGAAGCAAGGGCCTCGCGCGCGCGCAAAGGAGGAGTCAGTCCCGCGTGGGCGCGGCGACGGCGCGACCGGGCAAAAACTGCACGCGGGCCGCGGTCTTTGCTACGACATCCGTCTTGCGCACGGTGATCGCCTCGGTCGGGCACACGCGCAGGCACGCGCCGCAGCGGATGCACTCGTCGCTGTCGATCCAGATGTAGGTGCCGTCGCGCGGCATGGGCGTGTCGACGTATTCTTCGGCGACTCCGCGATGATTCTCGAACAGGTAGCTCACGCGGTGGATGCAATTGCGCGGCATGACCTTGATGCACCAATCGCAGTGGATGCACCGGTCCTGGTCGATCTCGTACTTGTGGTTGCACAGGTAGCAGCGGTGCGCGGCGATCTGCGTCTGTCGGTCGTCGAAGCCGGTCTCGACCTCGGCATTGCCGCCGCGCGCGGCGACGGGGATCACCGGCATGTGCGGCGCGGGGAGCAGATCCATGTCGCGCACGCGCCCGGTCCCCAGAATCTGATCCGCCACCATCTCGATGGCGAGCTTGCGCGCGAGTCGCTTCTCTCCGGTCAGATTCTCGTCGATCGCATCGGCCAGCGCTTTGCCGTCGGCGACGGCGTGGATTACGTCGAGGCTTCCGGTGTGGAAGTCGCCCGCGACGAAGAACTTCGGGTGCGTGGTGCGTCCGCCGTCGGCGATCGTCACGCCCTCCGGAAGGATGCCGAGTGTGCGGCTCTGGCCGATCGCGAGGATCAACGTCCGGCACGGCACCTCGAACTCGCTGCCCGGCACCTCGATCATGCGCGGCTTGCCCGACGCGTCGCGGTCGCGGGCCAGCACGTTGCGGCGAAACACGATGCCCGCGAGCGCGCCGCCGTCGAGCCGCGCGGCGACGGGCGTGACGAGCGTGTGGATGTCGATGTCCTCGGCGCGGATCTGCGCGAGTTCGTCGGCATTCGCCGACATGTTCTCTTCGTTGCGCCGATACATCATCGACACGCGCCCGCGCGCGCCCAGCAACCTTCGTGCCGCGCGAACGCAGTCCACCGCCGTGAACCCGCCGCCGATCACGAGCACGTCGGGTTCGACCGCGATGGGCTTGTCGAGATTGTACGCTCGCATGAAGTCGAGGCCAGGCACGGCGAGTTCGTCGGGCAGACCGTCGATCGGCGTGCGCTGCGGCTTGATCGCGCCCGCCGCGACGAGCACGGCGTCGAATTCGCCCGCGAGGCGCTTCATGCGTTCGCGATCGACGTGCTCGCCCGTGCGGATGTGAACGCCGGAATTCGCGATCGCGTTCACCTCATCGGTGACGACGTTGCGCGGCAGGCGAAACGTGGGGATCCCCATCGTCATCATGCCGCCGAGGAATGACTCGCGCTCGAAAACCGTGACGTCGTGGCCGTAGCGCTTCAGGTTGCGCGCCGCCGCGAGACCGGCCGGGCCTCCGCCGATGATCGCCACGCGCCGACCCGTTTCACCGTACCAAGCGGGAAGCGGCTTCGCCTCGCCGGTCTTGCGATCGGCTGCCGAGCGCTTGAGGTGGCAGATCGTCACCGCGCCCTCGGTGCTGGTCCACTGATAGCGGCATGCGCTCTCGCACGGCCGCGTGCAGATGCGTCCCAGCACGCCGGGAAACACGTTGTCTTCCTGATTGATGCGATACGCGCCGTCGTGGTCGCCCTCGGCGATCTTGTTGATGTACTCGGGCACGTTGGTCTTCGCGGGACACGCCGCCTGGCAGGGCACATCCTTCGCGACGATGTCGAAATCCTTCTCCGAATCGGCCTCGCCGGAGTACACCGAGTTTTCGAGCAGCGCGGGCGCAGGTTCGTAAGCCTCGGCGAGCGGCGCGACGATGGCGCGAAACGGCTCGGCCCCGATGCGTTCGACGCACGCCGCGAGCGTCTCGTCGCCTGTGCGCAGTTCCAGAAAGCGGTCGAGCACCCGCGCCGTCGCGAGCACGCAGTCAGCCATTTTGAACTCGCCGATGATGCGACCGAAGCGGTGCTCCTCGCCGCCCACGCGCATCTCGTATCCCTCGACGCTGCCGCGCCGTTCGCGGATGCGCATGCCGCGAAACCCGATGTCGGCGATGCGAAACGGTGAGCACGAATTGGGACAGCCCGTGATATTGACGAGCACGGCGTCGCGGATCGCGGCATACTTGGGCAACTGCACGACGCTTTGCAGCAGGTCGTAGAGCTGGTGCGTGCGCGTGACCGCGAGCGGGCAGTAGGTGGTGCCCACGCACGTCACCACGTCGCGAATTCCGTAAAAGCCGTCCGTGGCGAGCCCCAGTTTTGCGATCTCGGCTCTGACCTCGGCCGCGCGATCGGGGCGCACGCCGTGCAGTTCCAGGTTCTGCCGGTTCGTCGTGTAGACGAACTTGTCGGCGTACATTTCGGAGAGCTCGGCGAAACGGCGAAGCTGGTGGTGCGTGACCTCACCCTTATGCAACTGAGCGCGCACGACGGCGAGTCCGTCGGTGCCCAAGGGGTCGGGTTCGGTGAGCGGGCGCGCGGGCCACGCGGGCGCGGAGTCCTCGACCGGCGCCCATTCGAGGCGGCTCGTGTCCACGCCCTCGCCGCGCAGAATCTCGAGCAGCAGTTCGCGGCACTTTTCGATGCCGTAACGCTTGACGACGAACTTCAGGCGCGAGGTGGCGCGGTTGAAGCGGTCGCCGTGATCGCGAAAAAGGATGCCGATGGCGCGACTCACCGCGACGATCTGTTCGGCCGGCACGAAGCTGAACGCCTCCTGTGCGACAAAGGCTTTCCAGCCCATACCGCCGCCGATCTTGACCTGAAAACCCGTCTCCTCGGTTCCGCCGGGGCGCGTTCGCTGGATCGCGATATTGCCGACGCAGTTGATGTGCGGCTGACCGCACGCCGCTCCGCATCCGGAGAAAGAGACCTTGAACTTGCGCGGCAGGTTGTCGAGGTCGCGGCTGTCGGACAGCACGCGCGCGGTTTCCTTCGCCAACGGCAGCACGTCGATGCGCCGATGCGGGCAGATCGACGCCATGGGGCACGCGGCGACGTTTCGCGTCACGTCGCCGCAGCCGTGAAACGTTGTGAGTCCGCCATCGCGCAGTTCGCGCAGGAAATCGGGAATGGCGTAGAGCTTGAGCCAGTGCATCTGGATCGCCTGGCGGGTCGTCACGTTGACGTACCCCTGCGCGTACTTTTCGGAGATGTCGGCGATGGCGCGGATCTGGCGCGACGACAGTTGCCCGCCGGGAATCACCACGCGCGCCATGTGGTTGCCCTCTTGGCGGCTCGAATAGACGCCGTACCACTTGGCGATCTGCACTTCTTCGGCCGAGATCTTCCCTTTTCTCGCGATTTCGTCCCAGTCGAGGGTCAGGCCCGCGTCCTTGATTTCCTCGACCTCGCTGCGCCGGATGAATTCGATCTTTCGCTGCATTGCGAACTTGACCCGATCAGTCTTCGAAATAGATGGGCGTGGAGAGGTAGCGTTCGCCCGTGTCGTGGATGATGACAACGATGCGCCGGCCCTCGGCCTCGGGCCGAGACGCGATTTGATACGCCGCCGCGGCCGCCGCGCCCGAGGAAATGCCGCACAGCAGGCCCTCGGTTTTCGCGAGGCGCCGCGCGGTCTCCATCGCCTGATCGCTGGTGATCTGGATGATCTCGTCCACGATGCCGCCGTCGTACACGTCGGGCACGAAACCCGCACCGATTCCCTGAATCATGTGCGGGCCCGGCGCTCCGCCAGACAGGACGGCAGAGGTCGTTGGTTCGACCGCAACGACGCGCAAAGACGGATTGCGTCGCTTGAGGACCTGGCCGGTTCCGGAAACGGTCCCGCCGGTGCCGACGCCCGCCACGAACCAGTCGACGCGGCCGCCCGTGTCCTCCCAGATCTCCTCAGCCGTCGTACGGCGGTGGATCTCGGGATTGGCGGGATTCTGGAATTGCTGCGGCATGAATGCGCCGGGCAATCGCGCGACAAGCCGCTCGGCCTGTGCGATCGCCCCCTTCATCCCCTCGGTGCCGGGCGTGAGCACGATCTCGGCCCCCAGCGCCTGCAGGATCTTGCGCCGCTCGATGCTCATCGTTTCGGGCATCGCCAGGATCAAGCGATACCCCTTGACCGCCGCGACCCACGCCAGCGCGATGCCCGTGTTTCCGGACGTCGGCTCGACGATCACGCCGCCGGGCTTCAGGTGGCCGTCGCGCTCCGCAGCCTCGATCATCGCGAGGCCGATCCGGTCTTTCACGCTGCCACCGGGATTAAACGATTCCAGCTTGGCGACGATCTCGCCCGGCAGGTCGGCGGCAAACCGGTCCAAGCGCACGAGCGGCGTGCGCCCGACGAGCGAGCACAAATCCGCGGCGATGCGTTCCGCCGGTTGGGTTTTTGCGGCCTTCAATGGTGATGCGGTCATCTCAAATCCCGACTATCTCAATTGGGTTAGTCAAGAATACGGCCAGTATATTCGCGGTCGGGCGAGCCGTCAAGCGTCTGCACGCAAAAAACGAAGGAACGCTTACGAAACCGCAGGTCTCTCGGCAACCGACTCAGGCGTCGGCGAATCCTCGCGACCGGAGCTTGGCGATAACGCCCTCGACCTCGGTCGCGCGCTGCGCGGCGTCCCAGCCCAACAGCGTCGCCATTCGGTCGGCGACGAGGGTGACCGATGACTCCGGCAGCCGACCTGTGGTGGCGAGGCCCGTGCGCCGAAAGAGCACGTCGTCGAGGTGCAGCGCCATTTCATCGCGCACGGCCATGTCCACCACGGCGAGCGGTTCGGGCTTGCCCTCGGCGACGATCGCGGCGAGTTCCGGATTCGCCTTGGCCTCGGCCAGGAACGGCAGCGCCCGTTTGCCATAGTGCGCCAGCAGAATCGCGGCGTCGTCGGAATGGACGTCGTACTCGCGCATGAGGCGCGTCTTGGCCCCGGCCCACGAACCGATGCGTCCGCCGGGCAAGATGTGTCCCGCGGTCGTCCGCGACGGGCGCGGCATGTTCAGGTGCGTGCAGGCGATTTCGGTCAGGCGCTCGGCAAGCGCCCGGCTGGTGGTGTATTTGCCGCCGACGACGGTGAGCATTCCACTCAGTCGGTCTTCTTTTTTGTGATCGTAGATCTCGTACTTGCGCGATGCCTTGTTCACGTCGCGCAGCGCCGTGTCGTTCTCGACGATCGGACGCAGGCCGCCGTAGCTCCACTCGATGTCGTCCGTCGTCAAATTCGCCGAGGGCAGGGCCTCGTTGATCTCGCCGATGAAGGTCTCGAGTCCCGAGCGCGTCACGCGGTACTCGTCCGGGTGCCCGTCGTAGCGCGTGTCGGTGGTGCCAATCAGGCTGCGCCCACGCCACGGGATGATGAAAAACACGCGGCCCACCTTGGTGGTGAGCACCAGCGCGTGCTGCTTCGCGAGCGGTCGCGTAATCATGTGGATGCCTTGGCTGCGCACGAGCCGCTTCTCGTGGCCCTTGCCGAGCATCTGCGTGACGAAGTCCGCCCACGGGCCGGCGGCGTTGATCGTCATGCGCGCGGAAATCTCGTATTCGCGTCCGGTCAGCGCGTCGCGAACGACGGCGCCCTCGACGGTCTTGTTCGCGTTTCGCAGCGAGACCACTTCGGCGTAGTTCGCGACCTCGGCGCCGTTTTCCATTGCGCCCTCGACGAACTCCCACGTCAGCCGATCGGGGCTCACCATCTGGCAATCGTGATACACGACCGCGCCAGTGAGCCGGTCGATCTTCAGTTCCGGCTCGCGCACGAGCGCCTCGTCGCGAGAAAGGCGGCTCCACCGCGGCACCTTGCGGTCGATGTCGTCGAGCCGCGCCTTGTCGAACGACAGGCGGTCGTAGAGCATCATGCCCGCGGTGAGCGTGGTCAGGTTCGACGCGCTATGGCGATAGCACGGCACCATGAAGGGGATCGGCGCGACGAGGTGCGGCGCGATGTATTCGAGGATGCGTCGCTCGCGCAGCGACTCGCGCACCAGGCTCACCTCGAGCGTGCGCAGATATCGCAGTCCGCCGTGAACGAGCTTGCTGGTAGCGGCGCTGGTCGCCGAGCCGAAATCGCGGCGCTCGACGAGCGCGACGGAAAGGCCGCGCAGCGCGGCGTCGTGCGCGGTCGCCGCGCCGGTGATGCCCCCGCCGATGATGAGCAGGTCATAGGTTTTCTGGGACAGCCGTTCGAGATCCCTCTTCACGTTCCACCTCCGCAAACCCGGAAAAATGCCAATTGACCAAGCGTTACGCGATCGCGTTCTCGATCGTTCGCATGGCGTCCATGATCGATTTCACGCGGGCCGTGCCCGCCTTTTTCGCACGAGCCAGATCGCGCTCGCCGCCGACGGCCTCGTATGCCGCCGCGTAGTGTTTGATCTTGGGTTCGGTGCCCGACGGGCGCACGGTGAGCCGCGTCTTGCCCGCGTCGTCGAACCACAGTTGCACCACGTCGCCGGTGAATCCCTTGATCTTCTTCACCGCGCCCGTCGTCGTGTCGCGCGACGTGTTCGTCTTGCGGTCGATCACGCGGTGGACGCGTAGCCCCGCGACCTCTCGCGGCGGACTCGTGCGCAGCGTCGCCATGATGCGACCCATGCGGTTCATGCCGTCGGCTCCGTGCAAAAACACCGAGAACTGATCCTCGGCGAAGAATCCAAACTCCACGGCGAGCTGGTCGAGGTAATCCCAGAACGTGCGTCCCTCGGCGACAAGCCGCGCCATCATCTGCGCGCACGTGACGGCGGCCGCGGCCGAGTCCTTGTCGCGCACGAAGGTGCCGCGCAGGAAACCGATCGACTCCTCGAAGCCGTAGACGAAGTTTTCGTGCTCGCCCTTCGCTTCGGCCTCTCGAAGGATATCGGCCATGAACTTGAAACCGACGAGCAGGTCGTCGGTCACGCGCACGCGGAAGCGCTCACAGATCGCGCGCACGAGCTGCGTGGAGACGAGGGTCGTGAGCACGAACGGCTTTTTCGGCATCGCCTTGCGCTCGCGCAGGCAGGTGAGCGTGAAGTGGCACAGCGCCGCGCCCATCTGATTGCCCGTGACATAGCGGAACTCGCCGTTCGCGTCGGGCGCGAATGCTCCGAGGCGGTCGGCGTCGGGATCGGTCGCGAGGACGATGTCGGCGCGGATCTTGGTCGCAAGACGCACCGCCTCGCCCATCGCCGCGGGTTCCTCGGGGTTGGGATAGTTCTTCGGCACGGTGGGAAATCCGCCGTCCATCCGCGTCTGTTCGCGCGGCATCATGACGTCGCTAAATCCCATCGCGCGCAGCGCGGCGGGGATGATGGTCACACCGGTACCGTGCAGTGGCGTGTAGACGATCTTCACGGCGCGCTCGTCCGCGAGCCACAAGTCCTTCGGGAATCGCGCGAGGTAGGCGTCGTCGATCTCCTTGCCGACGAGACGCACCAGCCCGGCCGTCTTCGCCTTCGCGAGCGGCATCTTGCGGATCGCCGTCACCGCCATCACGCGGTCGAGGATGCCCTTGTCGTGTGGCGCCACGACCTGGCCGCCGTCGGACCAGTACGCCTTGAAGCCATTATCGGTCGGCGGGTTGTGGCTCGCGGTGATGACGACGCCGGACGCGCACTTCAGGTGGCGGATCGCGAACGAGAGTTCGGGCGTCGAGCGCGGACCGTCAAATAGGTACACGCGTACGCCCGCGGCCGACAGAACCGACGCGGCGATCTCGGAGAACTTTTTGGAGTGCGTGCGAACGTCGTAAGCGATCACGACACCGCGCTTCGCAAGCGCGCCTTTGGGATCGGCATCGAGAATGTACTGAGCGAGCCCCTGTGCCGATTCGGCGATCGTGCGTTCGTTCATGCGGTTGGTGCCCACGCCCACCGTGCCGCGCCGCCCGCCCGTGCCGAAGGGGATGGTCGTGTAAAACGCGTCGATCAGCGCGGTGGGGCGAAGCATCGCAGCCACGTCGTCGCGATACGCCTTGTACTCCGGCTCGGTCAGCCAGCGGTGCGCGTTGGCGTGCGTCGTTTCGTCGATCTCGCCCGCTTCGCGCAGGAGATCGAGCAGGCGCAGGGCGTCCTTGGCGTTCATGAAGGCACTCCCAAAGCGTTCAAAACCAGTTCGGTATCCGCAAAACTTTCGAGCACGATGTGCGCGCCCGCCCGGTGCAGGTCTTCGGTCGTGAATTTCGTCGTCGCGACGCCAATCGAAGTCACGCCGTTGTCGAGCGCGCAACGCACGTCCATCGGCGTGTCTCCGATCACGTAGACGTGCGGCCCCGCGCCGATCGGTTCGCCGAGGTGTTCCTCGGCGCGACGGATCGCGACGGGCGGCAGGTCGGACCGGTTCGCGCTGTCGGTCGAAAACGCACCGAAGGGAAAAAACCGATTGAGGTCGAACCGGGCGAGTTTGATGCGCGCGGTCGGCTCGAAATTGCCGGTCAGAAGGCCCACGACCACGTTCGGCGCGCTTGCGAGCCGCTCCAGCAGCGGCACGACGCCCGGCATCATGTGCGCCTGCGGCGAAATCGGCATCTCGATCTCGAGCTCGCGTCGATAGTCCTCGGCGAGTCGGGCGATGGTGCCGATCTCGTCCTGGATCGAAAGGCCGTGTCGTTCGAACAGCTCGCGGAAGATCATGGGATCGGTCATGCCGTGCGGTTGAATGCCGTCGAAGGCGTTCGCCACGCCGAAATGCCGCGCGAAGATCGTGTCGATGGCGCGGCTGCCCGCCCCGCCGGAAAGCATCAGTGTGCCGTCGAGGTCGAAGAGAAGGAGTTTGATCGGGTGGGGCAAGGGGCCGTCCTCGGCAGGGCGACGCTTCGAAAAAACGCCGATAACCATCTGCATGAAACGCGGCGGAGTCGAATCGGGCCGCGACGAGGCCCCTATTATCAGGGAAACGCGCGGGGGTAAAGAATCGAATGCCCGTCGCCCGCGTCCAAATGGGCCGAAAATTCGCTGTTTTGACGTGCGTCAACGACCCGAACCGTCCGTGAGGATAGTTTCGCAAGGCACACTTCGAAATGGGGAGACTGAACATGAAGATCACGGACGCCCTTCGCGGAGAACACGGCGTTTTCTACGCGCAGTTCGCGCGCATCCGAAAAGCCATCGACGACAACGCATCGCTCGACGAACTACAGGGCGCGACCCGGGCCTTGTCCGCCGCGCTGCTTTCGCACGCCACCATCGAGAACAACATCTTCTTTCCCGCGCTCGACCCCAAGATCGGCGGGATGGGACCGCTGGCCGTGATGCGTCACGAGCATCAGGACATCGAGGGCGGTTTCGTGGAACTCGATTCCGTGACCGACGTGGCCCTGCTCCGGTCGCGCCTCGACGAATTGATGGAATACGCAATCGACCACTTCGCCAAGGAAGAGAACGTCCTGTTTCCGATGGCCGAACGCGCCCTGGATGAGCAGCGTCTGTGCGAACTGGGTTCGGATTGGGCCGAGGCGCGTGGCGTGACCCTCGCCGACCGCCCGATGTGCGGGTAACGGCCGCAGGGTTCGAAAAGAACCGGAACAATTCAAGGCAAATTCCCGCCGGAGCTTTGACAAACGCCCGGCTCTCGCCTAGAATCCACTACTGAATGAGGGTTCATTCAGTCGGGTTATTCCCGGAATCGGACCCTCGTTCGGCGGATCGGCGTTTTTCGCCGTTTTCGCCGTTCGGCGTGGTTTGTGGATTTGCAATTTCCATCGGCGAGGTTTCCCATGTCCGCTCCGTCCGCTCCCGCGAAAGTGATGAACCGCAACTGGGTCGTGCTCGGCGCCATCCTCGTGCAACTGTGCCTCGACGCCATCTATGCGTGGTCGGTGTTCACGCCGTACCTTGTTCCCAAGGCCCCGAAAGAGGGCAAGGAAATTCTGGTGAAGGTTCCGGTGGACGGCGTCGAGGTCGGCATGGTCGTGCCCAAGACCCCCGTCGCGAAACCCGGCGAAAAGGTCGTCGAGGCGACCATCGGCGCACAGACGTTTCAGGTTGCCGCTCCCGAAGCGTGGAACGTGGGCGACCCGATTCCTGCCCTGAAGCCGTCGCCGACACAGATCTCGGCGTCCAAGGCGGGGTGGACCAAGGTTCGCACGCAGATTGTCTTCTCTTCCGGCCTCGCGTTCTTCGCGATGATCATGGTGATGGCCGGACGCCTGATGCCCAAGTACGGCCCACGCAAACTCGCCATGGCGGGCGGCGTCGTGCTCGGCGTGGGGTATTTCCTCGCGGGTATCTTCGGCGCGCACAACTTCTGGGTGACGTTGTTCTTTGTCGGTATCGTCGGCGGATCGGGCATCGGTTTGGGTTACGTCGTCCCGATCGCCGTCGGCATGCGCTGGTTTCCCGACAAAAAGGGACTCATCACCGGCCTTGCCGTTGCGGGCTTCGGGTTCGGCGCGCTGCTTTGGGTCAAGCTCGGCGGTTCGTGGGCACACCTGCTCGACATCATCGGCCTTAACGGCACGCTGATGCTCTACGGCGCCATCTTCGGCGTCGCCGTGCTCATCGGCGGCACGTTCATGGTGTTTCCGCCGGAAGGCTGGAAACCCGATGGCTGGACGCCGCCCGCGCCCAAACCGGGCGTCGCGGCGACGGGCTCCGAAGACTTCACTGCGGCCGAGATGCTCAAGACGACGCAGTTCTATCTCATCCACCGCACGTTCGCGCTGGGCGCGAGCGCGGGCCTCATGAGCATCGGTCTGATGCAGCTCTTCCCCATGGAAGCGCTCGTGGGCAACGGCATCGATCCCGAGCGGGCCAAGGCGGTTTCGGGCACGGCCATGGGCGTATTCTTCGCGCTCTCGAACGGTCTCGGACGCATCGCGTGGGGCGCCATCAGCGACCGCATCGGCCGCAAGATCTCGGTCGTGACCATGATGGCGACGCAGGGTCTGATCGTGCTCGCGTTCCCGTTCATGGCCGGAACGCCGTGGATGCTCTATCTCGGCGCGACGCTCATCGGCTTCAACTTCGGCGGAAACTTCGCCCTGTTTCCGACCATCACGGCGGACACCTTCGGCACGAAATATATCGGCCAGAACTACGGCTGGGTGTTTCTCGCTTACGGCGTCGGCGGCATCTTCGGGCCGATCATGGGCGGCAAGCTCGGCGACATGGGCAATTTCCCCATCGCGTTCATGATCTGCGGCATCCTGTGTCTCGACGCGGCCGCGGTGATCGCGACAGCCAAACTCCACCTCGAACATCATCCGGAAAACGCGTAAACCGGACCCGGAGGACGCCATGGGACATCGCTGCGACGCGTGCCTCGTGACGTGTGAAGATTTTCGACTGCATCGCCGCCCGGATGGGCGCGACTTTATCAGCACGTTCATCGCGAAGCTGGGCGTCGATTGCGACGTCATCGCACGGGCGGGCGCCATTCACGACTTCGTGCACACGCAGAACGAACGGGGACAGGCGATCCTGCGCAGCGTCGAGGTCGCGGTCCATCTTCACGGTGTGAAGACGATCCATCTCGTCAACCATCAGGACTGCGGGGCCTACGGGCATTTCGTATTCCCGAGCGAGAAGGACGAGTTCGAGCGGCATCGCGACGACCTGCTCGAAGCCCGCGACCGCCTGATGAAGACGTTTCGCGGCGTGCGCGTTCAGGCGCACTATGCGCGGCTCGTCGCCGGCACCGAGGACGAATGGGAGATGATCTCGGTCGTTCCGCCCAATTGAGCGGATCGGCCGTTGCCGATGGATGCCCCGCCGGAATTCCCGACGGGGTTTTCTTATGACGTTGGTTCGGCTGGTTGAACCAACGTCACCGCCGGCGGATCGGCGAGCGCCGTTTGCGCCGCACGCACCCGCGTCGCGACGAGCCCGCGCGGCCAGAGCCCGAGGATCGTCAGAATCACCACCAGCGCCATGAATCCGACGTACTCGCGCGGCCGTAGGCCGATCGCGGGATTCGCAATCGTGCGTCGCCCGCAGAAGAGGCGGAGGTACATGTTCACGACCGCGAGGCCGTTCAGCACCGTCGCGATCACCATGGCGATTCCGAGCTGTGGGTGCGTCGCCACGCTGCCGTCGATCAGAAGTTCGGTTCCAACGAATCCGAGCGTGCCGGGAAATCCCACCGAGCACAAACCGAGCAGAAGAAACCCTACCGCGAGGCGCGGTGTGCTCTCGTATCCGCCGCTGTACGCGTCGAGCGTCAATCGGCCGCGCCGCGCCTCGAGCGCGCAGAGCGTCATCCCGAGTCCCGACAGCGACAGACCGCCAGACAGCCACAGGAGCAACCCGCCCGCGAGTCCGGTGTCGCCGGTGCCCGACAGCGAGGCGAAGACGATGGCGGTCTCGCTGACGAAGAGCCAGCCGAACGCGCGCCGGGCGTCCTTTTGCACGAGCGACAATCCCGCGCCGTAAAGGGCGGTGATCGACGCGGTCGCGCCGAGCACCGACAGCAGGATCGGCGGCGCAGCGGGTACGAAGAGCCGCAGCGCCGCCCAAGTCCCCCATTGCGGCACGCACAGCATCAGCACGGACGGCAGCGGCGCGCGGGCAAACAGGTGCGGCAGCCAAGACTGGAAGGGTACCACACCCTGACGGATCATCGCCGCCGCCAGAATGGCCGCCGCGCCGGGTACGGTTGAGTCGAACGGGAAATTGGCTTGCATCGAAACGACGCCGGCCACGAGCAGCGCCGACGACAGCGTCGCGCCGATTCGGAATCCTCGACGGCATCCCGATTCGCAGTCGGAATGGCGCAGTTCGCGGTCGAAGGGTAGGTAGGACGCAATCCAGAGAGCGACCAGGCCAATTTCGATCGACGACGCGAATCCCGCAAAGAGGATCGACTCGAACACGAGCGTGCGTGTCGCGCTGCCCGGCTTCCACTTGCGCAGGGGCGCAACCAGCGCGACGAAAAACGCCACGAGGGCGGCGAAGACGAGCAACGTCGCATTCATGTCGTCCACCGCGAAGAATGGACCGGGATCGAGAGGATCGATGCGCGCGCCGCGTCGCCAAAACTCCGCGGCGGCGCAGCCGGACGCCGCGAGCGCGATCGCGTTGACGGTCATCACCACCGCCCGCGACTTGGCGGGACGCACGCGCGCGACAACCGCGCCCAAGATCGGCGCGACGACGAGAATCGCGATCCACGGAGCGAGGAACGTCATCGTGCGCCTCCGCCGGCGCCCGGCGGCGATCCGTCAAGGAGGCGCGCGACGCGCTGCTCCATGCGATCGAGCGCACCGAACAGCCGGACGAAGGGGCGAACGACAACGAGGTCGAGGAAGGCGTCCAGATGCGCGCGTTCGAGTGCGAAGCGATAAAGGCCCCGTTGGACCGGCTTGGCGAGCATGCGGCGATAATGCTCGCCCGTGGGTTCGAGATGGCCGCCGATGGCGTTTTCGACGTTGTGCGCATCGTGCAGAAGCGACGGTGCGCGCAGGAATTGCAGCGAACGCACGCACATGTGCCCGACCGTGTGCGCGATGGCGAGCCAGTACAGGCCGAGGGCAACCTCGATGAGGATGATGCTGACCTGCGTGAGCGAGGCGTAGGCGAGACTCGATTTGATGTCCGTCTGCGCGCGACCGACCGTGGTGGCGACGACGGCCGTGACGAGCGCGACTGTGCCGAGCAGCACCGATGCGGCATGCGTTGCCGAAAGCAGCGGTGCGAAACGAAGCAACAGGTAGACGCCGGCGTGAACGGAGAGCGCACCGTAGAAGATGGCGCTCGACGGCGTCGGGCCCTCCATCGCGCGGGGAAGCCATCCGGAGAAGGGCACTTGCGCGCACTTGCCCATGACCGCCACGACGATGAGCAACATGATGACGGCCGCCCGCCCCCCTTCGAGCGGCGCGAGCCCGCCCGGCCACTCGACGCGGCCGAACAGATGAATGAAGTCGCCTGAGCCGCCCCAATGCCGGATCAATACGGCCGCGACGAGGAAACCCGCGTCGCATACGCGATACACGACGAGCGCGCGGAAGCCGTTTTCAACTGCAAGCCGTCGGTCGTGGAAGAACGCGATCAGCAGCGCCGAACTGAGCCCCACGAGTTCCCATCCGGCGAACGCGATCTCGATTCCGCCCGCCAAAATGATGAGGTTCATGCCCACGGCGAAGAGCGCGAGCAGCGTGAAGAAGCGGTTGAAGCCGCGTTCCTTGTGAACGTATCGGTTGGCGAACGCGCCGACGACGCCGATGAGCGCCTGAGAGAACAGCGCGAATGGGACCGAAAGGCGATCGAGAATCAATTCCACGGCGAACCGATAGCCCGGCAGGTGGAACCAATCGCCGAGCGAGATCACGACCAGATTGTGGTCACCGGCGGACATGAGAATCGCGACCGATGCGTTGCACAGGAACGCAACGAGAAATGCGCCGCGGGTCATGCGGCCAACCGCTTTTTCCGTGGGGACGTATCGTGCCAGGGCGCATGCGCCGAGCGCAAAAAACAGTGCGATCGGCGCGGCCACGGCGATGAGCGCGAGCCGTTCGACGAGACCCCAGGTCATCGCGAAGCTCCCGCCGCGCGCACCGTGGCGCAGCTCAGGTGGTCGGAGCGCCCCGCGTACCATTCGACCGACGACTCGACGAGGGCGAGGCCGCCGGTTTCGGGTGCGTGGTGGATGAATTCGCCGTGCTCGGCGTCGTACGTGTAGATCGCGTTCGACTGCGGCGCGAGTGTCGCGAGCGTGATCCAGCGGTTCGTCACCAACCGCCGGATCGCGGGCAGCCGGTCGAGGACGGCGCGAACCAGCGCGGAGTCGTTCTCGACAATCATGAGCAGTCGAACCGGCTCGTGGATCTCCACCATCTGCCAGGGCAATCCCGTGCGCAGGTCGCTGGCGTGGCCGTCCATCACGCCCAGCATGCCCGAGATGTTGTGCGGAAGTTTCGTGCCGCAGCCGTAGCCGGTCGGATCGACGAACGAGAAGTAGTATTCGAGGTTGATGCCCGCGCACACCGGCGCGATGGCCGCCAGCACGCCTTCGAGAGTCCGTCCGGTCGCGTCGTCGCGCAGGGGATCATAGGAGACCAGAAACGCGCGGCGATCGAGAAACAGTCCGCGGGTGCGTTCGCGGCGTCCGACGACGCACACCGCGTTGGTCGCGTGGCCGTACTCGGGGCGCGGCTGCGCCAGGTCCTCGGTGCGCGCCTCGACGTGCTGGACCGCCGCGGCGGCCGGCAGACGGGAATCGGCGTTTTCGAATCGGCGACAGCGTTCGTGCGCGTTGCGGGCACACGCCTGACGAATTGCCGACATCGCGGACTCGACCTCGTCGCGGTGGCTGGCCGGAACGAGATCCTCGTCGAAAAACCGGATGTCGTCGTTGCAACTGTTGTGTTCCGCGCCGACGAACACCGTATCTTCGGGAATCGTCAAACCCCGTTCTGCGAGCGCAAACCGGACATCGGACCGATTCGCCATCAGCGCGAAAACCCGCGCGTTGGGACCGCCGCGCCCGCCGCCGCACGCGCCGCAGTCGTGCGCCGATTCGTGCGGATTGTTCAGGCTCGACGAACCGTGCCCCGCGACCACCACGATTCGAGATAGTCGTCGGGCCATGCCGGTCTGTTCGAGCAACCCGGCGACGATGTCGGTCATCTCGGGAGCCTCGTAGCCGATCCGCTCGCCGGTCATTGGCGTGGCCGTGTCGTCGCGATCCAGAGTCAGTTCGGTCTTTGCGGGGGTTCGTACCACGCGGCCGAAAGCCCGGCGGATCAGCGACGCGGTCCGGGGAAAGAGAACGCGTATGGTGAGGGGGGCCGCCGCGAACGCGCCGAGCAACGCGGTCAGGATCGCCCCGCGCGTGAAGGTCCGGCTTCCGATCTGAAACCCGTGCGCGAGACGAGCGACGAAACGCGCCCGCGTTCGGCGAAGCCGGGCGGTATTCGCGTGCGCAAGGGCCACGCGCTCCTCGATTTCGTGCACGGGGCGAATGACGACCGGACACAAGGGTCGCGGGCGTGCCTCGGCGGCACCGCGATAGTACATGGCGACGCCGAAGAACCCCGCCGCGCCGAAAGTCTCGCAATCCGGTTCGATCTCCTCGAGGTGCCGTCGAAACGACTCCTCGCGCTCATCGATGCACGCGATCATTTGAAAAAGCGGCCGCGCGCTTACGGGGCGCTCGCCGCGGTGCGCCGACAGCGCGTCGAGGATCTCGATTCGGTAGCGCCGCTCGTAGGCGAGATGCAGCAGCCGCCGCCTTTGGGCCCCGGGGAACTCGTCGAGATCGCCCAGGACCGCGTCAATATCCCTCGCGTTCAGTCGATCGACCTCGCGCGCCGACCTGCCGACGAGCTGCGCGATCTGAAACAACGTGTAGGCGTCACCCAGCGTCGAGCCGGAATTCGAGTCGAATGCCCGTGACGCGGTTGTCGGTCGCATGTCCGCGATATTGTCGCCGAGCCCTTCGCGCTTTATCAGAGAACGCAACGCGGCGATGTCGGCGATCAGCCGAATCGCGAGAAAGTCCGCCAGTCTGGCTGCGGGGGCGTGGACGGGCGCGAGGTCTGGCCGTTTCTCGAGGGCCCGAATCATTCCCGCCCATCCGCGCAGCGCCAGAAGCGTTTGCGCGACGTAACGGTCCCAATCGGCGGGATCGACGCGTAGCGTTTCCAGCGAATGGACGATCGACTCCATCGGCGTGCGTTGGGCGTCCGACTCGCGCGATAGCTCGCGCGTGAGCTCGTCCATCCAATCCCCGCGCGCGGTGGACGAACCGCCATAGAGTTCCAGCACCGCCGCGAAGAGACCGCGCTCGCGACCGGGCATGGGCCAATAGGCGATGCCCTGATCGAGAAATGCGGCGCATACGCGAATCAGAAACGGATGAACGAGTTCGTCGCTGTCGCGCCCGGTTGCGGCCAGCATGGCGTCACGGTGGCGGATCGGCGTCGCCCCGTCCCCTCTCGCGAGACCAGTTCGGGTTCGGCGCTCCGTCGCGCGACGGCATGCGCTCCAGAGGGCTCGCACGGCGTCGCGCTCCTCGCGTTCGGAAAGTTCCCAGCGCGCGAGTCCGCGCCGGAATCCCTCGACCACGCGGTGCCGCGCGGCCTTGGGCGCATCGGCGCGGAACTCGCGAACGAGCGGCGTTTCCTCGATCAGCCAGCGCAGCTCGGTTTCGGGAATCGACTCGATTCCCAGATGCAGCGCCGCGAGACGCAGTTCGAACCGCGAGACGAAATCGCCGAGTCGATCGTTTGCTCGCGGGCCGAGGTCGCGCGTCAGGACGTCGCGGATATCGCTCTCGTGGATTCGGCCGCGCAGGTGCTCGTCACGGTATTGGGATTCGGGCAGAAACGGCTCGCAGCCGAACAGTTCGCCCGCCTCGACGACGGCCTGCTCGAAGGGCCGGTCCTCGAATGCGTGCAGCGTGTTGTGATGGATGAAGACGGAAATCGGGCCCTGTGCGGGCAGCAGATGCGCGGCGTGCTCGATCGCGTCTTGGACTCTTTGAACGAGACTGCCCAGAGCGGACGCCGTGGTCGGCATCGCGGGACTTTCGGGCTGGAATTCTGACGGATCGACGGGCATTTCGTTCTGGTTGAAATCCGCGGGCTTATGTCACCGCGCCCCGGCAGTGTCAAGCGACGACGACATCCACAAATTGCTTTGTGCTCCCGGATGGGCCCGTGAGCGCGCGCATGTCACTTGCCGAGGGGCCACTTTTCCGCCATCATTTCTTCACACTGCGGGCGAGATAGTCGTCTTTGTGACCTCTTTGTAACACGATAGACGCGCGATTGTGCGTCGGCGCGCCTAGAGTCGCGCAACTTTTTACGGGGACGGCCGCGGATCGCGCTGGGCGCGTTCGGCTTTGGCCCGTTTGATGGGATGGATCCGCAACGATGCGTACAAGTTCGATTTGCAAGGCGCTCATCGCCCTGCTGACGTGCGTGACGGCGCTCGCGTGCGCCGAACGCGACGAAAGCCACAAAAGTTGGGGCAATGACACCTTCAGCGAAGGCGGCGATCCGACCGAGTCGGCGATCCGCTTCGAGGGTGCGGCCGGCGATTTCGGCGACGTCGTGGTGGCATTCTCGCTCCGTCCGGTGGATGACGCCGCTGCGCGTAAGGTCGCCTCGGTCGAATACAAAGGTGCTTGCGCGGGCGACGAGTGGTCACGCGCGGTCGTCTCCGCCGAATCCGACTACCTCAAACCTGGTCGTCACGAGATCATTTGGCATAGTTGGGACAGCGAAGCTGGATGCGCCGGCGACGTGAAGGTGCGTTTGACGACGAATCGTGGCGAAGCGGTCGTTTCGCCCGCGTTTCCCATCGACAACACGGGGCCGGGACGAACGGGATTCGTCGATTTCCCCCAATTCGATCAGGGCGTGAATCCGAGCGAAGAGCAGGTTTACGCCCGCGCGCTCGACGCGCTCATGGCGGATCCCAGCGTCGATTTCGCCGCCACCCGCATCGAAGACCTCTACGAGATTCGCGCGGCGCGGGGTTCGGTCTGGTTCCGGCGCGTGCCGACGAATCGGGGTTATGAGTACGAGATCGCCGATATCGACGGCGAAAATCCCATCGCCAATCAGGACCCGACGTGGGGTGCGTCGTTCGACGAGGAGATGGCGCTCGGTTCGAATCCCAACAACGCGAGTTGGCCGGAGGAGGGTTACGCCCCGGGCGATCCACGCCTGTCTTTCATCGAGCCCGATGACGACGCTTATCCCTTCGGATACGAGCGCATCGCGGCGTACTTCGATTCGCCGAACGCCGCGGACGTGCTCGTCAACTGGAAGGGCTACGCGCATTCCGTGAGCTACGTCGGCAATCACGGCAGCCTGAACATCTCACAGAGCCGCAGTCCGCTGCTCGCCTGGGGCGCGGGGATCAAGCCCGGGCGGCATGACGTTTTCGCGCGGCACGTCGACATCGCGCCGACGGTGGGCAAGCTGCTCGGATTCGAGCCGACCGAGGGCATCGACGAGCGCGGCGTCTTCAGCCACGACGTGCTGTTGCATTGGCAAGACGGCCACCCGCTCGACGAGATGCTCACCGGGGCGGGAGCGGCGCGCGCGATCGTCATCATCATGGACGGCCTGACGCACACGCGCATTGTGGACGAAGTCGAGAAGCGCCCCGGCGAACTGCCGAACTTCGCGCGCTTCTTCGACGAAGGCGGCTGGGCGGGCTACGGCAGCATCACGAACTGGCCGAGCGTGACCTATCCGGGGCACAACGTGGTGGGATCGGGCCTCTACAGCGGTCATCACGGCATCCTCGACAACGAATTCTACATTCGCACCGAGCGCGAATACGCCGAGCCGATCAACCAGCTCATCCTTTCGGAGAAATACTGGAATCCGATCGAACCCGGCGAGACGCTGCACGCCGCGGTGCACCGCAACTTCGGCAAATACAAGCCGGAGAGGGGCAAGGGAGCGCTGACGGCGTCCCTCACCGAGCCGTCGACCTTCGACGCCGACAAGGCCGATCTGGAGTTTCGCGACCGCACCGGCGAGATCCCGTTCCCGCCGCTCGGCCTCTACTGGCCGCCGGGCATTCCGAATCCCAACCCGAGCCTGCCGCACACCTCGACCTTCCTCGCGCAGTTCGTCGAGGAGATCGCGATGGTCGAGCTGTGGCATCTGTTCTTCAACGGCGCGATCCCCCGGCCGACCTACATCATCATGAACTTCATGACGACCGACGACTCGGGACACAAGAACGGCCCGCACGGCGACCAGATGTCGAAGGTGCTCGATCATCTCGACAAGAATCTCGGCCTCCTCTTCGATTGGCTCGAAGCCTCGGGCATGGCGGACGACACCGCGGTCTTCATCACCTCGGATCATGGCATGCAACTGGGCGATCCCACGCGCGGTGGCTGGCCCATCGACTCGCTTGACGCGGCGGGCATCAAACGCTCGGCTGACACCTACCTGGGTGTCTATTTCAAGAACCCGCGCGTCTTCTGGTCGCCTCTCGATGCGGGATCGGGCGAAGAAACGACCTTTGAAGTCACGGTGCAGGACGACGACCTGGGGACGGCGATCGCCGGCGCGACGGTCACCCTGACAAGCGGCGTCACCAGCTTCGACGCGCCGACGGATGCAAACGGCAAGGCCCACATCACGATCACGCCGGGCGATGGCCTGACCCTCACGGTCTCGCACCCGGACTACACGGATATGGAATATGACATCGCGGTGGACTGAGCTTCGCGCGATCGGGCTCGCGGCGATCGTACTGATCGCGCTGACGGCGCTCGGATGCGAACACGGCGACAAGGCTGAGGACGCGAAGCCCGCGAACGACGAACTGGGCATTCCCGTCGATCTGATCGTCGAGCATTCGGACCTCGAGGACGAGGCTGACGTGCTGATCGACGAGTGGGGCATCCCGCATATCTACGCGCGCACGGACCGCGATGCGTTCTACCTGCAGGGCTACATGCAGGCCCGCGACCGGTTTTCCGAGATCGACCTCGCGCGAAAGATCGCCGATGGACGCCTCGGCGAGGTCATCAGCCATGTCTCGATCGTGGGGCCGCTGCTGGCCGATGTCGTGATCTGGCAGGTCGATCACTATTTCCGCACGCTCTTCACCGCGCCCGACGGTCGGCACATCGCCGACTGGCTCATGGGCCGCATCGACGAGCCGACCAAGTTTGCGTTGCAGGCATTCGTGGACGGCGTGAACGCGTACCTGGGCGACATGGTTGCGGGCCGAGCCGAAGCCGAAGCTCCGACGGTCTATCAGGGCATCCTCTCTTTCGACCTTGCGTCGATCGAGCCCATGACGATCCGCGACATCCTCGGCATCATGGTCGTGAACCTGTGGGCGGGATCGAACTCGGCGTCGGAAGAAATCGCGCTCGGCGAAGCGCTGGCGAAGCTCGGGCCGGAGAAGTTCTTCGACATCTACCGCGCGAAGCCGGCGGACACCACGTCGATTCTCGGCAACGCGGCCAAAGGTGGCACGGTGGAAGATCCGATGGCGGGTCTCGACCTCGCCGCGTGGGACGAGATCGCCGATCGGCTTCGCGAAGCGCTGCCCGCCATGCAGGCCGCGCGCGAGACGATCGAGGCGGCGCGTCAGACGTTCTTTTCGCAGGGCCAGCATTCCAACAACTGGGCGGTGGATGGCGCGCACAGCGCCACCGGGCACGCGCTCGTGGCCAACGATCCGCACCTGTCGCTGCTATTCCCGTCCTTCTTCTACCTCGTCCACGTCAACAGCACGCACTTCGGCGACGGCGACGTCTCGTTCGCGGGGCTCGCATTTCCCGGCGCGCCGGGCGCGCAGATCGGGCACAACGACTACGTGGCTTGGAGCGGCACCAACGCGGCGCTCGATTCCTACGATGTCTATCTCGAAACGCGGCCCAAGAAGGACGACGAGCACGTCGTATTCGACGGCAATCTCGTGCCGATCCGAAAATTCGTCCGCAACTATTGGACCTCGTCGGACCCCGCCGAGGCGCGAACCATCAGCCTCACCACGCAGTTCGTGCCGCACCACGGGCCCATCGTGCCCGGTTCGTGTCAGGGCACATCGTGCGTGAGTCTGGCGTGGACGGGAATGACGCCGGGCAACGAACTCGACGCTTTTGTGGATGTGCTCTACGCGCAGAACCTCGACGAGGCGCTCGACGCCTTCTCCAATTATCGTCGCGGCCTTTATAGCTGGGTGCTCGGCGACGTGAACGGCGAGATTGGCTACGTGGCGACGGGCGATCTGCCGATCCGCGAAAACTGGCGCCAGCAGCCTCCTTACCTGCCGTTGCCCGGCACCGGCGGATCGGAGTGGGACGGCTACATCCCGGACGACGCGCAGGCGCGCGTGAAAAATCCGGCGTCGGGATTCCTCGCCACGGCAAACAACGACATCTACGGCACGCTGGCCGACAACAACCCGACGAACGACGACTATTACTTTTACTACGACATGGACATCGGCTACCGCGCCGGGCGTATTTCACGGCTTGTGAAGGCGGCCGCCGATCGAGGTGCGACGCTGGACGATATGGCGCGTATCCAAGCCGACACGTCGAGCGATTTGGGTCGCCGGATGCTGCCGTTTCTATTCAAGGCGTATAACGCGCGGCCCGACCTCGTCACGGCGGACATGAAGCGCGCGATCGACCAACTCGCGACTTGGGATTTCTCGACTCCCGCTGCCGTGGCCGATCGATACCGACCGGAATACACCGACCCCGAAAAGGCGTTTCAATCCGTGTCGGCGACGCTCTTTCACGTGTGGCTGGGCCGCGTCATCGTGAACGCCTTCGGCGACGAATTCGACGAGGCCGACGTGGAACTGCCGGGCGACGAGTCCGAGTCGGGTCCCCAGTGGGAGGCCCGCGCGCTGCTGAACCTGCTCGAACACCCCGAAAACACGAACCACGGTGAGGTGTGGTGGGACGACATCGAAACGCCGATGATCGAGTCGAAAGAGGATGTGCTGCTCGGCGCGCTGCGCGACGCCCTCGAGTGGCTCGCGTCGGACGACGCCCTCGGCCCCGACATGGCCGATTGGCAGTGGGGGCGACTCCACACCGCGCGGTTCGCCCTGTCGTTCGAAGGCATCAGCATCCCGTCGCTCATCGCGCCGGCGCTGCCCGAGTCGCCGTCCGACGGCGGATGGTTCACGATCAATGTCGCGAATCCGTACGGTCTGGTGGACGACTTCCACAACGGCCACGCGCCCGCCGCGCGCATGGTGATGGAGATGGACGGCGAGCGCTACCCGGCGCTGGCCGCGCTCCCGGGCGGGCAGGTCGAGCGGCCGACGTCGGTCTATTTCGACAATCTGCACGACGAGTACATGGCGGGCGAGTACGTCCCGTTGCTTTACACATTGGACGAGATCATTCCCGTGACCGTGAAACGCATTCGTTTCGTGCCGGCGGGCAAGTGAGGGGAGAGTTCATGCCGCGAATCGTGGCCGTTTGTTCGGCAATCGTGATGGTGCTGGGGCTCGTCGCGTCCGCGCACGCGCAGCAGGTAATACCGGATCTGTGGCCGGTGGACGAGTCGAAGGTGGAAAAGGACCGGGCGGATGCCGATCTGGAACTGCTCGAACTGCTGCGTGCCAAGGGCGTGCTCGACGACGAGTCGTACAACAAGGCCGCCGAGCGACTGGCGAAGTCGCGATTCTACGGGCTCGGCCCGGATGGGTCGCTCGCGGTCGGGTTCACGCCTTACAACGAGACGAAATACGACGAGGTGATCGCCTACCCCGGATCGCCCGACGAGGAGCGCAACTTCTGGGTCAACAAGGCCGAGCTCGGCCTGCACGGGCGCGTGATCTTTCCGTGGCTCACCGCGAAGATGAGCGTCGAAGGCGATTCGCGCGCCGACGGCAAGATGGGTCTGCGCGTCGATCAGGCGTATATGCGCGGGCTCTACACGCCCGAAGCGCTCGAAAAGGGACCATTCGTTGGCTCGTGGGGGATGACGCTCGGCGCCCAAAAGATCCCGTTCTCGCGCCAGAGCCTGAAATCGACGACCGAGTTGCAGTTCATCAATCGCTCGATGGTGGTCTCGGAACTGCCGATCCGCTACGACCTCGGCGCGACCGTGCATCAGGATTACAAAATTCTCGCGGGCGCGGACAACCGCCAGTGGTGCCGACTGTCGATCGACGGCGGCGCGTATAACGGGCAGGGCGACCACGTCTACACGAGCGACAACAACGACAACATGCTCTACGCCGCGCGTGCGCAGGTCGATATTTTCTCGCCGATGCGCGGCGGCGAGGGCGACACCATGCCCCGCTGGTGGCCCGCGAAGGGCGTCGCCAAATCGCCCGACCAGGTCCGCCCGTCGCTGTCGCTCGGCGCGTCGGTGATGCAAAACAACGACATCGACCGCGTCGTCAAGGGCGTCGGCGCCGACGCCGAGTTCAAGTGGTCGGGACTTTCCGTGCAGGGCGAGTACGTCGTCACGCGCTTCGAACCGGAATTCGAGGAAGACGTCGTCGCAGATCGTTTTGCCGAGGATTGGGAGACGAAGGGGTGGTATGTGCAGGGCGGCCTCTTCGTCATTCCGCGTCACGTGGAACTCGCGGCGCGCTACGAGACCTACGAGCTCGATTTGCTGACCGACGTGATGGATACCAGGCGGCTTGCGGCTTCGACCTACGGCATCAACTTCCACGCGGCCACGCACCACAAGCTGAAGCTGCAGCTCGATTACACCGACCGCGCCGAACTCGAGGGCATGCCCGAGCTCGACAACAACACGTTCTCGATGCAGGGCGTGCTGAACTTCTGATCGGCGCCGGCTTACGAATCACACCGGGCGGCTTTGTTGCCGCCCGATGGCGTTTCAGACGTTCGTCGCGACCAGCGTGATTCCCGTGAGCAGCAGCAGTGCGTAGGCGAGAATGCGAAACCGACGCTCGCTCACCCGCACGTGCAGCCACTCGCCCGCGGCGATTCCCGCGAACACCGAGACGAAGAGCATGCCGGAACGCGCAAGCGACTCGCCGGTGACAAGGCCCGTGGCGGCGTAGTTTGCGACGAGAATGAGCCCGGTGACGAGCCACAGCGCCGAGAGCGTCGCACGAAATACCGCCTTGTCGGGGATCGCGCGCCCCGCCCAATAGACGACGAGCGGCCCTCCGGTCGATAGCGCCCCGTGGATGACGCCCGCCGCGCCCAGCAAGGCGGCCTGCGCCACTCCCGCCACGGGCCTGGCGTTATCGCCGCCCCGGCGCGCGAGCCGCCGAAGCTCGATCGGCGCGAAGACGCACAGAAAGACGCCGAGAAACAGCTTGAGCGCCGTCGCGGGCAGCAGATTGAACAGCGCGAGACCGACGGGCATCCCGAGGCCGAACGACGGCAGAAAGCGGCGCACGAGCACATCGCGATCGATGTGGCGCGCGTGACGAATGACCAGATACGCCGAGAGCGCGACGTTGAGCGGCACGACGATGGGCAGCAGCCGGTCGAGCGGCATCAGATTGGCCGCGAGGCTGACGCTGATGACCGTCGCGCCGAAGCCCGCGATGGTCTCGACGGTGAACGCGAACGCGACGATGAGACCGAGCGTAACCCAGATCAAAAATGTCTCCCGACGTCGCCGCGCTGGCGACGCGGTTCACTTATGCTAGGATTCGCCGATTCCGCAAGGACCCCCAATGGACGCGCGCGCGATCTTTACGATCTTGTTCGCCATCGTCGTACCCACGCTCGCCGTGATCGGCGCGAAACGGGTGCGCGCGCTGGGCGTGCTCGGCCCCGTTGTGCTGTGCTACGCGGCGGGCATCGCCACGGCGAACTTCGCTTCCGGCTCGATCGATACCGCGCTCGCGACGTCGATCAGCGAGGCGGCCGTCGGTCTCGCGATTCCGATGCTGCTGTTCTCGTGCGACGTCCGCCGCTGGTTCGGACTCGCGCGTTCCACGCTCGTGTCGTTCGCGCTCGCCGTCGTCGCCGTGCTGATCGTGTCGGGGATCGCGGCGCGCGCGTTCGCGGATTCGATTCCCGACGCCTGGAAGATCGCCGGGATGCTCGTCGGCGTCTACATCGGCGGCACCCCGAACATGTCTGCGATCGGAATCGCCCTCGGCGTGACGGACGAGACCTTTGTGCTCGTGAACGGCGCCGATGTGATCGCCAGTTCCGTCTACCTTCTTTTTTTGGTCAGCGTCGCCCAACGGATTCTCTTACGCGTGATGCCCGCGTTTCGCGCCCCCGAGGGCGAATCCTCGCCCGATCCCATGCTGACGGGCGGGGAGGGCGTGCGCGCAACCGATCGCGTTCTCGCGATCGCCCTCGCGTCGCTTGTGGCGGGCGGCTCGATTGGAATCTCGATACTCGCGCTAGGTCGCCTCGACACCGTGCTCATCATGCTCGCGGTGACGAGCGGCGGAATCGGCCTCTCGATGCTCCCCCGCGTTCGGGCCATCGCGGGTTCGTACCAAACCGGCGAGTTCGTCTTGCTCGCGTTCTGCGCGTCGATCGGCCTCGTCGCCGACCTGCGAAAGATCGTGGACGTCGGCGGCGTGTATCTGCTCTACGTGGCGATTGTCCTCTTCACTTCCGCCGCGCTTCACTTCGTGCTCGCGGCGATCGCGCGCATCGACGCCGACACCGCCATCATCACATCGACGGCCGCCATCTTCGGCCCCGCGTTCGTCGGGCCCGTCGCGGCCGCTCTCAAGAACCGCGACGTCGTCGTCTCGGGTCTCACCACGGGGCTGATGGGTTACGCACTCGGCAACTACCTCGGCCTCGGTCTCGCCTGGCTCGTACGTTAGCCGCGCCTCTTGCCCACTTCGCGCGCGCGCGTATGTTGATCCGTCCTTCGGAGAGACGATGAACTGGATCATTCTCGCGCTGCTCGCCGCCGCCGTCATGGGCAGCGTGCAGATTGTCGACAAGATCGTGCTGTCCAGGTGGCGCATGACGACGGCGGCCTATCTGGTGCCGCTCACCGGCGCGTCGCTCACAGCGGCCGCGATCGTCGCCGTGAACGGGATTCCCGCGTGCCCATGGCCGTTCGCGTTACTCGCCATGGCGTGCGGCGGGTCGATGTACGCCGTGATCGCGCTGTTTTACTGGGTGATGCGCCGGCTCGACGCGCCGGTCGCCGCGGCGCTCTTCTACATCCGCACCGTCTTCGTCGCCGTGCTCGGCGCGCTCGTGCTCGGCGAGGTCTTCGCGCCGCGCAAGTATGCGGGCATGGCGCTTGTGCTGGCTGTGACCGCGGCACTGGGATTTGTCGGTGCGCCGAGGGGCGAGCGTCGTCACGTCGGATGGTCCGCGATCGCGATGACCGTCGCCGCCAGCCTGATCGCCGCCGTCGCCAACGTCGCCACCAAGTACGGCACCACGCACGTCGATGCCGCGACATGGTTCGTTTTCGACCGCCTCGGAACGATTCCCGCGATGCTGATCGCGCTCGCGCCGCGCCGCATCCGCGAAGAGTGCTTCGCATCGATCCGCACCGTCGGTCGTCGCACGTTCTTTCTCTACTTCAGCGAGGGATTCGCCATGCTCGGCGTGTGGATGATGGTTCACGCGGTCAGCCTCGGCCCGGTCACGCTGGTCATGGTCATCTTTTCGAGCGCGCCGCTCTTTTCGACGGCGCTCATTTTGGCGCTCAACGGGATGCGCCCGCACACGGTGCCTGATGAAGGGACGCGGGAGCGGCTCGCGCCGCGCGTGGCGCTCATCCTCGCCGGGCTCGCGGGGATCTATCTCACAATCGGCGCGTGAGGATCGGTGCGTCGAGCGCGTCGCCGACCGCGAGCAGCGCTGGCGTGGCGAGACGTGCGGAAGAAATCGCTTCGGCGATGCCACCGAGGTTCGATGCGACGTGACGTTGGTCGGGCAGGGTGGCGCGGGCGATCATCACGGCGGGGGTTTCGTCCGACCAACCGTGCGCGCGAAACGCCGCGAGCACCTCGGCCAGCGACTTCGACGCCATGAGCACGATGGCGACGATTCCGGGATCGTAGTCGGGCACGAGCCGCGTCCCCGGCGAAACGGAGCGATGCCCCGTCGTCACGAAGACGCTGTCGCAGCGCTCGCGCTCGGTGAGCGCGTACCCCGCGGCGGTGATCGCGGCGAAAGCGGAGCTCACCCCATTCACGCACTCCACGGCGACGCCGCGCTCCGTCAGGTATCGCCACTCTTCGGACCCGCGCCCAAACAAAAATGGATCGCCGCCCTTGAGACGCACCACGGTGCGCCCTTCGATGGCGTGGGCGTGCAGCCGTTCGTTGATTTCGCGCTGCGGCGTGTATTCGCCTCCCGCCGTTTTTCCGACAAACTCGCGGAGCGCATCGGCTCGCGCGAAACGCAGCAGATCGGGATTCACGAGCATGTCGTAGAGGATCACGTCGGCCCGGGCGAGTGAGCGCGCGGCGGCGAGGGTGATGAGATCGGTTTCGCCGGGCCCAGCGCCCGCGAGGATCACCATTCCAGGTCCTCGTTTCGATTTGTCTGCGGCGCGTGCCAAATCACTGGCGAGGTTGGCTGGAATCGACGCGCGCACGAAATCGCGAACCCGGGCGGCCACGCCGGGCTGCTCGCCGCCGGTGGAAACGGCGACGGTGAGCGGGCCGTCGCGAAAAGCCGCGGGGAATTGAACATTGCCGAGCTCCGGCGCGTCCGCGCAGTTGATGAGGCCGCGACGGGCGCGAACGTCGTCCGCGATCACTCTTGCGAGATCGCGATCGCCGGTCGCGGTGACGACCAGATCGAAGTCGTCCGCGTCGCCGGGCTGGAACTCGCGAACGCGAAGATCGATCCTCTTTTCCGCGGCGAGCCCGATCAATTGCGGTGATGCTTCGCGCGCGATCACGACCGGCGAGCACCCGGCATCGAGCAGCGTCAGGGCCTTGCGCGTCCCGACCGAACCGCCGCCGACGACCAACACGCGCGGCGCGTCGCCAACCCACGTGAGCGGAAGCGTGACGGCGGGCTTCGTCATCGCTCAGAAGTCCAGCTTGAGTGTCGTGAAGACGCGCGATCGCTCGCGAAAGAACCCGAGAAGCGTGTAGCGGTTGCCGGTCAGCAGATTCGCGCCGACCGCCGTGCGCACCGTGTCCGTCCATGCCCACTCGACGAAGGGCGAGATTTGTGCGCCCTCGCCGAACACGTCGGCATCCCGCCACTCCTCGTCGGACAACTCCGAAAATTCGTATGCCGCCACGCCCTCGGTTTTCAATCGATCCTGTAAAAATGTGGCGCGCCACGCGAGAAACAGCACTGAGTTGACCGGCTCGGCGATCAGGTCGCCCTCAAAATCGCCGAGATGCGATTGATACCAGATGGCGCTCAACATGATGTCGGCGGGCAGCGTGTACTCGAGATTGGCCGCGTAGCTGTAGACGGGCTTTTCGACCGACGTCAGGTCCTCGCGATAGGTTCGTCGACCCCAGATGGCCGTGCCCTCGGCGCGCAGGGCGACAGGACCAAACGTCGTGCCGATGTCCGCGCCCGTGCCGCCGATGCGCGACCAGGTTGCGCGAAAGGGATCGGTGACGACGGTGGTGGACACGTCGCGCGGATCGGGGATGGGGCCGTAGTTCCCGGTGGCGTCGGAACCGGCGCGCATCAGGTCACGAAATTGGGGATTCAGAAAAATCGTCGGAATCTGGTCGTAGAGGTAGTACCCCATCACGTCGAAATCCCAACCCCGCACGCGCCCGCCGAACCGCGCCGCGCCCGAGGCGTGCGTGAAATCGTCGGGCCGCTGTTCGATCCGGTCCTCGTAAAACTCGGGATCGTCGAAGGCATCCTGCAGGTCGTCCTGCCAATCGGGAACCCAGTGGTCGAGGAATCGTTTCAGGTTGCGATATCCGCGGTCGTCCTCCACGAAGCGGAGCAACTCGCCGAGCGGAAACTCGTGGCCGAAGAGGCTGTGCCCGCTGCGCACCACGTCGAACTCCGCGCCGCGCGCGAAGGGCAGGGCGATGCCCGTCAGGCGCAGGTCGCCGAAGTACCACGTCGCGGCGACGGACGGCACCGGCACTCGCGCGAGGTTCATCTCGGCGTCGAGGAATCGCCGAAAATCCACCGGATTGATCAGGTTGACGGGCGAAATGATGTCGGTTTGACCCCACGCCCAGACGCGCTGCCCCGCGCATAGGTCGAGGTCGCCGACACGATAGTCCGCGTACAACTCCCAAAGCTGCGCTTCAAACTCGGCGAAGTGGTGCGTTCGGTTCCAGTCGAATTCGTAGGTCGCGAGGCCGGAGAGGCGTGCCGAAAGTTTCGGCGTGACGTTGAAATTCCCCTCGGCGAGCAGCAGCGAGAGCGAGGAATGCAGATACTCGTCCTCGCGATCCTTCACGGTGTCGGTCGCGAGTTTTTGCCAGAACTCGCCGCCCAGTTCGCCCTTTTTCGTGAACGCGGACGGCTTGGCGCTATCGGAAAAAAAGTCGTCGCCGGATTGCGGGGCGGGCGTCGCCGCCGGGGCGTCGCCGAAAAACGACGCGGAGTCGTCCTCGTCCTTCGCCTGTGCGGTGGACGCCGAAAGCACGAGCGCGATGGCGACTGCCAACGCAAATCCGATACGTCGTGCGCCGTCACGCATCGAGGCGTCCGATCAGAACTGGGATTCGTCCTGCAGGAATCGTTCGGTGAAGAAATCGTCGGCGATCTTCGCGTCGAACTGGTACTTGGTGATGAAGATTTCCGTGGACGTGCCTTTTTGCAGGTTGCTCATCTTCAGGTACTTCGGCATCCACTTGCCGGGCTTGTACTCGTCGAGCTGGTCGGTCACCAGCGCCTTCACCTGCGCGCCGGACTTGTCGAAAAAGTCGGCCTTGACCACGACCATATTGTCCTTGCGGACCCAGTATTTCACCTTGGAGTATTCGGAATTGACCGACGGTTTGGGGGTCGTTTCGACGACGTAGCAGTCCGCGCCGTTCACCTTTTCGTCGGCCAGTCGCGCGTGCTCGCCCTCGGTCGCGTCGTGCGTCTCGAGGTCGGAGTACGTGAAGTCGGTGCCCATGAAGCTCTGCGAACGCTGCGACCCGGCGACGCGTCGGACCTTCTTGAGCGCGGGCAGGTACAGGAGCTGGTCGTCGTCGCGGCCCTTGTTTTCGACGAGCAAAAACTTCGTGCCCTTCACGTCTTCGGGGGACTCGAAGGTGATGATCGACTTGCCGAGGCCGTTGTCTTCCTTCATGCGGCTTCGCAGCGCTCGCTCGCGCGTCTGGCCCGACTTCGACACGATCTTCATCGTGAGTTGCATCAGCAGGTTGCCCTGCGAGATGCCGCTCACCATCTCGTCCACGACCTGCGCGCCCGTTTTGTCCTGGGCGAGCGCAATCGGCGCGGCGAGGAAAACCACCACCATGGCAAGGGCAATGCGACGCATGATGCACTCCACGTTGAAATGCCGGTCGAAGGCGCGCGGATTATGTCACAGCGTCATGACCCGAACAACACGGGATGCCGACGATCCGATCGGGGTGGCCGATTACGTCGCGGCAGGCTGTTCGGTTTGCGCGTGGCCGGGCAGCGTCTTTTCCTGATTGACGGCGTGAATGATGAGACGCTTGATGGGCGTGCCCATGCGCAAAATGTAGCGGGGATTCTTGCGCAGGATAAAGCTCGCGAGCTGCCACGCGATCGCCGGATTCCGGTAGAACCGGCGGAAGCCCGTGGCGCAGGCCATCTCGACCTCCTGCGGCGTCAGGACCGTGCATGGCCCGGTTCCGTACTGCTTCTCCAGCGCCGTTCCCGGGATCACGTAGAGCGGGTGAAAGTCGGCGAGGTGCGGCCTGTGCGCCAGGCACCAGTCGATGCTCGTCTTCACCGTCTCGTGCGTTTCGCCGGGAAGCCCGAAGATCCACGTGACGATCGCCAGAATGTCGTGTTTGCGGCACAGCGCGATGGCCTCGGCGAGCTCGGCGGGCTCCTTGGGCGAACGCTGGATCGCCTTGAGGATGCCGGGGTCCGACGACTGCGCGCCGTAGCTGATGCAGTTGCAACCCGCGCGCGCCATCAGCTCCATGATCTCGGCGCGCCGTCTGCCGAAACTGAGCGGGTGGATGATGCACATCCACTTGAACGTCAGCCCGCGCTCGATCTTCTTGCGGCAAAACTCGATCGCCCACTCGTTTTCGAGGCCCCACACGTCGTCGACGAACGTGAAATAGGCGTCGGGCCAGTTGGCCTGCTCGTGCGCCATCTCGTCGAGCACGTTGTCGGGCGAGCGGAAGCGCACTTTGTGCTCCCACACCTGATGCGCGTAGCAGAAGGTGCACTTGTAGGGGCAACCGCGCGAGGCGATCAGGCTGATGTACGTGCCCGTCACCGCCGGGTTCACCGGCTCGCCGAAGAGCGGAACGAACTCCTTGGGTCGCCAGGGGAAGGGCACGGCGTCAAGGTCTTGGATGAAGCCCGCGTCGGCGGTCTCGACAATCTCTCCCGCAGCGTTGTTGTAGAGAATTCCGAGGATCGATCCGAGATCACCGTCGCCGTGCAGCGCGCGCAGGATCGGCACGAAGCGCTCCTCGGCCTCGCCCACGCACACGCAGTCCGCGCCGGCCTCCATGAACTCGCGCCCGCGCACGCCGCCCGGGCCGCCGATCAGGGTCTTTGCGCGCGTGTGCTCGCGCACGGCGGCGATGATGCGGCAGACGTCGTCCTTGGTGGAGCTGTTGGCGTGGAGAGCGACGGTGGTGTATTCGCCGGACTTGAGTTCGGCGACCACGTCGCGCAGCGCGAGCTTTTTCGCGACCATGTCCATGTAGGTGAACGGAATCTTCGCCTCGCGCAGAATCGCCATCAGGTAGCCGAGGCCGAGCGACGGCCGACGCACGTTGACCTCGCACGCCTTCACGCGGTCCCACTCGATATCCATGGCGGGGTACAGAATCAGAACGCGCACGCGCGAGACCTCCGGTGCGGGTCGGCCGAATACGCAACCATATCAGGATTTATCGCACGGCGCGAGCCGCCGCGGCTGTGAGAATCGCCGCTATTTCAGGCGGTTGCGACGCGGTCCGGGAGAAAAAGTCAGTCGATGAACCGGTATTTGATGAGCGTCCACACCGCGCCGAACCCGTCCTTCCACGTGATCTTTTTTCCTTCCACATAGTCGCGCCCGGCGTAGCTGACTGGCACCTCGAAAACGCGGCAACCGCTCTTGAAGACCTTGGCGGTGATCTCGGGCTCGAACTCGAAGCGGTTCGAGCGGATGTGGATCGACTTGAAGACCTCGGACCGGAATGCCTTGTAGCAGGTCTCCATGTCCGTGAGCATCGTGTTGTAGAGCACGTTGGTCACGAAGGTCAGAAACCGGTTGCCCAGGTAGTGCCAGAATAGGAACGCGCGATGCCGACCGAGAAATCGGGAGCCGTAGACCACGTCGGCGCGCTTTTCGATGATCGGCTCGAGCAGCGTCTCGAAGTCGCGCGGGTCGTATTCCAGATCCGCATCCTGAATCACCGTGATGTCGCCCTCAATGTGCCCTTGGCCGGTGCGAATCGCCGCGCCCTTGCCCTGATTGCGTTCGTGGTAGACGACCTTGACCCCCGGAAGTCCCTCGATTTTGTCGCGCAGAATCTCGCGCGTGCCGTCGGTGCTGCCGTCGTCGACGATGATGAGTTCCTTGTCGCGGTCGATGGCGAGCACCTGTCCGACGATCTCCTCGATCGTGGTGCGTTCGTTGTAGACGGGCATGATGACGGAAAGCTTCATGGGGTCCAGTCCAAATTGATTCGATCGAGGAGTTCGGCCGCGGCCCGCACCGTGTTCTCGGGTCCGCGCGGCGAGCGCGCGGCGGCTTCGAGGGCTTCCCGGGCTTCTTCCATACGGCCTTGGCGCCACGCACTATAGCCAAGGACATAGGGCCCCACAAGCGAATCGGGGTCGATTTCCAGCAGGTGTCGCGCGCACTGCGTCGCGGGATCGAACCGTTCGCTCATCGCGAGAGCCTGACACAGCCCCTCCAGCGGCCCGCGCGCGCCGGGCGACAATCGGTTGGCCTTTTGGTAGGTCGCGATGGCGTCGTCGAGTTCGCCTCGCCTGACCATGCATTCGCCCACACCGACGAGCGGCTCGTGCCGCCAGGGATCGAGCGACGCGGCGCGCGGATAAAGTTCGCACGCCAATTCGGGCTTACCTTCATCACGCAGCGTGTTGGCGTGATTGAGCACGGTGATCGCGGCCCGATCGTCCTTTGCGTAGGCGTCGGCCCACAGGCGGGACTCGTCGGCCCACACGTATCCCCGATGCGCGGTGGCGAACGCCATTGCCATGAGTCCCGCAACCACCAAAACGCTCGCGACGGAGCGCATCGGCGAGGCGACGTCGAGCCGCGCCCGGTCATACGCCCAGGCCGCGAACAAAGCCGCGCCGCCGAGGGGTGCGTAGAAATACCGCTCGGCCATGACTGTATCGGTGGGAATGATTTGGGCGAAGGGGACGAAGGCCAACACGGCCCAGAGCAGAGCGAACGCCGTCAGGCCACGCCGATGACGGGTGCGCCAGACGGCCCACGCCACAAGCGCGGTTGCGGGGATGACGAGTACGAGCAGCGCTTGCGGCGCGGTCTCGACGGTGAATCCATAAGCGGGGCGCAGCGAGAAGGGGAAGATGATTTTCAGAGCGCCATACCACCACGCGATCGCGCCGGCAGCGATGCGGTCGAAGAACGCCGGGACGAGCGCGACGCCGGTGCGCGCGACCTGACCGAGGATGATCGTTCGAACGACGAGGTAGAAGACGGCGGCGACGATCGACACGACCGCACCGAGTGCCATGCGCCGTCGCGGCGCGTCACGACCGATCGTCCATGCCCACGCCAAATACAGCGCGGGGATCGTCACGCACTCCTCGCTGCCGAATAGTCCGGCGAACAGGGCGAAGACGCCGAGGCCCAGTGCAGCGCGGGAAGACGTGCATGCATAACGGATGAGCGCGAGCAGCCCCGCGTAGCCGAGCGCGAGACCCACGAGATCGAACGCGGCGGTGGTGTTGGCGACGCGATCGGCATGGACGGGATGCAACGCGAAGACAAGCCCGGCGAGCAGCGCCGCGCCCGCGCCGACGCCCGACTCGAAGGCGATGGCCGCGATGAAAATGCAGCACAGGGCGTGCAGCGCGATGGCGACGAGGCGGTACGCGAGCGGGTCGAGCCCGAACACGGCGTACGCGAGGGCATAGGCCGACGAACGCACGGGGCGGTAGAGCCGGTGTTGATCGGTGGCGAAGAACGACCCGACATTCGCAAGATCGCGGTGGGCGGTCTCGTTCACGATGAACGGGATGTCGTCGAAGAAGAACGGGCGTTGCAGCGTGGTCGCGTACGCGGCGAAGCAAAGACTGACGATGACGATCGCCCCGACGATCGCCGGGCTCGACTTTGGGGGCGGCGGAGCCGTCGTCACGGCGTCTCCCCCTGCGACCCCGCACGCAGAACGGCGCGCACCTTCGGGTCGTCGCCGAAACGCCGAACGAGTTCGGCCGCGAGCACGTTCGCCTCGTCGATGCGCCCGATTTCGATCAGCATCACGTAACCGGTCAGCGCGGCGCGCACATCGTCGGGTAACGCGGCCGACGCAATGCGCGCCGCGGCGAGCGCCGCGTCGAGATCGCCCGCCTGCCGCGCGGACTGCGAACGCAGTAGCTGATGATGGACGACATTGTCGAGCAACGCGCGGGTGTGGTGGTCGCGCGGAATTGCAGGCTCGACGTAGCCCGACATCGGCAACCGCCGCCAGATCGAGTCGTCGCACGCGAGGCCGTCGACGCGAAACCCCAGCCCACACGGGACGACCGCGCCGCGTGCGGACCAATCGGTCCACACGGCGGCCTCGGAGGAATCGGCGGTGGTGGAAAACAGCGAATAGACCGGGATGCCGATTGCGCGCAGGTTCTCGATGGTCGAATAGAACACGGGGAACGGAACGGTGCGATACTCGGGACGAACGCGGTCGGTCCCCGCGGGCAGGGCCAGCGCGGCCTCGGCCTGAATCCAGTCGGTGTCGAATCCCGAGCGCGGAAGCAACACGACGTCTTGCCGGTATCGTTCGACGCGTTGATAGAACCAAAGCGGGAAGACGTTATTGTCGCCGCCCACCGCGAGCGCGTAGCCGGGCTCGGGCCACGCGAGCGCCGCCTTGGCAAAATCCTCGGCGACGCGGTGGCGCGAAACATCGACCGCCGGGAAGTTCGCGGCAATAGGGTACACCGCCGCGAGCGCGGCCAGCGCGAGTCCGAACACGGCGCGCGACCGGGTGAAGACCTCGCGCAGTCCCACGGCGGCGGTGATCACCACCATCAGTGTGCAGCAGTTCGTGTAACGCAGCACCTGATGGAACTCGTCTTCGCCGATGTAGTTGACGCGCAAGGCGATGGTCGCGAGAACGACTCCCGCAAGCCCGGCGAGCAGCGCGCGATCGATCTTCGCGAGCTGAATCGCGCCGATCGCGGCGAGCGCGAAGACGGGGAGGCCCGCTTCGGTCGCGAGGCTTTTCAGAATCACGCCCGCCATCCGGATTTTCGGCCCCCAATCGGCGGACAGCATCTTATGCGCATATTGCTGCTGCGTGAGAGCCGCAAAGAAGCGCTCGGCGTTGTAGGGATCGCCCCAGTTGAGCACCGGTCCCGCCATCGCGCGCAGCGGCAGGTATGCGTAGACGCTGATCCCGACGATTCCAACGGCGAGCATCCAGGCGAGGTCGCGCGCGCGCAGCCGCCGCCAATTTGCAACAACGATCGCCGCCGGGGCGACGCCCGACGCGAGGACGATCTGGTGGTTGCCGAGCCCGATCGCGCCCGCGAACGCGACGAGCATCAATTCACGTCGGTCGCCGGTTTCGCGCCAACGCAGCGCACGCCAGAGCATGAACGCGGCAAACGCGGCGTTGAGCGGATAGGTGCGGATCTTCAGGCTCTCTTCCATCACCGTGTGCGCCGCGCCGAATGCGACGGCGAGCGCAAACGCCCCGGCGGGGCGAGTGCCGAGGTGCGTGAGCAGCACAAAAACGAGCGCGCATGCGAGCGCGCCGCAAAGGGCCGAGTACAGATTCGCGCGAAAGGCCAGCGAGCCGATCGGCGCGCGCGAGAGCGCAAATCCGGCCTGCGCCATGACGGGATAGCCGGGAACGTGCGGCACCGAGAGCGTGGCTGTCGCGGTCGCGAGTTCGCCCGAGTCGCCGAGGTGGATGGTTGGGCAAAGCCCCGCAAGGTAGAGCGCGAAGACGACGAAAAACGTCACCACGGCGAGGCGGCGGTGCGTGGCCGGTGCGTCGCGATCGGGCGGTGTTTCAAGCGGCGTCATTCGTGCGTCATCCGGGGCGCGGAGCGCACCCGATAAAGTTCGTAGGTTGGCGCCGCGAGAACCGGCTCGAAGACGTCCGGTCGCGCAAGCGCCCACGCGCGTTCCACGGGAAATCCCTGCTCGTCGTAGCCGAGATACCGACGTTCCTCAAGGCCGAGCGTCTCGACAAAGAGCCATTCGGCCTCGGATCGAAGAAAGGCCGCGAGCCACGCTTCTTGATCGGGCGTCGCGTATCGCCACGGGGACTTGTCGCGTGCGCGGTCGAGCGTGCCGCCCAGCGCCTGCTCGTGGATGACGTCGTGAAACGCCCGGTCGTAGCGTCCGTCCACGGGAACCCACTCCACGCGCGTGCGGCCGTCGCGTCCGGCGAGGTGAAAGGGCCGATTTCGTCCGGCGTATGCGAGCGCGCCCGGTCTCTCGGCCCAGATCCGCGCGTAGGCATCCAGCGGCAACTCCCGCAGCGACGACATGGGCACGCGCACGGCCGATCCCGCGATAGCGATGAAGACGACCCCCGCGGCAAACGCCGCCAGCCGCGCGGCGATGGAGCTTCGCTTCGGCATTCGCGCGTAAGGCGCGGAAAAGATCGCCGCGACGAAGAACGCCCACGCGGCCGTCAGGGGAAGGATGGACTCGACGCGAAAGTGACCGACAAAAACGACGGGGGTGTCCCACAGTATCGTCGCCACTTCAGGCCCGAACGACTGCGCGAGAACGGCGGAGATCACCACGGCCGTCCACATCCGCGAACGAACGGAACTTGCGGGAATCGCCGCCGGAACGAACGCGAGTGCGGCGGCCCAGATGAGAAAACGGTCCTGCGAGCTATAGGGGACCGCGAGGAAATGCCAAACGAACGCAATCGGGGCAATCAACGCCGCGACGAGCCATGCGCGAGAGGTTCGGGCCGCGAGGAATCCCCGAATCGAACACGCGAGAGCCGCGAAGAACAGCGGATAACCAAACGTGTGCGCCGCCACCACCAGCGCCGCGCCCGGCGTGGGGACGCGGAACACGCTCGCCGTCATCGCGTCGCGTGCGTATACGCCGCTGAAGACCTCGATGCCCGCAAACGACACATGCGCGGGAAACAGCGGATTCCCGGCGACGATCCAGTTCCGCAGATACCACGGCGCTCCGAGTGCGAACGCGGCAATGACGAACCCGGCGACATCCGCCGCGCGCGGCCGCCGGAGCCCGTTCCACGCGACGAGTGCGCCGAGGACGACGGGCAGATAGACGAGTCCGACGAATTTGGTGCCGAGCGCAAGCCCGAGCGACACGCCGCACAACACCGCCGATCCGCGCGATCCTGCGAGCGCCCAACGCGCTCCGAACGCAAGCGACGAGACGACGCACGCCCCGAAGATGAGATCGACGCCGGGTGTCGCGCTCTGCCAGACCACCCAGGAGACGAGCAGCGCGAGCGCGGCCGGGCGCACCGCCGCGCCCTTTCGCTCCGTGAGCGTTTCGGCGAGGGACGCGATCGATGCGGCGAGCAGCGCGGCGAAGGGGAGCTGGCCGAACTTCGCCAGCGCGTCGACTCCGGCAAACGCAAAACGCGCCGCGGGCCACGGGCCATCGCGCCACGGGGCGAGCAGCCACGCGAACCACAGGCTCCCGTTTGCGGGGACGTATTCGGGCGCGGCGTCGCCGAAAGGCGTCTCGATGAGGAAGATCCTCCCGGCGTTCAGCCATTGCGCGGGAAAATGCAGGTGGTAGGTGAGCGCGTCGTACTCGAAGGCGGGATGTGGCAAAGCCGCGAAGACCGCGCCGACGACAGCCGCGCACGCAAGCGCGAGCAGCATCGCGTCGCCGATCGAACTTGTTGGCCGCACCGCGTTCTCGCATTGAGCGGGATCATTGAGCGGAGGCGAAAACCGCCGCAGTGCGCGTGCGACGACCATCGCGGTGCACGAGAACGCGAGCAGGGGGAGATAGCCCAACAAGCCCGCCACGCCGAGCAACCCCGCGCCGATCACCGCGAGGGTATAGAACATGACGAGCAACGCGGCGACGCGAACGGCGAGGGTTTCGCCATCCGTCGCGCGTCGTGCGAATTCGCGCGCGGCCCACGCGAGCGGCGCGACGAGCGCGATCGATTTTCCAAGGGCCAGCAGTGTCGGCACGGCGCGATATTGGCATCGAGGCGCGGCGTTAAACAAGCGCCGATGCTGTGCTAAGTTCCGGATCACTCTCTGGACGGCGGGCTGCGTGAAACGGGCCGACATCCTTCTCTTCGCGCTCTTCGCGATCATGCTGGCGCTTCCGGCGAATCGGTCGGTGGGCGTCAACGTCATGTCGCGTTACGCGGCGGCACTGCGCGTCGTCGAGGCGGGGACGCTCTCCTTGGGTCCCTATGCCGCCAAGACCACCGACCTCGCCGTGGCGGATGGCAAGGCGTACACCGACAAAGCGCCGGGACTGAGCCTCATGCTCGTCCCCTTCGTCTTTGTCGCACGGCTCGTCACGCACGATTTCTGGTGGGGTCTGCACCTCACGCGCACCATTTCGCTCTCGCTCGCCGTTTGGCTGACGGCGTTTTTCTGGAATCGCCGTCTCGCGCGATCGGGGATGAGCGATTTCGACCGGCGCCTTTGCGTTGCGTTTTTCGTTGTGGGCACGACCGCGTGGCCGT
>CAZPJD010000072.1:0-26706 GCA_964586775.1 uncultured bacterium | reverse complement strand
ACGCCCCGGAAGTCGGAAATGCCAAACCAAATGCGAGTTGCGCGAGAATTGTTAAATGCCTAGCAATATCATGTAGTTACACTACTTCGCGCGCTCAAATCGGCCTTAATTTTACTCTCATTTCGTTTGTCCCCCCATTATAATTCACGTGTTGGCATTACCGGCGAAGTTTTTTCTGGTCGTCCGGCCATTTCCGGTGTAAGATTCATCACACTCTAGGGATTTGACATACGGATTCGGGCGCGTTCTCGGTCGCTTGCCGGGGTTCGCGCCGACCGGATGGGGCCGTTCAACGACTGGAGGTGACTATGCGTGCGTGGAATTTGGCGATGTGGGTAGCTGCACTGGCGTTCTCGCTCCTTTGCGTGGGATGCGGATGCGACGACGACGATGACGACGACGACTCCGACACGGGTGACGACGATTCGGACGACGATGACGACACCGACGACGACGCGGACGACGATCTCGACGATGATGCCGACGACGACACGGCGAGCGACTGCGAAGGATACGATCTGACGATCGAGGGCGTGACGGAGGCGACGTCGGGCGACCAGAACTGGGTGGCGCGTCTCGACATCGACGTGCCGACCGGGACGATCACGGGCGTCGTCGAGCCGGATGACATGGATCCCTACGACGTGACGGGATTCCGCAACGACGCGCAGACGGGATACGTCGAGGGCAGTTTCCCGCGCCCCGAGGAGATTCCCGACGGAGTGTGCGGCGAGGACATGATCGCGAACCACATGGACTTCGTGGCGGTCGCGGGCGCGGTGACGGGGACGGTGACGTTCTACTGCGGAACCATCGACGAACTGAATGAGCTGTTCGTTTACGACTCGACCGGCATGGTGACCTGCGGCGATTTTGCCATGTGATCGTCACGCTTCGGTCGCGCGCTCGTCACGCGACACCGAGCAATGCGCGGCGCGGACTTCGCGCCGCGCGTCACTTGGGCGTCACTTGGGCGTCACTTGTGCGTCACTTGGGCGGAAACGAAACGCCGGACTTGAATCCGACCAGCTCGGCCTTGAGCTTTTTGAGCAGTTCCTCGTGGCGCACCCGGAACTGCTCGAAATATTTCTTCTGATTTCCCAGCAGGTCCTTTTCGATGCGCACGTAGTACTGGTGCGTCTCCAGTTCGGCTTGGCCCATGGCGCGCACGAGCTCGGCGCCACCGGAGATCGTCGGAAAGGGTTTCATCTTCGCGTGGAATTTCCCGAACTCCTGATCGACCGCCGCGGCGACGGCGTCGCGGGCGCTCTCGAACTTGGCGAGCTTGCCCGCCTTGTGAAGGCGATCATACGACTTGCGTACGGCGTCCAGGTGCTCGTGCCGCTCCTTCGCCATTTCTCGCAGGATCTCGCGGGTGGACTCGTAGGGGGATTTTTCGGACGCCTCGCGATACGCGTCGCGCGATTTCATCTCGTAGCGGATCAACGCCTCGAGCGCTTCCCTCACGTTCATCGCACGCACCTCGCCGGGCGACCGTCGCCCGATCGCGAATTCATGGTAACAAATCCGTGACTTGTGAGTATAGCCCCGATTTAACCAAAAGTGAGGGATGTGTTTTTTAGTCGATGGGATACGCCACGGCGAGGTCGCGCGGCACTCCTCCGTCTTCGGCGATGCGCGCGTAGACATCCGCGATGGGGCGCGGCGAACGGGGTTTTTGCGGGTCGCCCGCGTCCACGGCGAAAAGGCCGACCGGGAACGTGGAGCCCTTGTTCCACTCGATATTGTCGATGAGCGACCAATAGAAGTATCCGCGAATGTCCGCGCCGTCGCGAATCGCGCGCGACAGCCAAGACAGGTACTCGACGAGGTATCGCGTTTCGAGATCGACGCGATCCTTCGCGATCATCCCCGCGTTGTTTTCGGTAACGAGGATCGGAACGTGGTAACGCTCGGTCATGTAGAGCGTCGTCTCGTAGAGCCCGCGCGGATAGACCTCGTCAAAGACCACCGTGAGTGGATTGAGCGTGAGCAGCGGCGTCGTTTCCGGCAGCAGTGAAAACGGCATTCCCTCGACGGTGATGCGCACGTAGTAGTTGAGACCCCAGAAGTCGAGGCGGTCCGTCCATTCGTCGCGGACCTCGCCCTGCCCGTCCAGATCGCCGTCCCACAGCCCCAGTCCCACGCCGTCCATCACCAGCAGGTTCCATAGATAGAAGATGTTCTCGGCGGTCCGCACATCGATCGGATTCGTCTCGTCCATCGCGCGCACCGGCGCCATGTTGTAGACGAGCCCGACCTGTTCGGGCACATCGTCTCCGTCGGCGTCCTCGGCGTCGTTCGCGCGCACCGCGTCCACCATACGGGCGTGCGCCTCGATCATATTTTCGGTCGCGAGCACGAAATCGTCTCCATCGAGAATCGCGGCGGGCGGGTTCGTGCGATCGGGCGTCGGCAGCAGGAATCCCGGCATGAGCACCGAGATCGGTTCGTTGAGCGTCAGCCACCAGTCCACGTCGGCGGCGAATTCGCGCGCGACGAAACCGGCGTATTTTGCGATCTCAGGGACGATGAGATCGCCGTCGAGCCACCCGCGCGGCGAGCACGTTGCGAGGTCCACGGTGCAGCCCACACCGTCGTGAATCCACAGCGGCAGTGTGTAGTGGTTGAGCGTGACGGCGGGCGTCAGGCCGCGCCCGCGCATGGCGGCGAACAGGTCGTGGTAGTGCTCGATCGCGCCCGCGTTCGCCACGGCGCGCAGCGCCTCGAAGCCCTCGATCCCGACGGTGGATGTCGGGAAGATCCGGCTCCACTCGATGCCAAGGCGGTAAGCGTTTCCCGCCAGATCGTCCGCGATCAGGTCGAGGTCCTGCTCGTACAGTTCCCACTGGCCCGGCCCGATCGCGGCGGGGTCCTCGTCCGAGAGAAACGTGCGGGGCCGCGAGCGCGTTTCATCGGCGACCATATAGGCGTACCAGTCCGAACCGCGATCGGCGCATTCGTCGTCGGGCAGCGTCGGGCAGCCCATCTCATGCTGAAATCCGGCGGACGCCGTGCCGAACAGAAAGCCGTCGGGGAAGGGATACGCGATATCCGGCGACGCGTCGTCGTCGGAATCATCGTCGCTCGGCACATCATCGTCCGTCGAATCGTCGTCGGCGTTCGCGGACGACTCGTCATCATCGTCGCCCGATGCGCAGCCGACGGAGTAGACCAGCGCCGCGCCGAGAAGAAGAAGCAGCGCGGCGCGGCGGATCATTTCGTGATCTGATACGTGTCGACGAGGTTGCCGTCGATATCCACCGCCTCGATGTCGATGGTGGGTCCGTCGACGGTGACACCCGTGAAATGGTGTACGCCCGCCCAAACCTCGACGTGCTCGTAATCGCGGGCCCAGGGATCGAGTCCGCCGCCGCCGCCGCCCGAGATGATGTAGGTGACGCCGTTTTTGGCGCCGCGCTCATAGTTGTGCGTGTGACCGGAGAAGTAGATGTCCACGCCGTACTCTTCGAAGAGCGGCACGAGGAACATGCGCACCATCGGCTCGCCGTCGTAGCCGACCCAGCCCTCGCTGTACGGCGGGTGATGGGCGTAGGCGACGATCCAGTCGGCGTCCTGCGCCGCTTCGCTTTCGAGCTGGTCCACGAACCACCGGTATTGCTCAGAGCCCGGGATGTAGATCCACGTGGTGTTGAGCGCGATGAAGAACGTGTTGCCGTAAGTGAAGCTGTAGTAGCCCCACGATCCGGGCTGATAGAACGAGTCGAAGTAGAACGGCGAGTTGCCGTCGTGGTTGCCCATCGCGGGAAAGAACGGCGTGGACTGAAGAAACTGCCTGGCTGGGCCGAAGAATTCGTTGTCGTAATCTCCGGGGCGCCAACCCGAACCCACCAGATCGCCGACGTGCAGCGCGAAGTCCGGGTCCCAATCGTACGCCTCGGCCGCCACCTGTTCGTGCACGTCCGGATGATCCTGCGTGTCGCCCCACACCGCGAAGGTGAAGGCTTCGGCCGGATCGTCGGGCGCGGTGATGAAGTCCTCGGTGGTGCTCTCCACGCCGCAGGACTCCACGCGATACGGATAGACGGTGCGCGGGTCGAGGCCGGTGATGACCATCTCGTGTTTGCGCACCAGGTCGTTCGACAGGATCGTCTCTTCCGCGCGGTCGTCGACGCCCCAACGCACCATCGAGTAGCCGGGCTCGTCGGTGCGCCAGCGCACCCGCACGCTGTCGGTTGTCACCCACTGCAGGTAGGGCTCGCGGACGATGCTCGCCTCGCACTCCACCGGCACCGAGTCGTCGTCGCCGATGTCGTCGTCTGTGTCGTCATCGATGTCGTCGTCCGCGTCGTCATCGGGCAGCGGCGGAAAGGTGTCGTCGTCGCCTGCGTCGTCATCCGACGTGTCGTCGTCGGTCGCGCTGTCGTCATCGATGCCGGCGTCGTCATCGACCGTATCGTCGTCGGCGATCGGCGCGCCGGCGTCGTCGCCGCCATCCGAATCGCCGCCCGAACACGCGGCGAACGCAAATGTCATCGCAAATACGCACGCAAGCCATCTGATCGACATCCGCGAAACTCCAAAATTTTACCGGCCAAGGCCGGTTTGGAATGGGCGATCATACGACGCGTCGCGAAAAATGCCTATCGGGTCAGTGAAATGGGGGCGTTCACATGCCGAGGCCCTGGATCCCGCCCCGAACAGTCACGGCGAGGAACCTCGGAGTGCATCCAGCGCCCGTCGCATGCTCTCGGAGCGTTGCGCCGCGGCGACCGGGTTCCAGAAGTCTTCAATGTATCGACGCACGGTCACGGTGTAGCCGGGACCGACGAGTCCCCGGCTTCCTGGTTCCGGGACCAGTTCGTCTCTGACCTCGCGTCGTCTGGATTTCCGGGCCAGATTCACCAGTACCGTTTTTGGATGCGCCGATCCGGCGCGGACTTCCTTCTCCACCACGACGACGGGGAGTTCGAGAAACTTCGCAACCGCGTTGTGATCGGCAAGCAGCCAGTCCTCCAGCATACGAGCCGCCAGCCTCAGTCGAAACGTGGCTGCCACACCCCCGGGAAAATGCTCGGCGATCAATGCTCCAGCGCACGCGTCAATTCGTTCCAGATCCGCGAAGCCGGCGACTCTCAGCCTCTTTGTCCGCGCGGCCTCGTTGTATCGTTTTGCGTCCATCCAAAACCGCTGATTGGACCCCGAAATATGCGGGCGCCATTCGACCGGAAGCGCCCCGACGACGGCCAAGATTTTTCGCGCGGCGGCCGCGTCGAGGTCGCCTTCCGCAACGACGAATTCGGGGACGAACGTCACAGCTCGACGCCCGCGAACAGGGACATCTGGTCGAAAACCGTGCGTGGCGAAATGGTATCGTTCGCCGTCAGTCCCGCCGCCATCAAACGGGCGACCTCGGGAATTTGAGCCCCGACCACGATCTCCGAACCCTCACTCACGGGCTGCACGAGCAGAACCTCATCAGACGCGATTCCGTCGTCCTGCAGAATCTGCTCGCTGTGCGTCGAGAGAATGACCTGACGCCCGGAGCGGGATCGCTGGGCCCGGTGAATGAAGGGCGCCATTTGACGGACGATCGCCGTGTGCAACGAGAGTTCAGGCTCCTCCAGAAGCAGAGGGCCCGCGCGCTCCTGAAGCGACCACAGAAGTCCGATCAGGCGCAGCGTCCCGTCGGAGAACTGGACCTCGTACTGCCTGGCGGCTTGCGGGCGCCAGTTCTTGAAATTTACGTACAGCCGCGGTCGTCCGTCATCGTCCAATACGTAGTTCAGATTCTCGAAGCGAGGGACGACTTTCTGCAGGATCTCGCCGATCCGTTTGAGACGTGCCGTTCGCGTTTTCTCCGTGACCGCCTTGATCTGGTTCAGCAAATCGCGCCCAAACTGATCTGGCGTGCCCCCCGATCGGCGTGGAAGTTGCTCTTCGCGAAGCAATTGCGGAACCAGGTGGAGATACGTAATCGAGTCGAAAAACGCAACCATGTCGCGAAACTTTTTGTTCGCGGTGACCTGCTGAACAGCCGTTTGTGTCAGTCGCTCGGGGTCTCGCGAATCGGCTTTGTCCGGACGCTCCAGCAGTGTGGTCGATTCGTTATCAGCGGAGATCAGTTCGACCACCTCTTTGCGAACAATTGGGGTCTCATCGCGATTCGATCGCCTGTCGAAAGAAAGAATGTACCGAAATCCTTCACCCGCGTCCGACTTCAACTCGACGGTCAACTCTACGACAGGATTCTGGCGCGCAAACAACGACCGGATGTGGCTAACCCCTCCGCGCCATTCGACGGCCTGAGCAAGACCGCCGCCGTCCGTGGCGAGATCGCGCAAGAAACGGATCGCATCGAGAAAATTCGATTTGCCCGTCGCGTTCGGTCCCACAAGGAATGCGCGGCGGGCCAATTCGACATCGACCGACTTGAAGTTCTTCCAGTTTTTCAGAACAACGCGCGTAAATCGAAACGGCGTGGAACCCATCGACGCACTCCCCGAGCATTGGCTCCATTCGATTGCGAAACCCTAACACGTCCCCAATTCAATCGTCGAGGCTCGGGAATTCGCCCGATCACTCCACCGGCACCTGCAAATCCTGAACACGCCAGAGGTAGAGACTGGCGAGGCTGCGGTGCGGCGCCCACTTCGCACCGACGGCCAGCACCTCGGCGGGCGTCGGCATCTCGGATCGGCGGTGGATGATCTGCACGCCCTTGCGCACGCCCAGATCGCCCTCGGGCAGCACGTCGGGACGCAGCAGCGTGAACATCAGGAACATCTGCGCGGTCCAGCGCCCCACGCCCTTGACGTGCGTGAGCGCGTCGATGACCTGCTCGTCATCCAGGTGCCCGATGCGCGTGAAGCGCACGGTGCGATTCCGCGCGTGCTCCGCCAGGTCGATCAGGTACGTCGCTTTTTGGGTCGACAACCCCGCCGCGCGCATGTCCTCGAAACGCAGCGCACCAATCGACTCGGGCGTCACGCGCCCGCCGGGGCACAGCGCGGCAAATCGGCCCCAAATGGTCGAGGCCGCCTTGCCCGAAAGCTGTTGAAAGACGATCGCCCGCGCGAGCATCTGAAACGGCGTGAAACCCGTTCGTTTCACATAGCGCTGCGCACCGTGCGCCTCGATCACCGCGGCGATCGCATCGCCGAGGCGCGGGTCGGCGGCGGCGAGGGTGCGTTCGGGCTCGGGCAGATGCGCGTGGCGGGATGCCGGTTTTCCGCGCGCCATCAATCGTCCATCTCGACACCGATCACGCGGCCCGCAATGGCCGAGACGATGGAGAGCACGAGGGCGGCGAAGATCGTCGTGCCGCAACCCTCGATGTGAAAGCCGGGCGTGAGCCACGAGACGAGACCGAGAAGCAAACCGTTCACGATGAGCGCAAAGATGCCGAGCGTCACAATCGTGATCGGCAGGGCAAGGGCCGAGACGACGGGCCGGATCACCGCGTTGACGATGCCCAGCACGAATGCCGCGAGTACGAACGCGAGCGTTCCCGAAAAGTAGATGCCGCCAAACAGGGCCTGGATGACCACGAGTCCGGCGATATTTGCGAAGAATCGTCCCCAGAACGGGTTCATGCGTCTCTCCCGCGCGCGGCGATGCCTGCCCGCGCATTCGTTCACGAAAACGTAATCACCGTTCGCCGCTTGCGCAAGGGCGACGCAGTGCATCCAGCGCGTCGGCCGCGCCCTCGTCGTGGCACGAGGCAAACACGCGATCAGCGGCGTCGCGCACGGCGGCTTCGGCGTTCGCCACGGCGAAAGCGAGACCGGCACGCCGCATCATCGTGAGGTCGTTCTCTCCGTCGCCGATCGCGACCGTGTGAAACGTCGGCCAGCTTTTGGTCGCGAGAATCCGCTCCATGCCGTAGGCCTTGCCGCCCTCGTTGCCGAGCATCTCCAGAAAATCGGGCGCGGTGCGCACGCACGCGACCCCCGCCCGCGTCGCCATCGCGCGCACCGCGGGCTCGCGCTCGTCGCCATGGGGGACGTAGGTGAGGATCTTGAACGGCTCGTCGTCCGCGACAACGCGCTCCACCCGGCGCGGCGCGGACTCGAAGTAACGCGTCAAGCGCCAGATCTTTTCGTCCGTCAAATGGGGTGAGTCGGAGAGCAATTCGGCGCGAACGTAAACGATGTACGCGATCTCCATCCCCCGAAGTTCCTCGGTCAGAGCGAGGTGCGCGGGGTCGAGGTGATACAGTGCACGCACCTCGTCGCCGTCCACCACCAGCGCGCCGTTCCCCGCCACGTGCGGGCCGGGCAGATCGAGCGCGCGTTGCAGCAGGCGAATCGCCTCGACGTGCTTGCCCGTCGCGAGACTCACGCGCCCACCCGCGGTCACGTAATCGCGGATCGCCCGCACAGTCCCCTCGCGCGGCATTTCGCCCGGGCCGACGAGCGTGTTGTCCACGTCGATAAACACCCACGGCGGCGTGCCCTGCGTTCGCGCGATTTGGCGCAGTACGCGCGATTGCGATTCGCGAATCCTCGGCGCGGCTTCGCCCTGCGATCGCGTGACGATGTGCTCCGCGCCGTATCGCGCGGCGATCTCCCGCAGCCGCTCGTTCAGCGTGAAACGCTCGCCGGTCGGCGAGGTTCGCACGTCGCACAGCGTGAGTGCGTCGGCTAGCGGCGATGGCGCGATGGGCGGAAGGTCCGCATAGATGCCTCGCACGCGCGGATCGAGCGCGGCCTCTTCGCGCGCGCCGGAGTGCGTGAGAATGGCGGCGACCATGTCGTCGGAATATCCCCGATGCGCGCACCAGACGGCGCCGTCGAGTTGATGAAAGCCCGTGCGGAACACGGCGGGCGCGTAGCCGACGTCGTGCAGGTACGCCGCCGTGACGAGATCCCTCTCGAACGCCGGGCCGAGGCCGAGTTGTGGCGCAAGTTCGCGCGCGCGCTCGGCGACCGCGCGAATATGCAGCCCGCGTCGCGAATCGCCGAACAACGACGAAACCAGTTCGTCGCCCGGTCTTTCGTCCGGCAGCGGCCCCGGATCGGGGAATCGTTCGCGAAGCCATTTCACAATCGAGTTCAGTTGATTCTCCGTATCAAGCGGACGCGGGTGGTGCGTGTCGGTATCGCGGACGCGCGGAAATGTCCAGATCGGAGCATGTGGCATATCCGCCCCCGGCTGTGCCAATATTCGTTGCCGTTCATGATGACCACGCACACGCCAACGACGAATCCGACGCGTACCGAAGAACTCCCCGTGTCCGCTTCGGCCGCGCGAGCGGTCGCGCTGCTGGCGACGGTCGTTATCGTCGTAACGCTGGGGCACCCGCCCACGCTGCCGCCGGGCGCGCCCGCCGATCGCGCGGTCGCGGCGGTGCAACTCGACCTCGGCCTGAAACTCCTCGCCCTCGTCATCTGCGCGGTCTTTGCGATTTTCAGCCGACGCGAAATCCGGCAAGACGCGCGCGCGCTGCGCGATGCGTGGACGCGACAAGACAAGGACCTAGCGACGTGGCTCGTCGCGATCTTCGCACTCTTTGGCATTGGTCTGTTCTCGTTCGGCATCGTCAGCCGCGCGGCGACCGCCTGGGCGACCGGCGCGTCGATCGGTTCCGAAATCTCGACGCTCCTGGGACCGATTGCCCACATTGGCCTCGTGTGGGTCTTTGCGTCGCTGGTCCTCATCGGCGTGGGATTCGCCGTCGCGGATCGATCGACGCTCGGCGCGGTGCGATGGGGCGAGGTGTTTTTCTCGGGTTGGGCGATCGTCACCCTGTGGCTCGTCGCTTGGCACATCTTCGCGCGGATCGGGTTCGCGTGCTGGTTGGCGCCGATCGTCGCGGCCCTTGCCGGGTGGATGCGACTTGCGCGTAACGGTGGGATTCGCAGGCCGACCAGCGCCGACCGGTGGGCGCTCGCGGCGTTCGCCGCCGCCGGGATTTGGATCGCCAATCGCGCCCTGCTCGGCCCACGCCTGCCCGACTTCGGTTTCTACCACCTGCCCGCCATCAACTGGGCGCTCGCCTATCCGGCGGTGCCGGGCCTGGGCAACCTGCACGGGCGGCTCGCGTTCAATAACGCCTCGCTGCTGTTTTCCGCCGCGCTCGATGTCCTGTGGCGCGGACACAGCCATTTGCTCGCGCACGGATTGCTCTTCCTCGTCGCGACGGCGCGCTCGGTTGCCGCACTTGGCCGGTTGTGGCGGCGCGAGTCGCCCGCCATGAATCTCTTTCTCGCGGCGTTCGCACCCATCCTCGTGATCTGGTCCGCGGGGCCCTTCGTCAGCAGCCACGCGCCCGACGCCTCGGTCGTGATCGCGGGACTGTTCGCGGCGGAACTCTTCGTGCGTCGCGCGGCGAAGGGGCCCGATCGCCCCTCGCGCGTCGCCTTCACCCTCGTGTGCGCGGCGGGGGTGGCGATCAAGCTCAGCTTCGCGGTTTTCGCCGCCGCCCTGTGGATCTTCAACGCGCTCCGGCGCGACGATCCGAGCGCCGCCATGGGCTTGCGCGAGCGCCGATGGGTTGCCGTGGTGCTGGGCCTCGCCGTCATGACGCCGTGGGTGATTCGCGGCTTCATCCAGAGCGGCTACCCGTCGTACCCCGTCGCGGTCGCGGGACTTCCCGCGGAATGGACGATGCCCGCCGACATGGCGGCGCACGACGTGAAGATCATCAAGGCCGTTGCGCGTGACGGCCGTCGCGACCCCGACGCCGTCCTGGCCGACGACGCGTGGTTCCGCCCGTGGCTGGCGCGTACCTCGGCGCGCTGGTTCGACGTCTCGTTTCCTCTGGCGCTGTTCCTCGTGGGATTTGTCGCGGCGATCCGCCGACGAGTGGTTGTTCCGGGGCTGCGCCCGCTCGCCGCCGCTTCCATCCTCGCGCTCATCGCTTGGTACATCATGGCCCCCGATCCGCGTTTCGCCGCCGCGTCGTTCTGGATTCTCGGAGCCATCGGTGTGTGCTTCCTCTTCGGCGACGCTCCCCCCTCGCCTTCGCGCATGGCCGCGGGGATCGTCGCCCTGGCGACCGCCGCGACGATTGGCATCGTCACGCACGTCTTCTCGCCGGGACTCCATATTGGCATTCGCGAACTGCCGGAAGTGAAAATCGACATGAAATCAACGGCTTCCGGCCTGGAAGTCGTCGTCCCGCCCGACGAACTGTGCTGGAATGGGCCGTTGCTGTGCATGCCGCGACTCGACACGCGCCTGCGTCCAAGGCGTGACGAGAACCTCGCCGCCGGGTTTGCCGCCCGGCCACGATAAGAAAATCGTACATATACCGAATGCCGGTCATGAAAATTTTTGTGTCCTTCGTGAACTTTTTGCGTTAATATGGGCTCACCGAGATGACGTCTGGGCTTTCGATCATGGCGATTTCGTCAATGATTTCAAGATCTTGACGCATCGCGCGATCTGTTGGCCCGGGAGTTGCTTCGGGGCTCGCGACCCGCGCGTTGGCGCGGGGCGGCTTGTTTTTGTCCATCATGCTGAAAGGGAGCAGATCATGCATGCAGTTTTTCCGACGAAGCCGAAGGCCGGCCCGGGGCGCCTCGGTGGACTCATGTTGCTGGTGACGACGATTCTTTGTCTGTGCGCGGGCGGCGCGTTTGCGCAGGACGCGACGACGACGACCGAAGAGGAACAGCAGGACCTCGACGGCGTGAACCTGGAGCTGTTCCGTCCATCCATCTTCGGCGGCAACTTTGTGGCCATCGAAGACGCTCACACGCTGACGCGGTGGAGCCCCGGCATCGCCGTCGTGGGCGACTACGCCAATTCGGTCTGGTCGAAGTACGACGAGGATGACGAGTTCGAGTATGACTTCATCTCCGAGATGTCGACCGCGCACCTGATGGCGGCGTTCGGCACGTTCTCGTGGCTGAGTCTGGGCGTCGACGTGCCGCTGCACTATTCGCGCAAGCGCACCTTCACCGACATCCGCACCGGCGAAGGCCTGTCGCCCGAGCTGGAAACCTGGCGCGAGGTGGGCGACATCCGCGTCGAAATGAAGATCGCGCCGCTGCGCGAGGACAAGCACTGGATCGGCGTCGCCCTCGCCCCTTACGTCATCATTCCGACCGACGTCGAGGAGCATCTGCTGGGCGAAAACCGCGTCACGGGCGGCGGCACGCTGGCCCTCGAGCACGACTTCGGTCCGATCGACATCGGTCTGAACGGCGGCTATCAGGCCCGCGGACGCAACGAATTCTTCGGCACCGAGATCGGCGACGCGGTCAAGTACGGCGCCGGTATCGGCAACAAGTTCGACTTCGGCCTGTTCTGGTCGATCGAAGGCTGGGGATCGGTCTTCGACATCGAGGACACGGAACTCGTGCGCAACGTGCCCGCCGAATGGACGGCGCGCATCGGTTATCAGTTCGGCAAGCGCGGCCCGAGCCTCTTCGCGGGCGGCGGCACCGGCGTGTCGTCGGGCATCGGAGCGCCGCAGTACCGCGTGATCGGCGGTCTCGCCTACTACTACGTGCGCGAGGATCTGGCGAAGGTGCTGGTGCGCGTGATCGACGAAAACGGCCAGGCGATCGAGGCATCGCTCAACATCAACGGTCCGTCCGGTGCTCTGACGCAGGTCGCCGAGGCCGGCGAATACAAGATGTCGGACGCCAAGCCCGGCTCGTACACCTTCAAGGCGACGGCCGAGGGTTATCAGGAAGCGGCGAAGAGTCAGGCGATCAAGAAGGCCGAGACGGTCGAGATCGTACTCCAACTCGCGCCGGTGCCGAAGCCCGACACCACGGCGTTCGTCTCCGTGGTCGACAAGTGCGCCAAAAAGCCGGTCGATGCGACGGTGAAGCTCTCCGACGGCACGACGATCGCGGCCGGCTCGAAGCAGAAGGTCCAACCCGGCACGTACACCGTCGAGGTGAGCGCCGACGACTATCAGGTGAGCACCGAAAAGATCACGATCGAAGCCAACAAAGACAACAAGATCGAGATCGCGATGGTGAAGAAGATCCAGGCGCTGGGCTCGGTCTACTTCGCGGTCAACTCCGACAAGATCCTGCCCAAGTCCTTCCCGGTGCTCGACGACGTGGCCGACCAGATCCAGTCGCTGTGCGGCTTCGAGAAGGTCGTCATCGAGGGTCACACCGACGCCGACGGCAGCGACGAGAGAAACCTCGATCTGTCGCAGCGCCGCGCGGCCTCCGTGCGCGCGTATCTGGCGGGCAAGGGCATCGACGCGTCGAAGCTTGCGCCCATGGGCTACGGCGAGTCCAAGCCGATTGCCGACAACACGACGGCTGACGGCAAGGCACAGAACCGCCGTGTCGAGTTCATCGTGAAGTGAGCGAATCCACCCGGCGCGGGGCCAGGCCCCGCGCCGGGTATTACCCCGATTTTGAAACGTTGGGATTGACATTCGTCCTTTCAGCGCTAATATGACCCTAGCATCTGCTCCCCACTCGACATGCCCTTCGGGGCCTCTTGTGGGGTTATTTATTTGAACTCCATCATCATGAGCACCGCATCTGGGCAACCAAAGCGAGCCCGTATTTTCGTGGACGGGCAGAACCTCTTTTACGCAGCGAAAGAGGCTTTCGGCTACGTTTATCCGAACTACGACATCGACAAGTTGGCACGAGCGTTGTGCGATCGCCAAGGCTGGCAATTTGCCGGCGCCCATTTCTACACAGGCATTCCCGAGGTTCTCGACGATCCATACTGGAATCATTTCTGGCGGAACAAATTGGCGGTAATGGGACGTCAAGGCGTACGCGTCTTTTCGCGACACCTCCGCTATCGCAATCAGACTGTCCGGCTGCCCGACGGGACCCGGCACGTATTTCCCGTTGGCCAGGAGAAGGGCGTGGACGTACGTCTGGCGCTGGATGCGATCCGAGCGGTCTACCGCAGGGAATGCGACGTGATTCTCATCCTGAGTCAGGATCAGGATCTGAGCGAGGTCGCCGCCGAAGTACGGCTCGTCGCCCGCGAGGAGCGACGCTGGGTCAAGATCGCGAGCGCTTTTCCCTTGAGTCCAACATCCCGAAACCGGCGCGGAATCGACAAGACCGACTGGATCGCGATCGATCGCGCGACGTATGACGCCTGCCTAGATACCCGGGACTACCGACCGCCGGAATAAAGTCCTTGCCGGTACTCTTTCACTCGCCCTACGCGAACACGCTCTTGCGGCAGTCGGTGCACTGCTTGTAGACCGACTCGGGGATATTCATCGACTCTTTGTAGACGCGCGCCAGCGACTCGGGCATGAACCAGTTGCCGCAGGTCTCGCAGGCAATCATGTTGGTCTTCTTTTTCCAGCGCACCAGTTCGCGCACGCCGCCGGTGTCGACGAAGCCGATGCACTTGGTCGGGCACGCCGCCTCGCACGCGCCGCAGGCGATGCACGCCTCGTTTTCCTCGTTGAACGGCGTCGTCACCCGACGCTCGACGCCCCGGCCCTCGAAGGCGATGGCGTTCGCGCCGACGATCTCTTCGCACACGCGCACGCACAGCCCGCACAGGATGCACGCGCCTTCGTCGAAGTAACGCGAACGGTCGGACGTGCGCTCGAAACGCACCACATTTCCGTCCGTCGCGGGCATCAGGCGCGGATGCGGCGCGTCGAGGCCGTATTCGGCGGCCAGCTCTCGCACGGCGGTTTCGTTGGGCGAGCGCGCGAGCATGAATTCGAGCACCCAACGGCGCGCGTTGCGCACCTTGTCGCTCTTCGTCGAAACGCTGATCGGTGAACGCACGGTGTACACGCACGAGGGCACGAGGCGCTTTTTGCGTCCCTCGTCCACCTCGACCATACACACGCGGCACACGCCGTACGCCTTGACGTTTTCGTTGTGGCACATCGTCGGGATGCGGATGCCCATCCGCGCCGCCGCCGTCAGCAGCGGCGTGTCGTACGGCACCTCGGTTTTTCGTCCGTCGATGGTGATCGCGATCATCTGACTCATGGCCCGGTCCCCTGTGCCCAACGCTCAGGCGTGGACGATGGCGTCGAATTTACAAACGGTTTCGCACGCGCCGCACTTGATGCAGTTTTCCTTGAGGATCTGGTGCGGCACCTTTTTGGAGCCCTGAATCGACTCCGTCGGGCACGCGCGCAGGCAGAGCGTGCATCCCGTGCACTTGTCCTCGATCACGCGATAGCTCACGAGTTCCTTGCACACGCCCGCGGGGCAGCGCTTCTCGCGGATGTGCGCTTCGTATTCCTCGCGGAAGTAGCGGATCGTCGAGAGCAGCGGGATCGGCGCGGACTGCCCGAGGCCGCAGATCGATGCGCCCGTGATCGCCTCGCTCATGCTTTCGAGCAGGTCGAGGTCGCCCTCCTGCCCTTTACCGTCGGCGATGTCGGTGAGAATGCGGTGCAGGTGGCGGATGCCTTCGCGGCACGGCGTGCACTTGCCGCACGATTCTTCCATCAGGAACTTCGTGAAATACCGGGCGATGTCGACCATGCAGTTGTCGTCATCCATGACGATCATGCCGCCCGATCCCATGATCGAGCCGACGTCCCAGAGGCGGTCGAAATCGACGGGCAGGTCGAGGTGCTCCGCGGGGATGCAGCCGCCCGACGGTCCGCCGGTTTGCACCGCCTTGAAGCGCTTGCCGTCGGGCACGCCGCCGCCCACGTCCTCGACGATCTCGCGCAGCGTGATGCCCATCGGCACCTCGACGAGGCCCGTGTTGTTGACCTTGCCGACGAGGCTGAAGATCTTGGTGCCCTTGCTGCCTTCGGTGCCGATCTTCGCGTATTCGGCCGCGCCGTTGGTCACGATCCACGGCACGTTGCCGTAAGTCTCGACGTTGTTCAGGTTGGTCGGCAGGTTCCACAGACCGTGCTCGACGGTGTGAACGTATTTGGCGCGCGGTTCGCCGGGCTTGCCCTCGATCGAGGCCATGAGCGCCGTCGATTCGCCGCACACGAACGCGCCGCCGCCCCGGCTGATGTCGATGTCGAAGTCGTGGCCCGAGCCCATGATGTTCTTGCCCAGCAGCCCCGCCTCGCGCGCCTGCTCGATCGCCACGATCAGATTGTGCACGGCGACCGGATACTCGTGGCGCACGTAAACGAAACCGCGATCCGACCCGATCGCGTGCGCGGCGATGAGCATGCCCTCGATGATGAGATGCGGATTGCCTTCGAGCAGCGCGCGGTCCATGTACGCGCCGGGGTCGCCCTCGTCGGCGTTGCACACGACGTATTTGGGATACCCCTTCGCCTTGCGGCAGCTTTCCCACTTACGTCCCGTGGCGAATCCGCCGCCGCCGCGCCCGCGCAGGCCCGACGCCTTGATCTCGTCGACGATCGCTTCGGGTGCCATCGTGTACGCCTTGACCAGCGCCTCGTAGCCGCCGCCCGCGACGTAGGTCTCGATGCGCAGCGGATCGACCCAACGGCTCGCGCCGCTGATCATCGTGTTTTGCTTGGCGTAAAACGGCAGCCGGTCCTCGGTGTCGACGTGCGCGCCGTCGCCGTTTTTCCAGGTGCGTTCGGCGAGCACGCGGCCTTCGGCGGCGGCCTCGACGATGGCGTCCACGTCGCGAACCTGAAGCTTCGGATACAGAACCTTGCCCGGCGCGACGAGAATCAGCGGCTCGATCTGGCAGAAGCCGTGGCAGCCGGTGGTGCGCACCTCGACCCGGTCGCCGAGGCCGCGCTTTTCGATGGCCTCGGTCGCCGCTTCGATGATGTCGACCGAGTGCGACGCCTGGGCGCACGTGCTGTTCGAGATGACCAGCGTGATCTTGCCCGGGGGATAGATGCCGCCGAGCGATTTTCGCCATGCGGCGAGGTCGGTCGGCGTTTTGACGAAGGGCATATCGAATCTCCGATATTTGAACCGGTTGATGTCGGGGTCAGTTCGCCTCGACGTCTTCGTCGTCTTCGGGCTCCGGCGTCGCCGCACCCTTTTTCTTGGGCTTTAGCACGAGCTTTTTCGCCTTGGCGGCCGACGTCTGCGCGAAGACCTCGTCGTTGATGACCACGACCGGCGCGAGCGAACACGCGCCCAGGCAGTTGACCGTGTCGAGGGTGAACTCGCCGTCGGCGGTCGTCTGGCCCGGCTTGATGCCCAGGTTCGCCGCGAGCGAATCGAGCACCATGCTCGACCCGCGCACGTGGCAGGCGGTTCCCATGCACACGCAAACGTGCCGGCGGCCGATCGGATTGAGCGAAAACGCGTTGTAGAACGTCGCCACGTTGTAAGCCTTGGCGAGCGGCACGCGCAGTTTCTTCGAGACGTACACGAGGGCTTCCTTGGGCAGGTAGCGGTATTTTTCCTGCACGTCCTGAAGCACCTGAATGAGCGCCGAGGGCTCGGCGCCCCAGTGCTCGATGAATTCGTCCACCACCACGGGATCGAACGGCTCGCTCATCGGCGTCCTCCGCTCACGTTCGCGCACTTCGCGCGCAGGCGCGCGTAGCGCTCGCGCACCTCGGTTTGAATGGCCGCGAGGAGCTCGTCCTCGTTTTTCAGATGGCGGAACCGCCCCTGCGACTCCATGTAGGGCCGCTTCTCGAAACAGTCGGCGTATTCGCGGATGTCGCGCAGCTCGTCGATGTCCACGTTCAGCCGGTATTCGTGATTCTCGTATTCGTAGAGCGGGAAGATGCCCGTCTCAACCGCCATGCGGGCGAGGCGAATCGTGATTTCGGTGCCGCAGCGCCACCCCGTCGGACATGGGGCAAAGACGTGCAGCACCGCCGGGCCCTTCACCTCGGCGCCCTTTTTCACTTTGGCCATCAGGTCGGACGGATGCGACACCGACGCCGTCGCGACGTAGGGGATGTCGTGCGCGATGCAGATCTCGGCGAAGTTCTTCTTGTTCGTCTTCTGGCCGAAGCTCGCCTTGCCCGACGGGCTCGTGGTCGTGGACGCGCCGAAGGGCGTGCCCGACGATCGCTGGATGCCCGTATTCATGTAGGCTTCGTTGTCGTAGCAGATGTAGAGGAAGTCGTGCCCGCGCTCGAGCGCGCCCGAGAGCGCCTGCAGACCGATATCCATCGTGCCGCCGTCGCCGCCGATGCCGAGCACCGTGATGCGTTCGTGGTTCGTGTAAAACTTGCCCTTACGACGCAGCACCTCGATCCCCGCCGCCACGCCCGACGCAATCGCGGCGGTGTTTTCGAAGGCGACGTGGATCCAAGGAACCTCCCACGCGCTGAACGGATACGGCGACGCGACGATCTCCATGCATCCGGTCGCGTTGCACACGATCAGCTCGCGCCCGATCGCCTTGCCGATCTGACGCAGCGCCGTCGCGGGGCCGCAGCCCTGGCAGGCCCGATGACCCGACGTGAAGATCTCATCCTGGCTCACGAGCCGGGGCGAAAAGACCTCGAAATTGTTCGTGAGATCGGCGCTCATTGGCGCACCCCCACCATCTCGTAAGGCGGAAACGGTCCTTCCAGCGCCCGAACCTGCGCCTGCTTCACCTGATCGACGATATGCCGCCAGCGGATGTCGCGCCCGCCCAGTGCCGCGACGATCGAGTGGATCGGCGGCGCGCCGGCCCGGCCATACATCGCCGCGCGGATCTCCGACGCCACGGGCCCGCCCGGACCGCCGAATGACAGCGCCCGGTCGTACACGACGACGCACTTTCGCCCGTCGAGCACGCGGCGGATGTCGTCGAAGGGGAACGGCCGCCACACGCGCAGCAGCACCTGGCCGACCTTGTGGCCCTCGGCTCGCAGGGCGTCGACCGCCACGTGGGCGATCTCGCCGATCGTTCCGCCGATGGTGAAGACGATCGTGTCGGCGTCGTCAGTCCGGTATTCCTCGACAGCGCGATAGGTGCGTCCAAAGCGCTGGCCGAATTCCTCGAAGACCTCGTCGATAACCACCCGCGATGCGATCAGGGTGTCGTCGAGCACCTTTTTGACTTCGGTGTAGACGTCGGGATGCCCGACCGCGCCGAACATCGCCGGATTGTCCACATCGAGGCGCAGCAGCGGCTCATAGGGCGGCAGGAACCCGTTCACGTCCTCGTGCGTGAGCGTCTCGATGGGCTCGACCACGTGGGACACGGTAAATCCATCGATATTCAGGATCGTCGGCAGCAGCACGCGGTGGTCCTCGGCGATCTTGAAGCACATGGGCGTGAGGTCATAGCACTCCTGCCCGTTGTTGCCGAAGAGCTGCACCCAACCGATGTCGCGATTCGCCATGATGTCCGACTGGTCGCCCCAGATATTGAGCGGGGCCGACAGCGCCCGGTTCACCACGGTCATCACGATGGGGAACCGCATGCCCGACGCGATGAAGAGCACCTCGTGCATCAGGGCTAGGCCCTGCGAACTGGTCGCCGTGAAGGTGCGGCATCCCGTGGCCGACGTGCCGATGCACGCGCTCATCGCCGAGTGTTCGCTCTCGACCGGGATATACGCCGCGTCGATCTCGCCGTCGGCGCACAGCTCGGAGAGGTGCTCGACGATGTGCGTCTGCGGGGTGATGGGGTACGCGGCGATGGCGTCCACGTTGCACAGCTTGACCGCTTCGGCCTGACCGATGGAGACCTCGATCCCGATGCGGCGGCGGACGTCGTCGTGCATCACTTGCCCTCCTCGATCATCTGGATCGCGTTCGTCGGGCATTCCTGTGCGCAGATGCCGCATCCTTTGCAGTATTTCGGCTCGAAGTCGTAGTAGTTCGGCGTCAAGCCAATGATCGGGTTCTTGCGGAGAGTCAGCACACGGCAGGCGTCCGGGCAGAAGATCCAGCACATGCCGCAGGCGATGCACCGGCCCTCGTCGGTCTTGGGGTAAAAACTGCGCCAACCGCCGGTTTCGTAAAGCCGCGCCGAGCCCGGCGTCAGCACCGCCATGCCGAGCTCGAGTTCGCCGGTTTTGGGGTTCGGGTTCATGGCCACGGTCAGGCTCCCATCTGGAGTTCGTCAAAAGCGCGTTGCATCACGAGGAAATTCCGCGCGGCCAGTGCGCCAAATCGCTCTTCGAGCGGATGCTTGAGCGACTCCAGCGCCACCAAACCCCGGGCGCGGATCGCGCCGCCGAGCATGGTCGTGTTGACGATCGGCCGCTTGAGGACCTCGATGGCGATGGCCTGTGCGTTCACCGTCGCGACCTGCCGGGCGTAGCCGTATTTTTCGCGGATCACGTCCGGGCTCTCGCCGGTGTTGACGATGATGACTCCGCCCTCCTTCACGCCGTCGTCCACCTTGACGATGTCGAGCAACGCGGCGTCGAGCACGATCACCAGATCGGGCTCGTACACCTGCTCGCGCAGGTAGATCTTTTCGCCGTCGATCCGCGCAAAGGCGAGAACCGGCGCACCCCGGCGTTCGGGCCCGAAGCTGGGGAACGACTGGGCGAATTTGCCTTCGGCGATCGCGGCGTGGGCGAGAAGTTCGGCGCTGGTCACGGCGCCTTGGCCGCCGCGCCCGTGAAACCGTATTTCCATCATGATGACGACCCGACTGGGAAGGAGCAACAAAAAACTGATGCGGATCATAAAGATGGAGTTCCCGATGGTCAACGACGCACTGACGGTTCAGGGGGATTTCTCACCGATTTTTCTCAATTGTCATGCATTTGCTTGATTTCACGAGTTTTTTTCCGGGTCGCGCCTTGGCCGGTGTTGGGACGCGGCAACGGTCTCGCGCTTCGCCCCGTCGCCGGTCGCCCAAGGGAGCGGGCGCATCGTCGTCGATTGACGCAGCGCGTTACGTCGCTCGGTTTGTACTTCAACTCGCGTTTCCATGACAAATTCGCGTTTCCTTGACACCGCTCTCCCCCGCCCGTAATCAGGGGCGTTTTTCGGGAGGCTTCGATGAAACGCTCCGTCGGCGTCGCGATCGTGCTCGCCGTGTGCGCGAGCCTGCTCCTTCCGATCGCGATTTCGCGCCGGGCCTCGGCCAGCGAAGCGCGCGTGACGCCGGTCGTCAGGGCGGTGCGCGAGATCGCCCCCGCGGTGGTGAACATCGCCACCGAGCAGGATGCGGCCTCGGGCGGGCCGTTTTCGGGCCTGCGCGACCCGATGTGGGACAAGTTCTTTCGCGATTATTTCGAGCGCTATCGCCCGAACGAGCCGGCGGAGACCTCGCTGGGCAGCGGACTCATCATCGACCCTACGGGGTACATCCTCACGAATGAGCACGTCATTTTGCGCGCGAGCCGCGTGAAGGTGACGTTGCAGGACGGACGCAGCTACTACGCCCGCGTGGTGGGATCGGAGCCCGCGCGCGACCTGGCCGTGCTCAAGATCGACGCGGACAAGCCCTTCCCCACGGCGCGCCTGGGCGACAGCGCCGACATCATGATCGGCGAAACCGTCGTCGCGATCGGTAACCCCTTCGGGCTTTCCAACACGGTCACCACCGGCGTGATCTCGGCCGCGGAACGCACCATCCGCACCGACGCGGGGCGCGTGTATGTGGACTTTTTGCAGACCGACGCCTCGATCAACCCCGGCAACTCGGGCGGCCCGCTTCTCAACCTCGACGGCGAGGTCATCGGCATCACGACGGCGGTGTACGGTCAGGCACAGGGCATCGGCTTCGCGATTCCCATCAACTCGGCCCGGCGCATCGTCGATGACCTCATCCAATATGGAAAGGTCCACTACGGCTGGTTCGGGATTCGCATCAAGGACATCCCGCCGCGCGTGCGCCAGAGCCTGGGCTACAACGGTCCGGCGCGGATCTACGTCTCGATGGTCTTCCCCGATTCCCCCGCCGCGAAGGCCGGCGTGCAGGAAGGCGACCTGATCGAATCCGTGGGCACGCACAAGGCCCCCGCCGCCGACGCCTACCGCAGCATCATCCTCGGCTACACCGTCGGCACGCCGGTCGATTTCGCCCTGTCGCGAAATGGCGACGCACGCGCCATCACCGTCACGCCCTCGGGTTTCCCCAAGTCGATGGTGGACCCCTACGCATGGACGCTGCTGGGGCTCGACGTGAAACCCGCGAGCGCATCCGAGGCCAAGACCCTGCGTTTGCCGGGCGGCAAGGGCATGGTGATCCGCCGCGTGAAGCAAGGCTCGGCGGCCGAGAAGATCGGCATCCGCGCGGGCGACGCCCTGCTCGCGATCGATAGCCGCGAGCTGCGCGACGAGGACGACTTCGCCTCGGCGGTCGCGGCCCTGCGTCTCAAGGCGTCCTCCGTGGTGCTCGTGCAGCGCGGGCCCTACGCTTACTATATCTCGCTCGAACTGCCCTGACGCGGAGGCGCGCCTGACCGTCATTTCTAAACTGCGGGGCAAGCTGCTGGCGGGAATCGCCCTGGGCGGGCTCGTGTATCTCGTCATCGTCGTTTACTCCGGCTGGAGCGACGTGGCCGAGGCACTGGGGACTTTTCGCTGGGGTTTCGCTCCGCTGCTGCTCGCCCTCGCGTTCACCAACTACATCCTGCGTTTTTTGAAGTGGGATTTTTACCTGCGTCACATGGGGATCTCGTGCCCGAAAGACACGAGTTTCATCATCTTCCTGTCGGGCCTCGTCATGGCGATCAGCCCCGGCAAGATCGGCGAGTTGCTCAAGACGCTCTTTCTCAAACAGGCGACGGGCACCGACCTCGCGCGGTCGATGCCGATCGTGGTGGCCGAGCGTCTGACCGACTTCATCGCCCTCGTCATCATCTCCTTCGCGGGGATCGGGCTTCTGGCCGCGGGCGACCTCACCATCCTGCTCGTCGTCGCGGCGGTGCTGGCGGGGTTCATCCTCGTCATCGGCAATCGACGCCTCTCGCTCGCGATCATCGGCGTCGTCGAAAAGCTGCCGGTCCTCGAAAAGATCGGCCACCGTTTCCACACGTTGTATGACAGCATGTCGGCGCTGGTGCGCATCGGCCCGCTGACCGTGGCAACGGCGCTGTCCATCGCCGCATGGATGTGCGAGTGCCTGGGCTTCTACATTGTCATCCGCCTGTTCCACGGCGGCGCGGGCATCGGCACCGCGTCGTTCATCTACGCCTTTGGCACCATCGTGGGCGCGGTTGCGCCGGGCGGGCTCGGGCTCACCGACGGCGCGATGATCGCCATGCTTCAAAACGGCGCGATGATGGCCGGCGCGGCTCTCGCCAAGGGCGCAGCCGGCACCGCGACGATGATCATCCGCATGGCGACGCTGTGGTTCGCGGTGTTCGTCGGCGCAGTGGTGTTGTTGTTGTTTCAGAATCGTTTCGCCGGTGTGGACGACATGATTGACGAGGAGCAGCAGAAACGCGGGTGACGCGCCTTGGCGTTATTCCGTCCGCTGCTGACGCCCGTCATGGCTTGAAGGCCCCCGGCGACGCAAATAGAACGCGCTCAAATTCGAACCGGAGAACAAGTTGAGTACCGCGCCAGATCTGTCGGCCCTTCGCATCGACAGAAACGCACAGGACCGCGAAGAAAACGGCGGCTCGTGGTGGCGATGGCTGCTGGTCGTCGTCGTGATCGCGGTGATCGCGGGCGCGGGGTGGTTTTTTTGGTCGGGCGATGCGCCCGAGGTCACGGTGGCGACGGTGCTCGCCACGGGCGGAGCGCCGGGCGCGAGCGGCAGCGGGATCTCGGCGAATGGATACGTCGTGGCCCGCACCCGCGCGTCGGTTTCGGCGAAGATCATGGGACGCCTCACGCGCATGGACGTGGCGGAGGGATCACTGGTGAAAAAGGGCGAGATCCTAGCGCTGATCGAGGACGGCGACTTCCGCGCCGCCGTTTCGGCGGCATCGGCGGCCGTGAAACAGGCCGAGGCCGAGCGCGATTTGGCCGAGAGCACGTTGAAGCGAGCGAAGGAACTGGTCGCGAAAAGCTACATCTCGGCGACCGAGTTCGAGCAGGCCGAGTCCCGAGCCCGCGTCGCGAATGCGCAGCTCGAAAGCGCCCGTGCCAACGCGAACTTCGCGGTGGTGAATCTGGAAAGTACCCGCGTGCGCGCGCCCTTCGACGGCACCGTTCTGCGCAAGGACGCCGAGCTCGGCGAGGTCGTCTCGCCGGCGGGCGCGGGCGGCGCGTTTACGCGCACCTCGATCGTGACCATGGCCGACCTCGATACACTCGAGGTCGAGGTCGATGTGAACGAGGCGTATATCTCGCGCGTTCGGGCCGACCAGCCCGCGCGCATCTCGCTCGACGCCTACCCCGGCGTCGAGTTCGGCGGGCGGGTGCGTCAGGTGGTGCCGACGGCCGATCGCCAAAAGGCGACCGTGCTCGTGAAGGTGGCGATCGACGACAAGGATCCGCGAATCATGCCCGAGATGGCGTCGAAGGTGGTGTTTTTGGATGAAGCTCCCGACCCCGCCGCACCGGTCGAGCCGAGGCGCGTGACGGCGCCCGCCGCGGCACTCGTGACGAGTGGCTCGGGCGCGTCGGTATGGGTCGTGGAGAAGTCGGTCGTGAAATCCGTCCCCGTGAAAACGGGCGCGACGATCGGGAGCGAAGTCGAGATTTCGTCCGGCCTATCGGGCGGCGAAAAGGTAGTCGTGAACCCGCCGGGCGGGCTTCGCGACGGACAGACGGTCCGCGTGGCGGGAAGCTGAAACGATCCGCGTAGCGGAAAACGGACAAGTCGGAGGGACGCATGGGCGCCGTGGAACTAAAGAACGTATCGAAGACCTATCACCGCGACAAGCAGTCGGTGCCGGTTCTGGCGGACCTGAGCCTGAAGATCGACGCCGGGGAGTTCGTCGCGCTGATGGGTCCGTCGGGCAGCGGCAAGACCACCGTACTCAACCTTATCGGCGGCGTCGACCAACCGACCGCGGGTGACGTGTTCGTCGCGGGCACCAACATCGCCGGGCTCGGCGGGCGAAGCCTCGCCAAGTGGCGTTCGCGCAACATCGGCTACATCTTCCAGATGTACAACCTGATTCCCGTGCTGAACGCGCTACAAAACGTCGAGCTGCCGCTGTTGCTGCTCAAGATGAGCGCAAAGGAGCGACGCAAGCGCGCGCAGACGGCGCTCGAGCTCGTCGGCCTCGGCGACCGGCTCAAGCACTACCCGCGCCAGCTTTCGGGCGGACAGGAGCAGCGCGTGGCGATCGCGCGGGCGCTCGTGTCGGACCCCGAGGTGCTGCTCGCCGACGAGCCCACCGGCGACCTCGACCGGCAGTCGGCGGACGACGTACTGAAACTGCTCGAGCGCCTCAACAAAGAGTTCAAAAAGACCATCGTGATGGTCACGCACGACCCCCACGCGGCCGAGCGCGCGGGACGCACCGTCCACCTCGACAAGGGCCAGCTTTCGGCCTGAGGAGCGCGCCATGAGCATGCTGAATCTCGTGGCCGTGAACCTCGGCCGCAAGAAGCTGCGAACGACGCTGACCATGCTCTCGGTCTTCGTCGCGATCTTTCTGTTCTGCTCGCTGCAGGGAATCCTCGACACGCTGGAATCGACCATCGAGGTGGGCAGCGAGTCGCGGCTCATCACGCGAAACGCGATCTCGCTCGTGTTCGATTTGCCCATGGCCTACAAGGAGCGCCTCAAGGCCGTGCCGAACGTGAAGAGCGTGTCGGTGCAGAACTGGTTCGGCGGCCAGGACCCGGTGAACCCCAAGAATTTCTACCCGCAGTTTGCGGTGGAATCCGACACGTTTTTTCCGCAATACGCGGCGGAGATGGACATCGTCGAAGCCTCGCCCGCGCAGGCCGCCGTCGATCTGCCGGCGGGCGTGGACCCCCAGCTCGCGGCATTCATGCTCGAACGCAACGCGGCGGTGGTCGGCGAAAAGCTCATGAAAAAGATGGGGTGGAAGATCGGCCAGACCTTCACGATCAACGGGACGATCTACACCGGCCCGTGGGAATTTGTCGTCCGCGCGGTGTATCGCCCGAAGAACAAGTCCTTCGGCGAGGAGACCGTGTTCTTCCACTGGAAGTACCTCTACGAAAACTCGAACCAGATGGCGCGCGCGGGGATTTTTTCACTGGAACTCACCGATCCGACGCACGCCGCCGATGTGGCGCGTCAGGTGGACCTGCTCTTCGAGAACTCGTCGGCGCAGACGAAGACCGAAACCGAGCGCGCGTTTCAGGCGGGCTTCGTCAGCATGTTCGGTAACCTGCCCTTCGTGCTCGGCGTCATCGGCTTCGCGGTCGTCTTCGCCATTCTTTTCGTCGCGGCGAACACGATGGTCATGACGGTCCGCGAACGCACCGCCGAGATCGGCGCGATGAAGACGCTCGGATTCGAGGACGGCGTGATCTTTCGCATGGTGCTCGCCGAGGCCGCGATCATCACGGTGGGCGGCGGCGCGGCCGGCGCGCTGTTTTCCAAGTTCCTGATCGAGTGGTCCGAATTCAACGCGGGCGGCATGCTGCCCGTGATGACGGTGAACTGGTCGACCATCGGCGCGGGCATCGCCATCGCCCTCGTCATCGGCGCGGTGAGCGGACTCATCCCCGCGGTGCAGGCCGCGCGGCTTAAAATCGTCGACGCCCTGCGTCGCGTGGAATAGGAGCGGATGATGGCCATTCCGATCAGCTACAACATCCGCAACGCGATCCAGCGCCCCGTCTCCACGCTCGCCGCGGTTGTCGGCATCGCGATGACGATCATGATCCTCATCGGCGCGCTCTCGCTGGCGAACGGCTTTCAGGCGGCGCTCACCTCCACCGGCTCGGCCGACAACGTGAAGCTGCTGCGCAAGGGCGCGGATTCCGAAATCAGCAGCGGCGTCACCCGCGACGCGGCGAACATCGCGCGCGCCCTGGCCGACGTGGCCGTGGGCGACGACGGCCGCCCGATGTTCTCGCCCGAGGTCGTCGTGGTCGTCGTGAAAGACCGCATCGAGGGCAGCGGCTCGTCCAACGTGGTCGTGCGCGGCGTGGACCCCGAAGCCACCGC
>CAZPJD010000071.1:0-13174 GCA_964586775.1 uncultured bacterium | reverse complement strand
CGGCCCCTCTCCCGCCCGGCGGGAGAGGGGTGCCCCGAGCCCGCGAGGGGCGGGGTGAGGGCCGCGTTGCGTCAGCATCCGCAACCGTCGTCGTCGGACGAGTCGTCGTCATCGCCCGCCGCGTCATCGTCCGACGCAGCTTCGTCGTCGCTGTCGTCATCGGAGTCGTCGTCGCAGCACGGCCACGAGACGGCGAGCGTATTGGAGTAGATGCCGTTCACGCTCGCCACGATTTCGTAGTCGCCGCAGGTGTCGGCGCGAAACCGCCCGTACGAGAGCGAGTATCCGCCCGGCCCGTTCACCCTCCACGTCACGAGGCCCGTCATGTCTTCGGTCGAGCCATCCCAATACGTCCCCATCGCGGCGAGCTCCCCGAATTCGCCGAGCGCCGGCGCGCCCTCCGCCCAATCGAGCGCGAGCGATTCGACGCGCGAGGGCAGCGCCGTGTGCGTCGTGAACACACGCCACGCGAACTCGATCCACGGCCGGTCGTCGCGGAGGTTCTCGAGACGCACCGTGATCTCGCGCTTGCCTCGTGTGTGCGCGGCGTAGATCAAATAATCGTCTTCGAGCATCCGCCGCCAGGTGTTCGCGCCGCGCCGCCGCCACACGCCCGCGTCCTCGCCGTCCACAAAGACGCGCGCCTCTTGCCCCTCGGTCGCGGCATCGGTAGTGCGTCGCAGGAGCACGCCATCGTTGTGCGGGTTGATCGCCACGGTGAACTGGGACGCCATATCGATTTCGTAACCGTATTCCACCACGTGCTCGCGGTCGCGATCGCCCTCGAAGAACGAATCGAGTTCCACGCCGAGGCGACCCTCGGCCTCATAGTCGGCTTCGGCCTCGCTGGCGGGATCGCCCACGTCGATCGTCGCCGCGAGCGCAAGCGCGCGGTCCGGCGCGCCGTACCAGTACGCCACACTGCGATAGTCCTCGGCGGGAAGGATGTTGAGCAGGTCATGCTCGATGCCGAAGTGCAAACCATCCATGAAGGGCAGCGGATCGGCGATGTGGAAACGATAGACCGAGGTGATGTCGTAAAGCGCCGTGTTCGTGTGGCCGACGTAGCCGTGCGTGGGAAGGGTGAAAAGGCCCTGATTGAAATACCAACCGCCGTTGTAATAGTCCTCGGTGCCCGTGCCGTAGAGCGCGGGCGAGCGCGAGCCGTTCACGTGAACGCGCTCGTCGCCTTCCAGAAACAGGCGCACCGGCACGCCGCGCATCGTGATCGCGCTGCCGACGTAGTGCCCGCGCCCGGCCGCATCGAGCATCGTGTAATCGACGCCGAGCCGGGTGACTTCCGACCTGCCCAGCGCGTGGAAATGCCCCGCGTGGATCTCGTAGGGTGCGTCGGCGACGAGAACCTCGTACTCGGTCTCGACCGTCGAAGCGCCGTCGTTCGCCAGCTCGACCTCGAAACCGCGCCAGAACGGCATCGGGAACCAGCAATAGAACCATTCGTCCGCCGCGCCCACGGGCAGCGCGCGCGGCTCGATCTGCGCGTGCAGCGCGAGAAAGAAATCGGGCAGCGGCGCGTCAACCTGCGGATGGGCCGCGCCGTCGAAGCGGATGCGCAGGCGCACGTCCCGCCACGTTTCGTCTTGCGGCATGTCGAGGCGAAACCGCAGCCCGGCGATGTGCCCCGCGCCCTCGCGGCCCGCCACCAGCGCCGTCTCACCGGGCGCGACGCCCAGCTCGCCGACGATCGTCTCGCCGTCCATCGGGGGCTTGGGGTCGTCGCCCGCGTTCGCCCAATCGGCGAGCGACTCCGCCAGATCGATGTCATTCTCGAAGGGCGTGACGCCTTCGCCGTTCGCGTATTTCTCGAAGTTGATGTTGTAGAAATGCGGCAGCCCCGTCGTGGCAATTTTCAGCGACGTGCGAAAACATATCGGCGTATAGTTATAAAATCCGCCCGACGACACGATATCGTCGCCCGCGATGGGAAAATCGAAGGGCGGCGTCGCGCCCGAGACGAAATCCTCAATCGGCAGGTCGATCGTCGGATCGCTCTCGCCGTCGATCCAGACCAGCAGATCGCCCGACGTGGACAAATTCGTGAACCAGATCCGTTCCACGCAACCCGCCCCCGCCTCGTCCACCAGCACGTAGCGGTCCGCGTCGTCGCGGTACAGGAACGAATACGTCCCGGCAAAGCCGTCGTCGTTGAAGCCGCGGCGGTCGCGGCTCGAATCCTGCCGCACGAGCGCGGGAACGCGCTGCTCGGGCAAACGTTCGAAGGCGTTCGGCAGATCCGCGCCCGTGGGAAAGGCCCACGCGGCGGGCGCGAGCGCGACGAACGCAAATATCACCGTGAGAGCGGCGCGGATCATCCTTCGTTTGTAGCACGAAGCGGGGCGCGGCACGCAACTAAAGGTTTCGCGCGAGCCATTCGGCGGCGGCGGCCTCGCGCGTCGCGCGATCGGCGCCTTCCATCACAGCCTCGTCGAAGTACGTCGCGCCCGATTCGATCGCGATCGCCTGCGCGCCGGGGAGTTTCGGCGCGTGTCCCCACACGGCGACGGGGACTTCCCGGGCTGCGAGAACCTCAAGCGCCGCCCGAAGGGCCGCAGAGGCGTCCATGCCGGGCGCTTCCGCCGTCGCGGCGGGCACGAGCGCAACGAGCGACGGACGCAGACTCGCGGAAAAACCCGCGAGCCGCGCCACGTCGTCGAGCGTGAACGCCGGTGCGTCGATGATGACGATGTCGAGCGCGCGCCCGCCCAGCACCGCGTTCATCAGCACCGACACGCCGTCGAGCGCGCGAGCGCGGTCGGGCTTGCCGAGCGCGGCGGCCCAGTCGCCGACGAAGACGATGCGCGACACCCCCTCGGGAGGGGCCAGGGCGATCCGCGCGCCGGTTGCGCGGATCACGGCGAAACCGTCCTCAATCGCGACGAGATCGGAAACGTCGGGCGACGCCGGGGCGGTCGGTTTTGCGGCCTCATGAAGCAGGTCGGGCATGATGACGTAACGAACGATCACCGCGAGGAACGCGAGCAGCGCGAGATTGACTGCGATCATCACGACCGGTGAACGCGGCTTGCGTTCGGGGCGGCGGTCGCGGATGCGTTCGGCCAGCCGGGGCTCGTGTTCGAGGCGCGGCAGGTCGGGTTCGGGTTCGTCGTCAAAGGCCATGGGGTCACGTTACACCGTGCGCGCCGCGCGGCAAGATCGTGAGTCATGGGCATTCGGATATTTTTTAATCCCGTCACTTCAACGGTTTTCGATGGCGCGTGCCCAACTCGCACTTCAGGCATGACCGTTGGGGTGAAGGGGATGTGCGAGGGGCGCGGGGTGAAGGCGAATTGTCCGGGGGCGACTGAAGATCTGTCGCCGATGCAACAATGAAACGCGTCACGCGGAATGCGCGCGGCGATGGGATCGCCGCCTTCGGTTTAAGGCACGCCTCCGCCCGTGGGCAGGCGCGACGCGAGGATCGACAGGTCGCGGTCGTTGAAGTAGAGCCCCGCGCCCAGGAACCAGCGCGGATCGTCGTACTTGTTGATGAAGTCGTCCACACCCGCCGTCACGAAGAAGTGATCGAGAAACATGACGTCGAGCCAGGTCTTCAGGCGCGGGTTGTTGTCCTTGGAGAAGTCCGACGCCTCGAACGCGATGTCGAGGTGGTCCTTGAACAGGAAATACTCGACGCCGACGCCGCCCTTGGATTCGATGATGCCGCCGCGGAACAGGAAATCGTGCCACCGCTTGCCGAACTGCGCGCTGATGAGCAGCTCGTCGCTCGTCACGCGCCGCGTCTCGTTCTTGACCGACGTGTCCTCGTCCGCCGCGCCGGGGTTTTCCACCGTGGTCGTCTCGATCTCGGTGGTGCGGGTGCGTCCCTTGGGCGAATCGACGAGGGCGAGCATATAGACCTTGTCGAAATTGGGCCGGATGTTGAGCGCGAAAAAGCTCTTCGCCTCCTGCTGCTCGATGTGGTACTCGCCGCGGTATTTGAACTCCATCTCGAGACGCGTGAGCCGCTGCACGTAGTCGTTGATGCCGCTCACGGCTTCGTTGAGCGAGGTGATCGTCTCGTCGTCGTTGACGAGCTTACCCAGCGTGCCCTGTCCGTCGTCGATCTTTTGCGCGACGTTGGCGAAGGCCTCGAGGCTGCGCGAAAGGTTTTCGGTCACCCCCACCAGATTTTCGAGCGTCGCCGAGATGTCCTCACGGTTGCTTGACATCACCGTGGCGAGGTGACCGCTGATCTCCTTGAGGTTCTCGGCGATCGCGGGCAGCGCGGCGATGGTGCGCGACATCTCCTCGCGGTTTTTCGTCGTCACATACGACAGGTTGCCCGAAAAGGTCTCGACGTTGGCCATGATCGCATCCATGCGATCCTGATTGGCCTCGAGGGTGTCGGCGAGCGACGTGGTGATCGTGTTGAGCGAGATGAAGACGTCGCGAATGCCTTCTTGCCCCTCTTCGCCGCCGAAGACCTCGCGCAGGTTCGTCGTGACCGCTTTGATGTCCTCGGCCACGTCGTTGAGGTTGCCGGTCAGCGCGGCCAGGTCGCCCGAGTCGTCGACGTTCTCGAACTCCTTGCCCGATTCCAGAAGTCGCGTGCTCGCGCCGGGCAGAATCTCGATGTACTTCTGGCCGAGGAATCCGTGGCTCGCGATCGAGATGCGGCTGTCGTCGGGGATCTTCGCATCGGCGGTGATCTTCATCGCGACCAGCGCCTTGCCGCCGTCGAGCCGCGTGTCCTCAACCACGCCGATCTTGATGCCCGCGAGATAGACCTTGGTGTCTTTCTGGATGCCCGCCGCGGTGGGGAAGCGCGCCGAATACTTGAGCGGGTATTTTTCGCCGATGGCGTAGTCGCCGAGGCGCGTCGAAATCCATGCGATGAGCAGAAAGACGGCGACAAAGAAGATGCCGACCTTCGTCTCCGTCGTGAGTTTTCGCATGGATCTCCCAAGGCCGCGTTACGGTGGGGATTTTCTACGACACGGACCCCCAAAACGCAATCGGCGGCGGCCCCGCGCGAACGGGGAGTTCGCCGCCGTCGCGAGGGACGCGCGTCACACGCACGAATCGGGCGTGGGATTTTCCGGATATTCGGAATCGGGATAGACGATCATCACGTTCACCCAGGCGTCGGGATGCACCTCGAATTCGCCCGTGGATTCGATCAGGTCGTCCACCGTCGCCGTGAATTCCATCGCGCCGGGATCCTGATTGAATGCGCAGAACGCCGCGTTCGCGGGCGTCGTCGAGGTCACGGCGTTCGTGAGCTCGCCGACCGCATCCACGTAATAAAAGTCGTCCACCACCGGCGAGACCTCCGCGCATCCCACCCACTGGGCGCCAACGCTGGGGCTGGGTGTTGCGGGCGCCCATTGGACTCTTCCGGAAACGATGCCCGTTCCGCTTTCGGGACTGAGGCCCACGAGGTCCATGAACCCGGCCGTCACCTCCGCCGTCTGCATCGTCGTGATCCAGCCCCAGTGGTTGCCGTCGGCGTCCTTGTTGAATCGCGGGTAATGATAAACGTAGGTGTCCTGAAAGCCCGAGGCGGTCAGCTTGACCGAGTACGTGTCAAAGGGCTGGTTGAACGCCATGGCGCACCATCCGTACTCGTCCGTCTTCACCGTCACGGGCTCGGCGGGCGCTTCGCCGTCGAGGTCGATCAGCTCGCAATGCGCGCCCTGCAGCGGGGATGGATCGCCCGGGGTCAACGTACCGACGAACACCACCACCGACACGCGATAGGCCTCTCCCGTTTCGTCCGTGATTCCGGAGCCCGCGCCGCGCACGCAACGCGCGGTGCGTTCGGACTGGTCGTTGAAATCGACCTGCGCGGTCTGAAAGTCCGCCGTCCATGTGGCGCTGTCGAGCCCGGAGACGTCCGTCGTGGACCAGTGTCCCGCGAGCTGCCCTTTGAGTTCGTCGCTCACGTATGCGCCGTCCGCGCCGAGGCCGGCGCCCGAAGAGCAGCCGTCGCAGTTCACCGTCCAGCAATCGAGCGCCGTGCAGTCGTCGCGCACCTGGCACGATCCGCCGGCCGCCGTTTCCTCGCAGCCGCGCACGAGCCCGCGCAGCTCACCGATCGTCGGCAGCCGCCAGTCGTCGAAGCCCGCCCACGTCAGGGCGTCGCAGTAGGTCGCGGCATCCGCCGCGATCATCGATTCGTTCCCGACGGTTTCCCCGTTCTGCCAGCCGAGAGCGGTGTCCGGATCGGTCCAGACCTCTTCGCCCGACGTGTCGTCGTCCGCGTCGTCGTCGCCGGCCGATTCGTCGTCGTCATCGTCCCCGCCGGCGCAGGCGAAGGTCGCGAGCCCGAACGCGAGGGTCATCAACAGACACAGAACGGGGTGTTTCCGGCTCATCATCGATCTCCAAAAAGACGTTGGAACCCGCTGACGAAACTCCCCTCTCCCGCCGGGCGGGAGAGGGGCCGGGGGTGAGGGCCGCTCACAAACACCCGTCCGGCATGGGGTTTTCGGGATACTCGGGCGCGCGGTATTTTGACATCACGATGGTGAGCGCGTTCGGATACACCGTCGCCTCGCCCGTCGATTCCGCGTTGCCGTCCGCCGTCGCGGTGTATTCCACCGTGCCCGGTTCGACGTTGAAAACGTACCACCCGGCGATGTCCGTCCCCGTCTGCGTCAGCGCGGGGTCCGGAATGGCATCCGCGTCGGCATAGAACAAACCGGCATCCGGAGCGACTGTCGCGCAGCCGACCATTTGGTCCCAGGTCGGATCGAACACCTCGGCGTCCGAAAGCCAGTGCGCCGTGCCCCACACGATGCCCTTCGACGGGTCGGGCGTCACGCCCGCCGCGTCGGCGCGCTCGGCCAGCAAATCGTCGTCGAGCAGGACGTCGGCCCAGACCGGCGCCGCGCCGTCCTCGTCCCAAGGTAGAGTCGGCAGGTTGACGACGTGCATGTCGAGATAGCCGGGCGCCGAGACGTCCATCGAGTGGGTCGCGCTCGGAAAGTTGAAGATCGCCTCGCAGTATCCAGTCGAGCCGCTGTTGACGACATAAGCCTCGTCCAGCGCTTCGCCGTCGAGCGCCACGATCCTGCACGTCGCGTTCTCCACCGGCGTGAACTCGAGATCGCGCATGATGTAGTGGCCGACCTTGAATGCCTCGCCCGTGTCGTCCGTGACGCCGGAGCCCGCGCCGCGCACGCACCGCGTGCGGTACACGGCGATGGGTTCGACATAGATTGCGCCGAATCGGAAATAGACGGGCCACCACTGGTTGGCCTCGTCGGCGACCGGCGTGGAAGACCAGTAGAGGTCGATCTCTCCCGTCAATTCCTCGGGCCAATACGCTCCGCCGCCGCCGGGTCCGGCCGAATCCGCACCGCCGCCGCAGCGAACCGTCCAGCACTTCGAGTTGGTGCAGTCGTCGCGCACCTGGCACGCCCCGCTGGGCTGCGTATCGGCGTGTCCGCGAATCAGGCTTCGCAGCTCGCCGATCGTCGGCAATCGCCAATCATCGAAACCGGCCCAGGTCAGTTCGTCGCAATACGCGCTTGCCGCATCAAACGACATCTGATCCGCGCCCACGCCCGTGCCGTTCTGCCAGCCCAGCCCCGTCGCGTCATCCGTCCAGACGGACTCGTCCACGACATCATCATCCGCGTCGTCGTCGGTGTCGTCGTCGTTCGCGTCGTCGTCCGCCACATCGGATTCGTCGTCATCCCCGCCGCACGAAACGAACGCGAACGCCGCGATAAAACACGCAAGAGCCAGAAGAAACAACCGGACGTGATCGGCCATCGCGACACCTCGAACGGCAAGCAAATTGAGCGAAAACTATTTCACGTTCCGAAATCGGCGGTCAATTGCGATCGGATTTCGCCGGGACGTGAACTCGAACTTTGTGACGTAGATTACGTCAACGCGCATTCCACCACGCGCGCCACGTTGCCGCCGATGATCTTCTTCACGTCGGACTCGTCGAGCCCCGCGTCGAGGAGCAACGCCGTGAGCCGGGGCAGGTCGTCGATGCCGCGCATCCCCGCGGGCATCGTCCATAGCCAGCCGTCGATATCGGACCCGTAGGCCGCGTGATCGGCCCCCGCGACGCGCACGATATGCAAAATATGCCGGGCCACGCACCAAAGATCGTCGAACACCGTGCGCCCCGTGAACTGCGGTCCGAAGATCACGCCGATCACGCCGCCGTTTTTCGCCACCGCCTCGATCTGTTCGTCGTCGATGTTGCGCCAGATGTTTTTCACGCCCGTCACACCCGTGTGGCTGACGATGACGGGTTTTTGCGCGATGGCGCACGCCTCCATGAAGCCGCGTTTGTTGACGTGCGCGAGATCGACGACGATGCCAAGGCGCTCGCACTCGGCCAGCAGCGCGCGGCCGAAATCGGTCAGACCCTTGTCGCGTCCCGATCGCGAGCCGAGGCCCATCGCGCACTCGCACGCCTCGTTGCCCGAGAAGTGCGCAAAGGTCATGTAACGCACGCCCAGCTCGTGAAACATCGGGAGCAGTTCGATCCGCCCGCCCAGCGCGTGCGCTCCCTCGATTCCGCAGAACGCGCCGATGCGCCCGGCGGCGAGCCCATCGCGCAGCGAGGCGCGGTCGCGGATCACGTGGATTTCGCCGGGGTGTGTGTCGCAAACGCGGTGCAGGTATTCGAGTTGGCGGCGGATCTTGCCCGCGCGCTGGCGCGGCGACGACAGCGGCGAACACACGAGGCCGAGCCCCTGGATGTCGATACCCGCGTCGCGAAAGCGCGGCAGATCGGCCTGCCACACCAGCGGCGCGCGCGGCACCACGTTGCGGTGGCGCTTGGCGATGTCGTAGCCGAGCAGGTCGTGCGTGAGCAGGATGTCGATGTGCAGATCGGCGACGACCGACGAGCGGTGCAGTTCGCGCGCGCGTTCGAGCGACGGCGAGGATTCGGGCGAGGTGTTCGCCTCGGCGAACGCACCGGACACGGGCGTCATCGCGTCACGCCTGATCGTCGAATCCGGCGTGCTCGCCCGCGAGGAACGCCTGGATGAAAGGGTGCTCGTGGCGGCGGATCTCGTCGGGCGGGCCGGTGGCGATGATGCGCCCCTCGTAGAGCACGGCCATCTGGTCGGCGATCTTCATCGCGGCCGAAATGTCATGGCTGATGATGAAGCTCGTGTGGCCCAGGTGTTCTTTGGTGCTCTTGATGAGGCGGTGGATCGAGTCGGTCATGATGGGATCGAGGCCGGTCGTCGGCTCGTCATAGAGCATGATGTCGGGGCCGAGCACGATCGCCCGCGCCAGCGCCGCGCGTTTACGCATGCCTCCCGACAGCTCCGACGGCATCTTGTGCTCGACGCCGTGCAATCCGACCTCGGCCAGCGCCTCGCGCACCTTTTCGGAGACCTCGGCCTTGGTAAACCTGCGCGTCTCCTTGATGGGGAACGCGACGTTCTCGCCCACGGTCATCGAGTCGAAGAGCGCGCCGTCCTGAAAGAGCATGCCGAACTTGCGGCGCATGTCGTTGAGCTCGACCGGGCCGAGCTGCGTCATATCCACGCCGTCGATGAGCACCTTCCCGGCGTCGGGCAAGAGCAGGCCGATCAGGTGTTTGAGCGTGACGGACTTTCCGCTACCCGATCGGCCGATGAGGATCGTGATTTGATTTTTGACGCAGGTGAGGTTGACGCCCTGCAGGACCTTGTGGGGGCCGAACGCCTTTTGCACGTCGATCATCTGAATGACCGGCGTGCCGTTCGCGTTCGCCGGGCCGCTCATGAGCCGTTACGTTCGCGCGCCTTTTCGTCGAGCGCCCGCGCGGCGGCGTGATCGCCCATCCGCCGCGCCAGATCGGCGAGCGCGCGGTAGGGCTCGGGCCGATCGGGCGAGAGCTGCACCGCCATCTCGAGCACGCGCTTGGCGTCGTTCAGGTTCTCGCGGCCGAAGAGTTCGCGGCCGTATTCGAGCAGCGTCTCGGTGAGCTCGTCGAAGGCGTCCGCGACTTCCATCTCATACGCCTTGAGCGCGACATCGAGCATGGTCTGCGTGTCGCCCATGACGAGCGCTTCCTGCGCCTGGCCGATCATCTCGTCGGCATGGAATCCGTTGGTCGGCTCGTACACGTCCTCCGCCTCGACAACATCCGCGGGTGCCTCGACCGGCTCGACGTCGAGCACGGAAGCGGCGGCCTGCGCGAAGGTCGCCTCGGCCTCGAGGATTTCCGAAGGCGCGGGCTCGTCGACCTCCGGCTCGATCGTCGCGGACTCGACCACGGGCTCGACCGCGGGCTCTTGGGCCTTCGCCGCGAGATCCTCGTGCACGCGCGCATCGGCGATGAGATCGGCCTCGGCCACATCGACCGTCGAGGCCGTTTCTTCAAAGGTGGCATCGGCGGCGGAAGACGGGGATACGGCCGGCGGGGCGACCGGCGTCGCCGGAGCGGGAGGCGTCCACGGCGGCGCGGCGCCGTTGGTGCCGATCGGGCGCACATCGATCTGCGCGACATGATCTGCCCAGTAACGTTCGCGGTCGGCGAGCGGCTCGGGATCGGGCAGGCCCATCCCCGCGAGCACGAGCTCGGCCATGAAACGGTCGGCGTCGGTGCGGCCGAGGAAATCGGCGTATCGACCGGTGCCCAGAATCTCGTCGCGCACGTGCGCGTCGGGCTCGGGGTCGCGCGTGATCCAGAACAGCCCGTTGCCCGCCTCGGGCATGCGCGCGAGGCGATCGAAGAGCGGATCGCGTCGGCCCGAGTATCCGAGCACGATGACGACGGAGTCGAGCGCCGCGCGGTAGAGCATCTGCAGGATTACGGCGTCGTGCCGGGTCAGGCTCTCTTCGCTCGCGGGCGCGTGGTTGTCGGCCATGCCGTTGAGGTAAACCACCGTGCCGGGCTCGAGACCTTCGGCGCTCGACTTCACGTCGCGCGCGAGATCGACGAAGCGCGGCTTCATGTCGTGAAGGTAGTGCGCGGAACGCAACGGCAGCGTGTCGAAGTTCGACGTGAGAATCAGATTGACCCAGCCGGTCTTGACGAGTTGCGTGAGCAACAAATGGGTCCAGTTGATCGTGCGCGCGCCGTCGTTGGTTTCGTTCAGAAAGGTGCGCTGCGAAAACGGGCGCAGCCGGTTGAAGGCCTGCGCGTAAGGCGAATCGACGCGGTTGTCGGGCTCTTCGGGCAAATACGGAAAGCGCGCGTGAATGGCCGCGGCGAGGTCGTCGGCGCCGGCGATACCGCTGGAGGTGGACGCGCCCGCGCCCAGCCAGAACGAGATTTTGACGCGCTGCCGGTGCGCGAGCAGGTACTTCGCGATCGCCCCAGGCGTTGCGGCGCGGAACTGCGTCATGAATCGAGCCCCTTTTCCAACTTACCCACGTGGTGCCCACGACGAGGCTCGTCGAAATCGGCGTTCTGATTAGGTCATTTTCGGATCGAAGTCAAAACACGACAGCATGCCGCGTCGGCCGGCCATCCCGATTGCCGCAAGATCCATCCGACCGCCGTGGCCGCCCTAGTTAATACGAAGCGAAGCGGGATGACAAGTTGCCCGTGCGCCCGTCGCGTCGTCGTTGGCAATACGAGGCGAGGATGGACGTCCATGGGATGGGGGCGCCGGAAATCGGCGCGTCCGCGGCGCTCCCGGGATGTGCGTGAACAGCATAATCCCCCGTGATTGCGGGGTTTTAGGGCCGTCGGGCTTGTTCGCGCGGCGACCGGGTGTTAACGTGGACCGCCGGTCATGATCGCCAGACCGGGGTATTGGGCTGTCTTCTTTCGCCGACCAGAGGAACACTGTGAAACCCCTCGGAATCGCCATCGCGCTCGCGACGGTGTCCGCGCTGATGCTCGCGGCCGTGTCCGCGTACGCGCAGTCGGTGGTGATCTTCCAGTGGACCGACGACGAGGGGCGGCAGCACTACACCAACAATTTCAACCAGATCCCCGAGCCATTTCGCAAGACGACGGTGAAGGGGGTATTCGTGCCCGACGCGACCTCGGCTCCGGCGAAACCCAAGTGCGAGAACGAGGAGCCACTGGTGGAGACGAATTACTACGTCAAATCGGGCAACCTGCACGTCGAGGGGTCGCTCACCAACGGCTTCAAACGCTCGATCTCGTACGTCAAGTTGAAAGTCAGTTTCTTCGACACGCAGGACCGCTTCGTGCGCGCGGAATCGACCTTCATCGACCCGCTGGAACTCGCGCCGTGCGGGGCGGGAAGGTTCTCGGTGGTGACGCCGCAGACGGACGACGTGTCGTACTTCAAGACCGAATACACGTACAAGTGACCATGCCGCGCATCGTGACGCTCACGACCGACTTCGGACTCGCCGACGGCTACGTCGCCGCGATGAAGGGCGTCATGCTCACGATCTGCTCCGATATTGTGTTCGTGGACATCACGCACCAGATCGAGCCGCAGGACGTGCGCGGCGGCGCATACGTGCTGGGCACGGCGGCGCGGCGTTTCCCCGCGGGCACGATTCACCTGGGCGTCGTCGATCCCGGCGTGGGGTCGGCGCGGCGCGCGATGGTGCTGGTGTCGGGCGGGCACATCTTCGTCGGACCCGACAACGGCCTGTTCACCTCCGCGCTCGGCGAGGACGCGTCGGCCGTCGAGATCAGCGCGTCGCCCGAGGCGTCGGCCACGTTCCACGGCCGCGACCTCTTCGCCCCCATTGCTGCGCGCATCGCCGCGGGCGAGGACCCGCTTTCGCTCGGACCGGTGTTGGCCGATCCCGTGCGTCTGCCGGAGTGGGAAAAGTCGCGCGGCGCGAGCGGCGTGCGCGGGCGCGTGATGCACTTCGATCGCTTCGGCAACGCGATCACCAATCTGTGCCCCGGCGACTTCGACCGGCACCCGGATGCGTTCCACGTTCCGGGCCGCGACCTCGTGTCGGGGAGCGATGCGGGAGCGCCGGCCATCGGGCGCACCTATGCCGACGTGCGTCGCGGCGAGGCCGTGTGGCTGGTGGGCAGCGAGGGATTCTACGAGCTGGCGGTGCGCGAGGGATCCGCGCGCGAGCGATTTCGTCTCGAGCGCGGCGACACCGTCATCGGCGTTCGTCGCGAAAAGGGCTGATCGATGTGCGGTCGTTACGCGCTCAACATGGCGCCCAAGTCGCTGGCCGAGATGTACGAGGCCGATTGGGAAGACTGGAAGGCCGCGCCCGAATACGTCCCGCGCTACAACATCGCGCCCACGCAGCCCATTCTCACCGTTCGCAACGGAGACGA
>CAZPJD010000070.1:0-35620 GCA_964586775.1 uncultured bacterium | reverse complement strand
CGTCCCGCGAACGCGACGGCTCGCGTTAGCCGTCGCGTAAAGGGAATAATTCAGGGGCGACGCATTTACGCTGAGAGAGCTTGTTGCGGGCGTTATCTCAATTGTCCCGAGCGAGGTGAAGGGTCTGTCTCATGCTGGTTGACACCGAAGGCAAGAGAAATCGGTTGCGGTTAGGTATTGTGTCGCCAGAAATCCGTGAAGCTCCACAGGAGTGATATCATCTGGGCAATGCACTGTGCCTAGTTAGTCAGTCACTATCTTAGAAATTCAGGCGACGCAAGCAGACCAGGCAATGTCTTCACAATTGCTTTAGCGTCCTGAAAGAGTGGATCATATTCAAGAAACGCCACAAATAGCTTTCCATTCATTTTAAAGACGTCAAACTTGACTGTGGACCTCGCGTAGTCCCGAGCTTCCTCTTCTTCCCATATTTCCACAACATCGCATTTTTGACTTACAATTTTTGGCTCTCCAGATAAATCGGCAACAATAAATAACATACTGTCAACCCTTGGCTTTTCTTTCGTGCCGGATTCCTTTCCGTAGTAGAAAACGATACCATAAACACGATCCCCGTCTTTAAATATTGTTTTTGCCTTCTGCATCATGACATTTTTATATGCAGGACTGGATTTTACCAACTTGTCAATTCTTGCTTCGAGTTCATTTTGATTAGAAAATCTTTCAGAATACTCTGAAATGTCTGGACTTTGCTTCAGAAACGCCAAGTAGAGACCGTTTGCAACGCTTGTCTTTTTACTCGTAATTACACAGGAATCACACACATACCCCGCACACTTATCGTCAAGATTCGTTACGATGAGAGAGTCAACAACTTTGCCATGGCTGTATAACGTTAATGTAGTGCCTTGAGGCGTGTTGACTTGGCCGCTATCGCCAACAGGGCAAAATTGTGCTGCGGCGCCACTCGATGTTGGCACGGCAATGAAAGTCGGAAATTCCCCGGCGTTGGCTGTTGAAACGAAAGCGACGAGACCGACCAGCATAGAAGAGAAAAATTTCGATCGCACGGGTTCAACTCCTTGAATTAGAGATCGCATGTGTCTCCGAAACCTTTGCGCTCGGGTCCCCGCCTGGTATCTCGATTCGTCACGAAAATTCATACTCCCTGTATAATCCCTCTCGAATTATACACTTTCCTATTCCACGCCTAAGGTAAACCTAAAAATCTTTCAAAACCTTTTTCTTTTAAATGTTGAAGTACTCCTGAATAGATGCGAAATGCTTTTGCCGAGAATCTGCTGGGTACTGCAATTCAGTGGAATTCCTTTCAGCCCACTTGAAATACTCCGTTAGTTCTAACTTCAACTTATTAACCACATCGTCAGGCTTATGCTCATTCCACCAACGCCATAGAACAAAACACAGTGGCTTCTCGCCCGCCGGAGCAAAAGCCCTTGCGGACTCATGAATAATAATTCCGAATGGGGGGGCGTTTCTCTCCGCTTCGACCGCTTGCGCAAGTGGCATGCCAAGAATAACGCCTTTAATATACTCTTCATTTTTTATGAGAGATTTATTCTTGCCGGTTAGTTGCGTTCCGACGCTCAGTGAACCAAATGCCACTGCCCCGCGCACCAAAAATTGGTGCCGGTGGTTTTCTTCTTTACTAAAAGTAACTGCGAGGATGCGAAACAGACGAATTAGAAATTTATGAAGATCATTCCAATTTTTCGATTTTACGAACACACCATCGTTCATGGGGAACAAAGCGAGTTCTGATCCAGGCTTGGCGTCAAGGGTCGCAGCATGAACTTTCATCACGAAGTTCGTTGCTCGCGCGTGGGAAACCATAAGTGCAGATTTGGTTCCGAGAGCGTCAATCCACGCAACATATTCATTCGATGTTTCTACAGTCTGGCTGTCGAAAAATGGCGCTTTGTGTTCGATCTTGGTCGCTGGGGCACTCGCAGAATTCGTCATCTCTTATCTCCTCCGTCTTAATGCCGCGCATATAGAACCTTAATGCGAATACTAACATGTTTGAGTTGTGGAATCTCCGCAGCGTCGCATAATCGCGGCAGCGCACTGCGTTCTCTCGTATTTATTAATGCAATAGCACCCTCACTCGCGAAACCGGCGACAACCCTTTTGTCAGCCAGTCTAACGCAGTTGCGGTCTGATGGTTTACAGGACACGCACGGCACCTCCGAGGACACCTAGCTCTTAATCGGCCTTCGCTCACCGCCGAGCCCGCTGCTGAGTTGGAACAAGAATACACGATGGTGAGGGCGAGTGGAAGGGGTTTCTCTGCTCTGCTTCGCTACGGTCGAAATGACGATCGCCAAGTGCGAATCGCGCGTCCTACCCTTACTCAATCACCCGCCGCCTGAGCATGTTCAGCGCGTAGTGCGCCGTCGAACGACGTACCCCGTCGCGGCCCTGCGGCGGACGAATCGTCTTTGCGATCGGGTAACGGTAGCGGTCAGTACCGCGACCCGGCCGTCTCTTGCGGTAACCGGCTTTGGATTTGAGCCAGTTCTTCAGGGGTGAATCGAACGCTCAGCGCGCCGAGGTTTTCTTGCAGGCGTTCGATGCGGCGCGTGCCGGGGATCGTAAAGATGTCTTCGCCTCGCGCCATCACCCAGGCCAATGCCACCTGCGCCGGGGTCGCGCCTTTTTGCGCGGCGATGTCCCGGATCAATTCCACGAAACACGCATTCGCCGCGAGCGCCTCGTCGCTGAAACGCGGATTTTCGCGTCTCCAGTCGTCGGCGGCGAGGGCCTCCCGGTTGGGAATCGCGCCCGTGAGAAAACCGCGGCCCAGCGGTGAATAGGCGACGAAGGCGATGCCCAGGTCGCGGCAGGTGTCCAGAACTCCGTCCTCTTCCACCATGCGCGTCCAGAGCGAGTATTCGGTCTGCAACGCGGCGATGGGATGAACGGCGTGCGCGGCGCGGATCTGCTCGGCGGAGAATTCACTCACGCCGATGAAGCGCACTTTGCCCTCGTCCACCAGTTCCTTCATCGCGCCGACGCTTTCCTCCACGGGAACGTTCGGGTCCGGACGGTGTTGGTAATAAAGGTCGATGGCCTCTACGCCGAGACGCTTCAGGCTTTTCTCGCAGGCTTCCTTCACGTACTCGGGCCGGCCGCTGATCCCCAGCCATTCCCCGTTCGGTCCCCGCCGAACACCGAACTTCGTCGCCACGGTCACCTTGTCCCGGCGATCCGAGAAGGCTTTGCAGAGCAGTTCCTCATTGCGCCCGACGCCGTACATGTCGGCGGTGTCGAAGAAGTTGATGCCCAGGTCGACGGCCGCGTGCAGGGTCCGGATGTGCCCCGCCTCGTCCAGCGCTCCGCTGTAAAAATCCGACATCCCCATGCAGCCCAGGCCGACCCGGCCAACGCGAAGCGTGCTGCTCCCGAGTGTGCTCATCGCATTTGTCATGGAATGATCTCCTTGGCTGAAGGGTGATTCCCTGCCGTCTCGGTTGCGAAGCTGTGACGAACTTTTACCGAGAAATCCCTTCCTATTCCACACGCAAAGGGATCCCTCCGCTCCGCGCGCTTCTCGCGCTCGAGAGTGGTCGTTGGTCGTTGGTCGTTGGTCGTTGGTCGTTGGTCGTTGGTCGTTGGTCGTTGGTCGTTGGTCAACGATACCGCGCGCAAATCCCCACCGCTTCTACCCCAGCTCAATCACGCGCCGCCGCAGCATGTTCAGCGCGTAGTGCGCCGTCAAGCGGCGGACCCAGTCGCGGCCCGCGCGGAAGACCTGGTGCGCGTGCTGCGTGTCGCGGCCGGTTTCGGCGAGGGCCACGTGGATGGTGCCCACGGGCTTGTCCACCGTGCCGCCGTCGGGCCCCGCGACGCCCGTGACGGCGAGGGCGAGGTCCGCGCCCGATGTGCGCAGCGCGCCCTCGGCCATCTCCATCGCGCACGCGGCCGACACCGCGCCGTGCGTCGCGATCGTTTCGGGCCGCACGCCGAGCCGCGCGATTTTCGATTCGTTGGAATACGTCACGCACCCCTCGCGTAAAAACGCCGACGCGCCGGGCACATCGGTGAGCAGCTTGGCGATCAGGCCGCCCGTGCAGCTTTCGGCCAGCGCCAGCGTGCGGCGGGACTGCGTGAGCCAGTGGGCGACGGTGGCGGGCAGGTCGCGACCGTCTTCGCTGAAGATGTGCGGGCCGAGCTGGGCGCGAAGCGCGTCGCGCGCCTCGGCCACGCGGGCCTGCGCGATATCGGCGGACGGGGCCGACGCCGCGAGGGTGAGTTTGATCTCGGGAAACTCGGGGCCGTAGATGAGCATGACGCCGCTGTCCGGCGGCGGCCAGTCGCCCAGCGTCTGCGCGATTTCGGATTCGGCGAGACCGAACAGACGCACCTGGTGCTGCGCGACGTGCGTGCCGTCTGCCATGCCCGCGAGCCAGGGCAGGATGTAGCGCTCGCACAGTTCGCGGGCCTCGCGCGGCACGCCGGGCACGAACACGGCCTCGCCGCGTTCGGGGTCCGAGCAGCGGAAGCCGTCCGCGGTGCCGACGGGGTTGGGCCAGATCTGCGCGCCCTCGGGGAACTGCGCCTGACGCACGTTCGATTCGGGCATGGGGCGGCCGCGGCGGGTCCAGAACTCGCGCAGGCGCTCGAGCGACGGATTGCTGGTGACGATGGGGCGCTCGAAGACGCGGGCGGCGGCGTAGCGGGTGCGGTCGTCCTCGGTGGGGCCGAGGCCGCCGGTGACGACGACGATCTTGCGTCGCGCGAGGGCCTCGCGCAGGGCGTCGGCGATGCGGTCCTCGGCGTCGCCCACGACGGTGATGCGCGCGAGCGACCAGCCGACCGAGGCGGCGCGCTGGGCGATGAACGTCGAGTTGCTGTCGGTGGTCATGCCGAGCAGCAGCTCCTCGCCGGTGGCGACGATTTCGAATTCGCGGCGGTGCATGATTCCTAATGAGGGACAGTCACCGGTTTTTTCCGGCGGCGTCAGCTGATACTCAACGGACAATTCGGCGCGCCGTCAACATCCGGGCCGAATCAGGCGCGAAAACAAGTGACTGTCCCTAATAAAAAATAGGTGACTGTCCCTAATTAAATGGATGCAGGCACAGGTACGGCATTTCACACGCGTGGCGCGTGACGGTGGTGCAGTATTCGCCGTCGACGGGCTTCATGATGACGGACGGCGTCGTCGTCGAGACGAAGTCGGCCATGATCGTGCCGGGGGTGTATTCCAGGTCGTCGTGGCGGCAGACGGTGGTGCGCCACGGGCGGATGGCGTTGATCGTCGGGTCGAAGTGGTCGCGCACGATCTGGCCCGCGAGCGCGAGGTCGATTTCGCCGTAGTGCTGCTCAAAAAGCTGGTTGAGCCGGTGGTAGCGGCACTGCGTGGTGTGTTCGGGCTCGTAGCCCTTTTGCTCGGCGATCATCTCGGGCGCGACGTAGTGGTTGGTCGCAATGACGAAATCGCCCGTGTCGCCGGTGCGCAGCGCGCTCTTGCCGCCCGACACCTCGATCACCTCGGCCTGCTTCGTGAAGCCATCGGTGAACATGTAGTTGAGGCCCATGGTGCGGTCGTTGGCGCGGATGACATCCAGCGCGTCCTCGACGCTGTCGCTATACTGGATCGCCTCGCGCAGCAGCAGGAGCATGGGCACGCCGCGCATGTCGGAGTCGTACGACGAGTTGTAGGCCAGCGCGCCGGTGAGGCCGATGTCGCTCATGCCGACGTGCGTGCCGATGAGGCCCGTGATGCCGGTGTGGACAAAGGCGTGGCCCTCGTCGGGGTTGACGATGGCGACGTAGTTGAAGCGGGAAAAGAGGTTCATGTAGTCGAAGTTGCGCGTGGCGATCAGTTCGCCGTCGGCGGTGGCGTCGCCCCACGACGCGGTGAGCGAGCAGAACTCCACGTCGAGGTAGTTGTCCATGAACGCGCGGATCGCGCCGAAGATGTCACCCAGGCAGTTGCCCGCGACGATCTCTTCATACGTCACGTCGTTGTTCAGGCCGTCCACCAACCCGCGCATCTCCTCGGCGAACTCGGGCCGGATGCTCGGCTCCAGATTGACCGGCACGTTTTGCAGCAGCCGCCACACCGCGCCCCACGGGTCGATGTAGTTGCGCACGAGGTGGATGATCTCGGTTACGGGCTCGCGCAAAAGCTCGCCCATCTGGTAGCCCATCTCGTAGGGCGAGCCCGACACGTGCAGCACGCGCACGCCGTTGCACATTTCCAAGTAGCCCTCGCCACTTCGCGCGACGAGCGTGCAGTTCGGCCACTGGTCGAGGTTGGGCGACGGGTCGTCGTCATCCGCGATCGCGGCCGCGTCGTCTTCGCGCTCGTCGGCGGGGGGATTCAGATCGGTCGGCTCGGTCGGCCACGCGTCGTCGCCCGTCTCGCACGCCGCGACGAGGAGCGCCGTCGCCACCAGCATCGCCGCCAACAACGCCGTCTTCATCGCCGGTACGAACGCGCGCATGCGTCACCTCGGTCGAGCCCGTTATCCACCCATGGAATAAGCGAAATATTGTCCAATAGACGATGACGCGCGTCAAGAATGATGCGTTGCTTTGCCTCGGGAGCGACGAATTTTCGCGGCGAAACCGTCGGTTACATTGTGGGCGGTATTGCATTTCGCGCGCGCGGGATTAGTCTCCCGCGCCGTTTCGAGCGAACGCCCCATTTTTCGAGGACCGCATGACCGCCGATCCCCACGCCGAGTCCGCGGACGACTCGCCCCGCCGCACGCTGCTCGTTGTTTTCATTTTGTCGTTCACGACGCTGCTGTTCGAGCTGTTGCTCTCGCGCATGTCGGTGTTCTACCTGAACTACGCGAACAGCTTCATCGCGATTCCGCTCACGCTCTTCGGCCTCGCGGTCGGCAGCCTGCGCGTACACCTCGGCAAGACGAAGCCCGAGGACATCGACATCCGCCGCGACCTGGTCGCCCTCGCGGCCGTCGCCGCCGCCGCGTTCGTCGGCGCGTTCGCGATCTATTCGAGCCTCTTCCCCATCACCTATCGGGGCAACCTCGCCAGTGCGACGCAGGTCGCCAAGACCCTGATCTTCGTCGGCATGTTCCTGCCGCCCTTCTTTTTCGTCGGCAAGATCCTGACCACGCTCTATGCGCGCAACCGCGCGATCATCGGGCGGCTTTACGGCATCGATCTGGCCGGCGCGGCGGCGGCGTGTTTCGTTACGCCGCTCGCGATCCACGTCATCGATCTGCCGCACATCATCGCGGCGGGGCTGTTCGCGCTCACGGCGCTGGTCGCCATCGCCACGCGAGGGGCAAGGGTACGCACGATCGCCGCGCTGCTGCTGGCGAGCGCGCTCGTGTGGCCGAGCCTGGTGTGGCTCGAGGGTCGCTACGACCTCACGCGGGCGATCGGGAAAACAGCCGACGCCGCGGTGACCGAGATCGCGCACCGCTGGAACGCGTATTCGCGCGTTTCGCTGCTGCGCGTGGGCAACGGCTCGGACGCGGAATACAAGATCATTCACGACAACGCCGAGAGCAACGTCATCGTCCGCCAATACGACCCCGAGGCCGGCGAGCGCAATGTGATGAAAAACGTACTGATTCCCGAAAAAATTGGCCGCGCGGCGGACGACATCCTCGTCATGTTCGCGGGGTGCGGCGCGCAGATGATCGAGTTCAACGAGCGCGGCATGGGCCAAAAGAGCATCGTCGGCGTCGAGATCAACCCGCTCGTCACGAAGTTCGCGGTCGAAACGCCGGAGTTGGCCGATTTCCGCATACAGGAGTTTTACGATCGGCCCAACGTGGACATGGTGGTCATGGAAGGTCGTCGCTACCTCGACACGCACCCCTCGCAATTCGACGTGATCTACGTGGCGAACAACGCGGCGACGTCGCAGTACAAGTCGGGCCACAGCCGCAAGTACCTCGACACCTACGAGGCGATGGCGTCCTACCTCGACCATATGCGCGACGACGCGATCATGGTCTACCGTTGCCAGCCCCTCGAGCACCTCGTCGACATCTTCAAGGTGCTCTTCGCCGAGCGCGGCATCGGCAGCCTCGAAGAACGCTCGATGATCGTCAAGTTCAGCGGCGGAAAGTGCCTCGACATGATCGTCTCCAAGACGCCGTTCACGCCCGAAGAGGTCGCGGGCATGAAGGAGTACTACGGCAAGAGCCTGCTCTATGCGCCGGGGGTGAAAAACCGCGCGGGCAAGGCGGGCCGGCGGCTCGAAAGCCCGATTCCCGCCAAGGCGAGCGTCGTCACCGACGACCGCCCGTACATCGAGAAGCTCGACTTCGACAAATTCACGCTGTTTCCGAGCAAGAAGCAGCTCGACAGCCGCGCGTTTTATCGCAACTGGATCAAGATCGTCACGCTCGTGATCGTTTGCGCGGTACTCGTGGCCATCGTGATCGCGCTGTACCTCAAGCGCGCGCCCATGCCGCCCGCGCCGCTGATGCTCTATCTGGTCATCACGGGCTTTTGCTACATGCTCGTCGAGATCGCGCTGCTCGGTAAACTCGATCTGTTCCTGGAAAACCCGCTCTACAGCATGGCGCTGCTGCTCAGCCTCTTCCTGCTCACCAACGCCGCGGGGGCCACGCTTTACGGACGATACGGTACAAAGCTGCCGATGAAGGTCATGCCCCTCGTCATGGCGGGGATCAGTTTCGCGGGACTGTACGCGATGGAGGCGATGATCGACGCGCGGCTCGGCATGCCGCTGCCGCTCAAGATCCTGCTCACCGCGCTCGCTCTCGCGCCGGTCGGCGCGGGGCTCGGGCTTTTTTACCCGCACGTCGTCACCGAGCTGACGCGCACCGGCCGCGCCGACGCGGTGCCCGTCACCTACGGCCTGTCCACGCTCTCGTCGGTGGCGGGGGCGACCTGGGCCATGACCCTCGTCATCAACATCGGCTACGCGAGCCTCGTGTATCAGGCGGTCATCGGCTACGCCGCGCTGACGCTCCTGCTCGGCGTATTCGCCCTGGCCGGGCGCGGCAGAGGATAAGCGCGGTCGGGGGAACGATCCCTCAGTCCGGCTTGTTGCGCGCAAGGCGCACGCCGTTGTCCTCGTCCATGTACGTCGAGAGCGCGAGCCGCCGATATGCCGCGCGACAGTTGGCCGCGTAAGCATACATCGATCCGCCGCGATAGATGCGCGCGAGCGTTCCGGGCGCGACGGGGTCGGTCACGGGGCCGGCGGGATCGTAGCTGTAAGGCTCGGCATCGTAGCCGTCGAAGGTCCACTCCCACACGTTTCCGAGCATGTCGTGCAGGCCCCACGCGTTGGCGTCTTTCTGGCCAACCTCGTGCGCCGCGTATCCCGCGCCGCAGTACCACGCGATGTCGAGCAGCCCCTCGTCGGCGCAGCCGGGGTCCACGATGTCGCCATTATAGAAGGCGGTATCGGTGCCCGCGCGCGCCGCGTACTCCCACTCGGCCTCGGTCGGTAGGCGAAAGCCCGTGCAGTCCTGATCCCACGTCGCGCTCGTTTCGCCGATCTCGTAGCACTCGGTGTAGCCGTACTCGACCGACAGCAGATTCGCGAATTCGACCGCGTCCATCCACGTCACCACGCTGACGGGGTAGTTGTCGCCGCACTCCACCTGATAGGGGTTGATCTCGCCCATCACGGCGAGCCACAGAGACTGCGTGACCTCGTATTTCATCATGTAAAACGCCTTGGAGATGGTCACCTCACGCTGCTCTTCCAGGATCGAGTGGCCCAGTTCCTCCTCGGGGCTGCCCTGCGTGAACGTGCCGGCGGGAATCTCCTCCACTTCTGGTTCGATGAGCTCGGGCGTGATGAGATCCTCGCACGCGACCTGCGTGTCGTCGTCGCCGGTGTCGTCGTCCGTCGTATCGTCATCCGCCGTATCGTCGTCCGTCGTGTCATCGTCCGTCGTATCGTCATCCGCCGTGTCGTCGTCGCCGGTATCGTCATCGGCGTCATCGTCGATCGTATCGTCGTCCGCCGAATCGTCGTCGCCGGTATCGTCATCATCGTCGTCGTCCGCGCCGTCGTCGTCTCCGGTGCCGGAGTCGTCGTCGTCATCGTCGCCGCAGCCCGCCAGCAGCACGCCGAGGAGCGCCGCAACCCAGACCAATCGCCACATCGCATGCTTCGCGAAATTCATCTCAAACATCATTTTGTCGCTCCCGCGCGGGCACGGCCCGCGAAATGAAACGAGCCCGGAACCTTCGCCCCGGGCTCGTCGTCGAAGTCGCTACGTTATTCGTCCTTGCCGTTGTCGCCGCAGCCGCAGCAACCGCCCGTCACCTGGCCCTCGGGCCATCCGGCGTCCTCGTCCTTATCGCCGCCGGGTTCCTTGTCCAAACCCGGATCTTCGCCGGGGGCGAGGCATTCGTCGGTCGGCTCGTTGCACGTCTCGTCCTCGTCGCAGGGGTTGCCCGTGTGCTGGCAATCCACCTTGGTCGGGTCGCAGAACTCGTCTCCGTTGCAAAACTCGCCGTCGTCCGCGCACGGATCGTCCGTGTTCTCGCACTGGTCCGCGTCCTCGTTGCACGACTCGACACCGTTGCACAGGTTGCCGTCGTCGGCGCACGGGTCGCCCTCGTGTCCGCACTCCTGCGTTTCTTCCACGCACACCAGCGTCTCCGCGCCGTTGCAATAGAGGCCGTCGTCGACCGGGCACGGGTTGCCGGTCGAAACGCACTCGCGGTCGACGCACGATTCGGTGCCGTTGCACCACACGCCGTCGTCGCATTCCTCGTCGGTCTGGCAGGTGCACCAGATGCGATAGGCCATCGAACCCGACGACTCGTCGAGCACGTCGCCGCGGTCGTTTTCGGCGCCGGTCATGATGCCGGTGTTGGTGCCGTCCACCCACGTCTCGCACGACTCGGGGGGAGTGGCCTCGAAGGTCACAGTGATCGTGTAGACCTCTTCGAACTCCAGGTCGTGACCGACCGACGGAATCAGGTCGTTCCACTCGACGAGACCGTTCACCGTGTCCACGTTGTCCGGCGCGGGATTGGCTGAAACAAAGGTCAGGTGCGCCGGATCGAAATCGTCCTTGAAGGGCAGTTTGTGGATCGGCCGGCTGTAGCGGTTCTCGATCGCGATCTCGAAGATCACCTGCTGGCCGATCTCGATCTCGCCGTCGGGGTGCGTCGAAGAGGTCTTCTGGATGTTGCTGCCGAAGGCGATCCAGGTGGTTTCGAGGTCCGTCGGGCTCCACGGGCTGCCGAAGCCGCCGGGAAGCTGCGAACGCGACAGCTCCTGCATGGTGTCCATGTCCACCACGCGGATCGTGCCGCTTGCGAGGCCGCCCACCACACCCGCGGCGATGTACGCGCGGCGATTGAGGACGTCGAGGCCGATGCCGCGTCCCGCCTGGCTCGCGCCGAGGTAATAGGTGGTCTGCGTACTCGTGTTCGTGTCGTATTTCACGAGGTAGGGCACGTCGCCCGGGGGCTGCGTGGGCGATCCGCCCGCGACGCACGACGTGTAGATGACCGGGTAGCCGTCGGAGTAATCGACGGCGATCGAGGCCGAGGGATAGGTCAACGTCGCGCTGCCGACCTCTTCGTGCGTGTCGATGTCGTACCAGTGCACGGTGTTGGATGCGTCCGCGACGAAGAGCAGGTCTTCCTCGTCGATCACGTCGATGCCATAGGCGCAACTGCTGGTTGGCATATCCCAGTCGTCGATGGGCTGAAAGGTGTCGGTGTCGAAGGTGTAGATCGTCGGCATGCACCGGTCGACGACGTACATGACGCCGCGTCCCGCGTGCACATCGATGCCCGCGAGGTTGGTGGTGCCGACGAGCGAGATCTGACCGAGCGGGGTGGCGTCGGTGGCATCGTAGACGTCCACCACGCCGACCGTGCCGTCGAGGTTTTCGTATGTGACGAACATGTGTTCGTTGACCGGGTCCACGCCGATTCCGACCGCGCCGTCGTCGCGCGCGGCCGGGTACCACGTGTTCGCCAGCACGATCGTGTCGTCGACGATGTTGTAGGCCCGCAGCGGGAACGTGCCGAAGGACGAGTTGATGTTGCCGATCACGAAGAGCGTGCGCTGATCCTGCGCCTGGGCGAAGGCGGCGGGGGCGAATGCCGCGAAAACGACGAACATGGCGAACGCGCACACGCATGCGCGAACGACGAGACGCCCGCGAAAACGATCATCCCTCATGACAAAACCTCTCCCAAAACGGCGTGCCGGGAAATCCCGACAAAGACGGGTATTTATAACAGATGGGGTACGCGTTTGCCATAGGAAATGAGGGTTTCGGCGCGCCGGACCACGCGCCGAACGGCCTTTTGAATCAGCGCGGCAACCGAGACGAACGCGCGTGAGGCGCGGGCGTCAGACGCAGTGGTAGTCCTGCGCGATGCACTGGTCGTTCGCGCCGTCGCAGTCGGTGTCGTAGAAGATCCCCGTTCGATTGCCGTATTCGTCGTACTGGTAGTCGGTGCACTGCTCCGGGCTGTCGTCGCAGGCGTCGTCGGTGTCCTCGGCGGTCAGGTTGCCGTCCTCGTCGAACTCGAAGTTCAGGCATGTCTCCACGGAGCCGTCGCAACCCTCGTCGCGTTCGGCCACGTACCCCGATCCGTCGTCCTCCCACGTCATGTCGTCGCACGTGTCGGGCGTCCCGTCGCAGTCCGTATCGAAATCCTGCGATGTCGCGCGGCCGTTCTCGTCGATGGTCAGCGTCAGGCATGCGTCGGGAACGCCGTCGCAGTTGGAGTCCATCTCCTGGACGATCGTCTGCTCGTCAGGGGTCAACCAATCCGTACAGCTCTCCGGCACGTCGTCGCAGGCCGCGTCGTTTTCGAACCGGGTCAGAGCCCCGTTTTCGTCGAAGAAGGCATGGGTGCACGACTCGGGCAGGCCGTCGCAATCCGCGTCGAAGCCCTGCACGGCTTCGGAGCCGTCTTCGGAATACGTGTATTCCACGCAGTCGGACTCGTTCGTGCCGTCGCATCCGGCGTCCACGCCGTTGAACGAGATCCGGCCCTCGGCGTCGTACTCGTAGTTGGTGCACGAGTCGATGTCGCCGTCGCAATCGGTGTCGTTGTCGGTGCGGATCATCAGGTCCTGATCGTCGAACGCATTGTCCGTGCAGAATTCGGGGGCGCCGTCGCATCCGATGTCGTTCTGCATCGAGTCCAGTTGACACTCAGGATCCGCGTCGTCGTCCGCGTCGTCGTCCGCGTCGTCGTCCGCGTCGTCGTCCGACGCGTTGTCGTCCGACGCGTCGTCGTCATCGTCGTCGTCACCGCATCCGCAGCCGACGAGGCCCGCCGTCGCCGTCATGAGGGCAAGCAGCACCGCAACGTGGATGATCTCGCGCATTCGCCACCACCTTTCATTCGCCGATTCGCGGAACGGGAATTCATGACACCTGGATCGCCCAGATGGAAGTTCCGGCCGATCCGTCGGAATCTCCGGAGCTGGACTCGAACGCGATCCACTCTCCGTCGGGCGACCACGACGGCGCGCCGTCGTAGCCGTCGAAGACCGTCAGGCGACTCCATCCGGATCCGTCGGCCTGAACGATGAACAGGTTCGCATTCGGGAGCTCCCCCCGGTCGGAGCTGAAAACGATCCTGTCTCCGCCGGGCGAAAACGACGCGTCGGTGCAGTCGCCGGGACCGGACGTGATCCGCGCGAGATCCTCGCCGCCGGCCCGCACCGTCCAAAGATCCCATCGCCCGTCATCCAGGCACTGAAAGACGATGCGCTCCCCGGCGGGAGACCAGTTCGGCTGGCGGCAGTCCCCGCCCTCCGGCGACAATTCGACGCAATCCTCGCCGTCATCCGCGCGGCAGCGCACGATGACGCCCTCGCCCTCGACGTCGATCGGATGGCGCTCGAAGACGATCCACTCTCCGTCCGGCGAAAACGACGGCTCGTAAGAGGCGTTCATCGCCCGGTCCGTCACGCGCTCCTCGTCGCCGGGGTCGGCATCTTCGCCGATGACGTAGATTTCGTCATGCGGTTCGCGCGACGACGAAAACACGATCTCGCCCCGCGCGGCGCTCCACGCCGAACCCGGCAGATTGACGTTTTCGCTGCCGTCCGAGACCAGCACCCGAACGTCGTGTCCGTCGGCATCCGCGATCAACAGATCGGCCGGGCCTTCGTTGTATCCTTCCCGAAAGACCGTGAGCAAAATCCGATCGCCCTCCGGAGAAAACGCGGGGTTCTGGAGGCTTCCGGTCGAGTCGACGTCGATTCGCACCGCCCCATCGGACCGGGCGTCGCCCTCCGCGTCATCCCCGCCCTCCTCGCCGCCGGGGTCCGCGCACCCCGGGATCGCGAGGGCGATGGCGATCCCCGCGACCGGCACGAGCGCCATGAGCATCGCGGCGAAAGAACGCGATCGACCCGCCGACCGAAGCGCGGGCGCGATCCCACGCCGCCGGAGGATCGAGTTACCCCTCACGGTCGCACGCACCGCACGCCATAGCTGTAACCGACGAGGTCGGAGTGAACTCCGGCGTATCCAAAGTCCACATTCCACGCTTCGCCTTCGGCGTCGGCCACGACCGTCGCCGACCAATACCAATAGACATCCCCGGAATATTCCGAGGGCCAATACGCGCCGCCGGCGCCTGGCCCCTGCGCGTAATCGCAGCCGGGGCAGAATTCCTCGTCCCGACAGCCGGATTCGGCGCATTCGCCCGTCACCTCGCAACTTCCGCCGGTTTCGGTTGCTTCGCAGCCCGAGATCAGCGATCGAAGTTCGTCGATCGACGGCAAACGCCAGTCGTCGCGGTCGTCAAGCGTCAAGTCCTCGCAATACGCCAGAGCGGATTCCCATGTCATATACGAGTCCGCCGGGGGATCCTGCCACTGCGTGCCCGACGCCCCGGTATCATCGTCGTCCACGCCGCCGCCGTCATCGTCATCGGCGTCGTCGCCACCGGAAGAATCGCCGCCGCCGTCGTCGCCCGCGCAACCTGTCGTACCGAAAACGAGAGCCGCGATCAGCGCACCAAGAACAATGGAAAACACCTCACGCATGACGTCACCTCCCGTGAAGCTTCGCTGATCTTCCACCGTCATCCTTTTGCATTCCGCGCCCCGCTGGGAAAACGCGCGTCAGCGGACTCGCGATTGCCCTTCGTCACTAATCGCAGGCCAAACGATTCGCCGTCAGATCCCACTCCTTGATGATGGTCGAAAGCCCGGGGAACGCCGGGCAGATCATTTCGGCGAGCGTCGGCGCGTCGCTCCAGTCGTCGACATACTCGGCGTTGAAGACCGCCTTGCCCGTTTCCAGGAACGCCGGGTACGCATCGCACTCGTCGTAGGCGTGACATTCCTCGTTGAGCGCCCAGTCGAAAGATTCGGCCAACGCGTCGAGCTGCCCGATGTCGTTTTTGAGCCCGACCGAGAGACCTCGCTCGTGCGCGGCGTCGGCGATGAACCGGTTGTATTCGAGCTGGTCCGACTCGTCGAAATCGAATCCCGTGTCGTTGTCGTATCCGTCCACGTTGTCCGGCTCGACCCCGTCGCAACCCCGAGCGGCGGCCAGATCGAGCCGGCTCTCCATGATCTGTCGGACCTCGACGCGACGGATGTCGAGCCAGCGCTCGTCTTCCCATCCTTCCAGCGTGTTCCCCAACGTGTCGCCGGGAAACTCGCCCGCGTCCTCACGCCAGTTCTCGTAGCTGCCCGCGGAAAAGTAACAGACGACGACGCGCCCGTCAGCGCGCAGGGCTTCCAACACTCCGTCGCCCGTCTCGAAAAGGTCCACGTCGTACATCTCGACGTCGAACGACGAATCGATCGTTCCCGTCAATTGCCACTGCCAGGACGCGCCGGGCGCGGGTCGCCACCAATCGCCGCCGTCGTCGTCGTCACCCGCGTCGTCGTCAGCCTGCCCCGAGCCTGTCGAAGGGTCGTCGTCACCGCACCCGCACCCCGAAACGATCGCCAGGGTGAGCGGGCAAAGCACGGCGACAATCGAGAACCTTCCGAAAAGGTCGGCCATGTCCGTTCCCTTCGCGCGTCGCGTTCTTACGGTAACGTCCGCACAAGGCGGAAACCGGCGTCGCTTTCGCGGTCGTTGGGGGAGGCGGACATACGATACGCCGAACGGCTTAAGCGGGGTTTGCCGGTCAAGCTTCCGCTTCCGCCGCGTATTGTCCGGTACAGGCCCGTCAGCGCCCCTTCGGGATCCGTGACATCCCCCGCGTACAGCGCATACCAGTCCCAAGTCCATTCCCAGACGTTCCCGCTCATGTCGTACAGGTCCCAGGTATTCGGTTGTTTTTGGCCGACCTCTTCGGGCCCGGCATTGCTGTTGCCGCAGTACCAGCCGATCTGGTTCAGGTTGGAATCGATCGGGCTGCAATCCAACTGTGTCATGGGTCCGCTATAAAAAGCGGTCGTCGTCCCCGCCCGCACCGCGTACTCCCACTCCGATTCCGTCGGCAGGCGAAAACCCTCGCAGTCGTAGACCGAAGATACGCCGTCCAGTCCCCAGTTCGCGTTGTCGATCCCCTTCTGCGTGTTGTTCATGCACGCCATATAGTCCGCGGCGACATTCGTGGCGTCTTCACAGTTCACCTGAGAAAAAACGTAGCAGGGCGCAAGACCGTGTGAGATGGAAAGTTGGTTCGCATAAGCCACCGCGTCGAACCAACTGACGAATTCCACCGGACAATCGTCGCCGCAATCCTCCTCCGGTCCGTTGGGCCCGAAAAAGCTGGGGTTCCAACCCATCAGGTCCTCAAAATCGGCCTGCGTCGTTTCGTGGATGCCGATCTCGAAGTCATTGGTGAGCGTCACTTCGTGCTGTGTCTCTTCCGACGCATGGCCAAGCTCGTCCGGCGGGCTGCCCATGGTGAACGTGCCGGCGGGAATGAAGGCGAATCCTTCCGTCGTCGTGTCGTCATCGCCCGTGTCGTCGTCGGCATCGTCGTCGGCATCGTCGTCGCCCGTATCGTCGTCGGCATCGTCATCCGTCGCGTCGTCATCCGTCGCGTCGTCGTCCGTCGCGTCGTCGTCGGAAGAATCATCGTCATCCGACGCGCTGTCGTCGTTGTCGTCGTCGCCGCACCCGCAGCCCGAAACGGCTGCGAGAGAGAGAACGCAAAGCACCGCGAAAATCCCGAACCGGCCAGAAAGAAAAGCCATTCCACACTCCCATCGGTGAAGTGCGGCCCGGCTCCGCGAAGGAAGCCGGGCCGCGTGATCGTCATTCGTCAGCAGCCGCAGGCGCTGTCATCGTCGTCGTCATCGTCGCCGGAGGCGTCGTCATCCGCGGCGTCGTCGTCCTGCGCATCGTCGTCGGTATCGTCGTCCTGAGCATCGTCATCCGTGTCGTCGTCCGTGTCGTCGTCGTCCGAGTCGTCGCAGGACGGGTCCTCGTGCGGCGTGGGGGGCGAAAGCGTCAGCCACGTGTTTTCCAGATCCTCGCTGGTCTCATCGTGGCTGTCGGGGTCGCAGCCGTTGTTGTCGCCGCTCTTCTCCTCCGCGCCCTCGTCCGTGTCGCAGCGGTTGAAGGACTTCCCGTCCTCGTGCGCGGCGGCCGCGATCGGCGACTGGTCCGCCGGCGGCGTGTCGTCGGCGTAGGCCGATTCGTCGCTGCCCGCGTCGATGCCGTCGATGGCGACGCCCGTCTTGTCCACCGCGTTCGACTTGTCGCCCCACAGCGCGTAGTCGCAATCGCAGACGAGATCGGAGATGCCGTTCCAGCGGTAGAGCGTCAGGGCTTCGCCCGTTTTCGACAGATCGCCCTGATCCGCCACAGAGCCGGTGAACGCCTCTTCCATGATCGCGCCCGTTCCGGTGTGCAGCAGGTACTGCGGGGGACCGCCGTAGGTGGCAACGAAGTCGTCGCCCGGAACGATCGAGACGACCTGGCGTTCGCCGGGGGAGATATACGCGTTCGGGGGGAACTTGGCGTTGAAGTAGCCACTCGATCCGGATTTCGTATCGACCGTCCCGTCCTGCTTCACCACGCCGTAGTACTCGGTCGAGTTCGAAAGGAACAGGTCGGAAAGCGGCAGCGACTCGTCGTACGGATTCACGATCTCCACAAACTGCCCGCCGTCGGGCGCGGCCACGACTTCGGACAGGAGTGGGCAACGGTTTTCGTTAAAGACCGCGAAATCGTCGTCATCGTCGTCGTCATCGTCGCCGTCGTCGTCCTCGCCGCCGCCGCCGTCGTCATCGTCGCCCTGGTTGGGATCGTCGATCTCGTAGACCAGCCAGTCGCAGTACGTCATGTCGGCGTCGGAGCCTTCTTCGCCGATCGTGACCGGCCAAGAGCCCTGGATCGGCTCGTTGGGGCCGTAGATGATCGGGTTGTCGTTCGTGCCGAACAGGTCGCGGCGGTTGGATTCGGGATCCGGTCCGTCGCTCGTGCCGTTCGAGTCGCAAATGAAGATGCGCAGCGAAGCGCCGCCCGGCAGCGCCCGCATGTTGATCGACGCCTTGAACTGCTTCTTTTCCTTGCCGTCGAGGTCGTTGTTGATGTCGGGGTGCAGCGCGATCTTGGGATTCACGATCCAGTCGCCGTCGCCGCCGCCCACGATCTTCCAACCCTCGTTGTCCTTTCCGATCCACCCGGCGTCCTCGCCGCAGGTGAAGTGCGGATCTTCCCATCGCAGGTCGAAGGGGCACCACACCATCGGCTCGATCCACCAGTCCGAATTCCAGTAGAAATCGACAAAGTAGTCCCAGCCATTCGCATCGTCGCCGTGATTCTCGGGATCGCCGCCCGTATCGTTCGGCCACCGGTACGGCGCGCCTCCGAACGCCGCGGAAGCCGCGAGCAGCATGACCGCCGTCGCCGCCACGATCAGAGCCAAGTGGAATCGTCTACGCATTCGTTGTCCTCCTTCTTCGTAGTCAACGTGCCCGGCACCACCGTTTCGTCAAAACACGCAATCGCCCTTCGAGCGCCGGCGATGAACGAGCACGGCGCGCCGGGCAAACCAACGGATATCGATGTCGAGATTATCGATTAACTGGCAGTTCTTAGGAAAGAGAAAAGTTTATGACATCGGCCATAGAAGTGTCAGGTTTATGGCCGAAGCAAATTCGATAAATTCTATGGCATTGGCAGGAACGCGCCGAGCCCGGCCACGGGCGTGGTTCCGGGAGTCGGCGGCGGGTTCGGTTTTGCGCCCGCTGTCAGAAGTCCTCGTCGAACATGCGGAACTGCGTCGCCGGGATGATGGCGGACGCGCCGCCCGGCGGCGTCCAGTAGACCTCCAGCGCGATCTGGTTGGCCGGGCCCTGAAAGTAGTCGAGCGTGAAGCGGTTGCGCCCCTCGTCCAGTTCCACTTCGGCGCCGACGCACCCATACGAGTGCTGGCCGTCGTTCACGATCACCGGGTCGTCGGACGCCTCTGGCAGGTAGAGCCGCGAGCCGTCGTCGGAGCAGACGTCGATCGTGTATGTCCCGGCGTCCGGTGCGACGAGGTAGCCGTCGAACCAGATCGCAAACCATTCCTTCAGATTCGCCGAAAGACCCGGGAAGCCCTGGTCGAAGGGCGTGACCGGCACGGCGAAGTTCGGCACGAGCATGGTGGTGTAGGGACATTCGTACTGCGCGCCCGCCGCGAGGGCGTCGTCGCAGGGGTCATCGTGCTCGGGAAGCTGCGGCGCGCCCTGCGTGAGCGCGTAGACCGTGCCGAGCATCCCCCAGCCCGGTTCGTTCGTGCGTCCGCCGAAGCCGTTGTCTTCGACGGCGTAGATGGGCGTCTCGGCCTCGATCGTGTCGCCGCCCGGCATCGTCACGCGCATGATCGCCCCCGCGCCGCCGAGCTGCGTGTGAAAGTCGGCCGGAACGGGTATGGCGAGGACCTGATCGATGATGGCCTCGGCGGCCAGCGCGATCGTCGCGCCGCCGTCGACCGCGGCCTCGATGTCGTAGTCGCCCGGGGCGTCGCTTCCGTCGATCGCGCCGCCCAGCACGTACATCCATCCGCCCGAATCGACCACGGACGGAATCACCTCGATCTCGTCGTCGCTCAGCATGTCGTCATCCGAGTCGTCTTCGGCGGTGTCGGCGCAGGCGATCCAAACGGAGAACGTCGCGGCGAAAAACAGGACCGCAAAGCGGTTCCAGATCGATGTCATGCGTCCCTCCGACGTTATGCGACGTTCTCGATGATCGTGGCCGGGGCCATTCCGCCGCCGGTGCACAGCGTGATCATACCGTACCGCCCGCCGGTGCGTTTCAGGTGGTGCATGGCGGTGATGGTGAGGCGGCAGCCGGAGTTGCCGACCGGGTGACCGAGCGCGATCGCGCCGCCGTTCGGGTTGACCCTGTCCCAATCGGGATGGTGCTCGCGCCCCCACGCCAGCGGGACCGGGCTGAACGCCTCGTTGATTTCCACCACGTCGATGTCGGCGAGTTTCAGCCCCGCGCGTTTGAGCGCCATTTCCGTCGCCCGAATCGGCCCGGTGAGCATGAGCAGAGGATCGGCCCCGGTCACGGCGGACATGACGAAACATGCGAGCGGTTTGAGCCCGAGCTCCTTGACCGCCGCGCCCGACGCCAGCACCACCGCCGACGCGCCGTCCGAGATCGGGCTCGAATTTCCCGCGGTGATCATCTCGGTACCGAAGACGGTCTTCAGGCCCGCGAGTTTTTCCATCGACGTCTCGGGCCGAATCGTCTCGTCGACCGCATGTGTGCGCGAGCCGCCCGCGCCGTCGTCGACTTCGATCGGCAGGATCTCGGCGTCGAAATGCCCCGCCGCCGTCGCCGCCGCCGCGCGCTGGTGCGAGCGATACGCGAACTCGTCGCACTCGCTCTTCGAAATGCCCCACTTCGTGGCGATCATCTGCGCCGCTTGGCCCTGATCGGCGAGTTGCCCGACGCGCTCCAGGTATTTCGGGCCGAAGGGCATGCCCGCGGCCTCGCCGTTGTTCATCGTCAGGCCGAACCAGTCCGCGCCGATGGCGTATTTGCTCATGAGTTCGCAGCCGGTCGCGACGATCACGTCGCGCTGCCCCGAACCGATGAGCCCGGCCGCGAGGTTGATCGCCGTGAGCGAGCTGCCGCACTGGCGATTGACCGACACGCCCGAGACCTCGGCGGGGAAACCCGCAACCAGCGCCGCCATGCGTGGAAGCACGAATCCCTGCTCGCCGATCTGCGTGACCGTGCCCCCGATCACGTCGTCCACGCGCGCGGGATCGACGCCCGCGCGACGCACCGCCTCGGCCAACACCGTCGCCAGCAGTTCGTCCGCCCGCGACTTCGCCAGCGCGCCGCCGCGCTTGCCGATCGCCGTCCGCACGCCCGAAACCAGATAGACATCGATCATGACGATTCTCCCTCCCGAGATTCGCGCGGTTCCTTCAGAAGAAGCACCATGTGCCGGTGAGGAATGCCCGCATCGTCGAACACATCGCCGAATGCGGTGAAACCGAGTTTCTCATAAAAGCCGACGACGGTCACTTGCGATCCCAGATGCGCCGCGCCGCACCCGCGCCGCCGCGCCTCGGCGAGCGCCTCGCGCATCATTGCGAGGCCAAGGCCCGTGCCGCGAAACGTCGCATCCACCGCGACGCGACCGATCTTGGCGTCGCCGTCGCCGTCGCCGTAAGGCAGCAGGCGCAGCGTTCCGCGCACGACACCCGCGTCGTCGAGAGCGACCAGGTGATCCGCCGTCTCGTCGTATTCATCGAGCTCGAGTTCGGGCGGCACGTGCTGCTCGCCGACGAAGACGCGCGTGCGCAAATCCGCCGCGCCGCGCCAGCGCGGCGAGTCGTCACGAATCCAGGGGAGTTTCATGGGCGTCTTCCGTCAGCACACATGACATCGCGCGACATCGGCGTCCGCCCGGCCCTCACGCCTCCGCGGCCATGCGTCGATACTGCTCCATCAGCCATAGCTCGGGCATGAAGCGGAAGTTGGTGCGTTCGGCGCGCCAGCGCACGACCGAGCCGTAGAACCGAGTCCCCCACGACAGCGTCTTCGAGTTCGAGAAGTACTCGGGCATGGTGCGTCCGTCGAGGAAGTAGGTGGAAAGGCTGATGCGCTCCAGCACACGGCGCACCGTGGGATCGATCCACGGCAACTGGCACTGGTGGAAATCCACGTCGGCCCAGCCTTCGAGTGTGGCCGGCGCGTTCCACCCGCCCGCAACCGCGTCGTCGAAGAGCGGCGTACCCGGGTAGGGGGCGTAGAGATGCATCGGCGTCGTGCGCGCGTAAGGATTTTGGCGCACAAGGTTGGTCATGAGGCGCAGCGTGTCCTTGATCGTCTCCCACGTCTCGCCGGGGAAGCCCGCCATGAACGTGAACTTGGTGGCGATCTTCGCGCGGCCGAGTTTTTCGCTCGCGGTGTAGATGTCGTCGACCTTCAGGTCCTTGAGCAGCAGCGACAGGCCCATGTCGGTGCCCGACTCGGCGCCGACCGTCATCTCCTGAAAGCCGTTGTCGTACAGGTCGCGAAGCAGCTCGTCGCTGTAGCCGTTCGAGATGTAGTCGGCCCGGCATTCGCCGCGCACGATGACCTTGATGCCGCGCGCGCGGAATCCCTGCGCGATCTGCTCGACACGTTTCTTGCTGACGTAGAAGTTGTCGTCCTTGATGAGGATTGCGTTGATGCCGTACCTGCGCACGATGTACTCGACGTGATCGACGACGGCCTCGGGCGGCTGCGCGCGCCAGCGGCGGCTGGCGTATGCGACGTTGTAGCAAAACGAGCAGCGGCTCGGGCAGCCGCGGCTGGTGACGATGGCGAGATCGCGCTCGCCCAGGGTCTGCGTGGTGAAGTAGTCGTCGACGTTGACGAGGTCGTAGTCGGGCACGAGCGCGTCGGCAAGGTCGATGAAGGGCAGCTTGGGCCCGTGTACCGGCGCGCCGTGGGCGTCGAGATAGGTGACGCCGGGGATGGGCGCGGTGGGTTTCGCTTCGCTGTCCAGCGCGTTCATCAATTCGATCAAAGCGCTCTCGCCCTCGCCCCACACGACGTAATCGACGAGGGGATGTTCGACGGTCTGGATGGGCATGAGCGCCGGGTGGATGCCGCCCCACACGATGGGCACATCGGGCGCGAGCTTGCGGACCATCGCCGACGCCACGAGTCCGCCGCGGATCTGCAAGCCCGTCATCGCCGAGATACCCACCGCGCGCACGTCGCCGCCGGCAAGGTGCGTGCGCAGGGTGTCTTCCCACCGCGTGTCGAGACGCATGTCGATGACGACGGGGGTGTAGCCCGCGCGGCGCAAAGGCCGGCCGAGGAGCATGACCGAGAGCGGCAGGAGAATCGTGACGTTTTTCACGTCCCAGCCGGTCTTGGGGTAGATGAGCACCACTTTCTTCATGAAATCAGTGTGTTCTTCGGGGCGGAAAAGGTCAATGCGAATCGCCGCGCGAGGCGGGCGCGGACACGGAAAATCGCCGGTTTTGTGGGCAATTTGGCGAAGCGGAAACCTGCGGAGAGGCTGAAGTGGCGAACCCATTTTGGCATCCGGACGCGATTGTGCTAAAAGACCGGCGAAATGCGTGGGATCGCACCACTTGAATATTCCGACGTGACCGATCGATTGGGGCCATGACGCAAGGACCTCCGCGCGGGCATGGAGCCCGCACCCGCGAACACCGCCGTAAGACGCAGCCTTCCGAGTTCGAGAAGCTCGGGCTTCCCGAGTCCGTGTTGGCGGGCGTGCGCGACGCGAATTTCGTCGAGATGACCAAGATCCAGCGCGAGGCGTTGCCGATCGTGCTGACGGGCCGCGATCTGATCGGCCAGGCGCAGACCGGCACGGGCAAGACCGCGACGTTTCTGCTCGCGATGTTCACGCGCATGTTGGCCGCGCCGCGCGCCGAAGACGCCAAAGCGCCGCGCGCGCTGGTGCTCGCGCCCACGCGCGAACTCGCGATTCAGATCTACAAGGAAGGCATGCTGCTCGGCCCGCACACGGGGCTGCGTCTCGGGCTCTTTTACGGCGGGCAGGACTACCGCAAGCAGGAAAAGACGCTGGATCAGGGCGTGGATATCGCCGTCGGCACGCCCGGCCGCGTGCTCGATTTCATTCGGCGCGGACGCCTCAAAACCGACGCGATCGAGTTTCTTGTCATCGACGAAGCCGACCGCCTCCTCGACATGGGTTTTTACGACGAGTTGAAGAACATCCTGGGCCGCCTGCCCCCGGCGCGCGCGCGACAGTCGTTCCTGTTTTCGGCGACCATCGACAGCCGCTCGCGTCAGATCGCCTCGACCTTCATGAATCGCCCCGAGCGCGTGGAGATCGAGCCCGAGAACCTGACCGCCGAGGGCATCAACGAAAAGCTCTTTCACGTCGAGCGCGAGCAAAAGCTGCCGCTGCTGCTGGGTATTCTCGCGCGCGAGGAGATCTCGAAGGGCCTCATCTTCGCCAACACGAAGATCGTCGCGGGATTTGTGGCCGAAAAGCTGCGTCGCAACGGGTACGACGCCGCGCTGCTGACGGCGGATTTGTCGCAGGGCGCGCGGATGCGCGTGCTGGAGGAGTTTCGCACCGGCAAGGTGAAGATCCTCGTGGCGTCCGACGTGGCGAGCCGCGGCCTGCACATCGACGACGTTTCGCACATCATCAACTATGACGTGCCGCAGGACCCCGAGGACTACGTGCATCGCATCGGGCGCACCGCGCGCGCCGGCAAGACCGGCACGGCGTACACGCTCGCGTGCGACGAGTACGTCTTCAACCTGCCCGCGATCGAAACCTATCTGAAACGTGGAATTCCTTTCGTCCACACCGACGAATCGGATTTTGGCGAGGACAAAGCCGCCGAATTTTCGATGTTCGACCATCGTCGAAAGATGCGCCAGTCCCGCCCCGACAACGACCGAGGCCCGCGCAGCGGTGGGCCACGACGCGGCGGTCCGCGCGGTGGTTCGCACGGCGGATCCCGGCCGGGCGGAGGTTCGCGCGGAGGTTCGCGCGGCGGATCGCGCCCAGGCGGATCGCGGCGCGGTTCTCGCTGACGCGGCGCTCCCCAAAATCGAAACGCCCGCCGGTTCGATCGGCGGGCGTTTCTCGCATCATCGGAAATCGGTTCAGGGCAAGACGCTGTTCCGCTCAGTTCAAGGCGTGCAGGCCACGCTCGTCCTTGATGATGATCTTGCGCTCGTTGATATCGATGTAGCCCTCGCGACGGAAGTCGCCGAGGGTGAGGCTGACGGTCTCGCGGCTGGAGCCGATGAGGTTCGCGAGATCCTGATGCGTGATCTTGATGCGCAGGAGCTTGCCGCGGCTGTCCTTGATGCCGTAGTCCTCGCCGAGTCGCAGGAGCAGGTTGGCGAGGCGCTCGCGAACCCCCTTGTAGAGGAAATTCTCCATGGCCTTTTCGGCCTCGCGGCGGCGTTCCCCCACGACCTTGGCGAGGCGGTAGGTGATCGCCGGGCGGCGCTTGATGAGCTGCAGCAGGTCGGCCTTTTTGAACAGCACGACGAACGTGTCGTCGAGCGCCTCGGCGAACGTCACGCGGGGGCCGTCTTCCAGAAAAGCCATCTCGCCGAAAACGTCTCCCGGCTTGAGCATGTTCAGGATGATCTCGCGGCCGTCCTCGGTGATCTTGCAGATCTTGACTCGCCCCGACTTGAGGACGTAGATCGCGTCGGACGGATCGCCAGGGCGATAGGCAACCTGACGTTTCTTGATGAAGAGGTTCTGCGCGACGCGGTCGAGCTCGCCCGGATCGGTGTCGAACAGACCTTTGAACAGCGGGACGTTGTGTAAGAATTCCTGGTTCGTTCTCATTCGGGTGCCTCCTCTCGGCGAACGGCGCGCTCTTGGCGGGCTCTTCGAATCCGACGGGCACCATACCCCATTCCCTTGCGTAGGCTACATGACCGGAATCATAGACCCGGCTTGAACTCACAAATCCGGGGCGAAGTGTCGGAAAACGGGTTCGAAACGCCGCTCGCGGCGGTTTCCGACCGCCTCGGCCGACCCGGAGTCGGTCTCGTGGGCGCTTTGACACACGGCGACCTTGACACCCCGGCAAGGCGCGGCTTAAAATTTTTTCGGCTCAGAATTCACGGCTTTATCGAACACCTCTCCAGAATCGGTACCCGGCATGACGACCGAACCGTCCCGCGAGTCGTACGTCAAAGGCACGCTGGCCCAGTTGCCGCTTCCCAAGGCCCTGCTCTACGTCCATCAGGCCGAGAAGACGGGCATTCTGGCGGTGACGCGCGGGCCGAAGAAGGTCCACATCCACTTCGACAGGGGCCATCTTGTCCACGTGACCAGCAGTTATTTCCCCGGCCTCGCGCTCGGCGAGTACCTCGTCAAGGAAGGCCGGATCACGCAGGACATCGCCGACGAGTCGTTCGAAAACACGCGCACGGGGCGCACGAAGCAGGGCATGTACCTTGTGGAGCACGGGCACCTTTCTCCCCACGATCTCTACGAGGCGCTCAACACGCACGTGCTCGTCAAGCTCCAGCGGCTCTTCGAGTGGCCCGACGGCGACATTTTTTTCAAGCAGGGCGAGATCGTCGAGGCCGAGCATCGCATTCTCAAAATCTCGGTGCCGAATCTGGTGTTCGCCGGCATTCGCGATTTCTTCCCGATGACCACGCTGCCGCGCGAGTTCAAGGGCCGCAAGGAAATGGTCATGCACCGGCGTCCCGACTGCCGTTTTCGCGTCGAGGACATGGCGTTCGGACCGGGAGGTTCGCGCGTTTACAACGTCGTCAACGGGCAGCGCACGCTGCGGCAGGTGATCGCCGGATCCAAGATGCCCAAGGGTCAGGCGTACAAGATCGTATACGCGCTGTTCATGATGGGCTTCATCGGGTTCCCCGAGAGCCTGCACGAATCGCGACGGCGCGCCGAAAGCGCCAAGGCCGCCAAGCCCGCCGCCGAACCGGGTCGCGAGGGATACGAGATTGCCATCGACGAGGATCTCATCGCGCAGGCGCTCGAGAGCGTCGATCGCATCAAAGAGACGGTGAAGCGCCGCGAGGAACCCGGCTGGGTGGACATCCCCATCGCGTCCGCGCCGGCGGCCGCGCGAACGCAGGCCGAACCCGTTCACCACGCCGCACCCGAACCCGCGGACGATCTCGACCTGTCGCTCGGCGACGACGACTCGCTCGACACGACGGACTTCGATGCCGATCTCGGCGATTCGGACACGCTCGATAGCGCGGATCAGGGGTTTTCGTGGGACGACGCCGCGCCGGGCTTCGACGACGCGCAGGCCCCCGCCGGATTCGGCGACGCCGACATCACCGCGTACATGGACACCGGCGACGACCTGTCGACCTACACCTCGGCGGACGATCTGGTGAAGCAGGCGGTGTACTTCATCGAGGAAGGCCGCTTCGACGAGGCCGAGCGATACCTGAACCGGGCGGTCGAGGTCGAACCGGATTATGCCGAGGCGTATCCCTATCTGGGGTGGTGCATTTACAACACCAGCTCGGGAACGGACTTCGTTCGGGCCGAGTCGATCGTGAAGAAGGGCATGGCGAAAAAGCCCGGGATGTATCAGGCGTTCCTTTTCCTCGGCAAGATGTACATGCGCGAGGACCAACGCGACTTCGCCGAGCTGCATTTCGTCAAGGCGCTCGAGCTGAACATCGACTGCGCCGAGGCAAAGGAAGAGATCAAGAAGATCCGTACGCGGTAACGCGCGACGACCGAAATCCCCCGCGAGCCATGCCGATGCGTGGCTCGCGTTTTCGTTGGCAGAGAATCGCCGAGGCTCCACGATGCGAAGCCTGTGTCCATCTGGCGACGAACTGATCGCGACTTACGAGATTCGCGCGGATCGCGAGTTGGCCGTGCGCATCGCGGACGCCATTCGCATCGAGCAAACGGTCGAGTTTCCCGATGATCTGATCGACCGTGCCGACATTCGGGAAGAGATCTTCGGGCGCGTTCTGGACGTGCGTGCGATCGACGACGCTCGGTTCTCGGCGCGCATCGCCTACGCGGTCGAGACGGCGTCCGGCGAGGTCACGCAGTTCCTCAACCTCGTCTTCGGCAATACGAGCATCCAGCGCGGCGTGCGGCTCGTCGGCCTCGACGTTCCCACGTCGGCGCGCGATGTTTGCCCGGGGCCGCGTTTCGGTGCGGTCGGGATTCGCGGGCTCGTCGGCGTCGACGGACGTCCCCTCGTCGCGTCGGCGCTCAAACCGATGGGCATGAGCGCCCGCGAACTCGCCGATCTCGCGGCGGCGATGGTGCGCGGCGGGGTCGATCTCATCAAGGACGACCACGGACTGACCGATCAGCCCTTCTGCCCGTTCCGCGATCGCGTTCGGGCCGTGGCCGAATCCGTTGCGAACGAATCGGCGCGCCGTGGCAGGCCGTGCCTGTATGCGGCGAACGTGACGGCAGACGGGAGCGCGGTGCACGAGCGCGCGGCGTTCGCGCGCGAAGCCGGAGCGGGCGCGGTGATGATCGCCCCCGGCCTCGCGGGGTTCTCGGCGCTCCGTGCGCTCGCACGGTCGAACGAAATCTCGCTGCCGATCCTATGCCATCCGGCGCTGCTCGGCGCATTCACGTCGAGCGACGACGGCGGCATGAGCCACGCGATGATCTACGCGACGCTGCCACGCCTGTTCGGCGCCGACGCCGTGATCTTCCCCAATCACGGCGGTCGTTTTCCGTTCACGCCGCGCGATTGCGCCGACATCGCCGCCGCGTGCCGCGCGCCGCGCGAGGGCGTGAGCGCGTGTTTCCCGGTTCCCGCGGGCGGCATGTCGCTCGCGCGCGTCGGCGAAATCGTCCGGTTCTACGGTCTCGACACCATCCTGTTGATCGGCGGCGATCTGCGTCGCGGGGGCGATGTCGAGGGCGGCTGCCGGAGGTTCCTCGACGCGGTCGAGGCCGCGACGCTTGGTGGGAATCCATGACAAAGAAATCCAAGGCGTCGCCCAAACCTCTGACGCTGGCCGCGCCGGGCAACGGCGGGCGGCCCGAACCGGTGATCGCATTCGCCGATGCGGCGGGCTTCGCCGAATGGATCGCGGCGCATCACGCCTCGTGCGACGGCGTGTGGCTGCGGATCGCGAAAAAGGCTTCGGGTCTCGCCTCGATCACCTACCACGAAGCCCTCGACGAGGCGCTGGCGTGGGGGTGGATCGACGGTATCCGCCGCTCGTTCGACGACGCCACGTTCGTCCAGCGCTTCACGCCGAGGCGGGCGAAGAGCGTCTGGTCGCAGATCAATCGCGAGAAGGTCGCCGTCCTCGTCGAGGCGGGGCGCATGCGCGAACCGGGGATGCGCGAGGTCGAGCGGGCGAAGGCCGACGGGCGATGGGACGCCGCCTACGCGCCTCAGCGAAATCTGGAACCCCCCGACGATCTGCGCGCGGCGCTCGCGAAAAACAAAAAGGCTTCCGCGTCGTTCGAAACATTGAACGCGGTCAACCGATACGCGGTGATCCGGCGCGTGCTGATGGCGAAAAAGCCCGAAACGCGCGAACGGAAGATCCGCGAGTTCGTCGCGATGCTGGCGCGAGGGGGAAGGCTGTATCCGTGATGCGACTGTCCCACAACGCGGGCGCGCGATGAAACGATTCTGGGCGACGTGGGTCGTCTCGCGGGGATACGACTTCCTCACGAACCAATCTCTGTGGGGCGACCAGATTGCGCGAATGGCGGATCTCGTGAAGGACCTTCCCGCCGCGCCGCGCGTGTTGGATCTGGGTGCGGGTACGGGCGTCTCGGCCTTTGTCCTCGCGAAGCGGTTGGGGCCGGATGCGCGCATCACGGGGATCGATTTTTCGGACAAGATGGTCGAGATCGCCCGGCGGCATTACCGCGAGCGGCACGCGCACCTTCGCGGAATCGAGTTCGTCCAAGGCGATGCGTCGGCCATGCCGTTCGCCGATGCGGCGTTCGATGTCGCGTTCGGGCACAGTTTTTTATACCTCACAAACGATCGACGCGCCGTGCTGCGCGACGTGCGCCGCGTTCTCGCGCCCGGCGGAACCCTGGTGCTCATGGAACCCGATGCCGGCGGTTCGCTCCCGCGCGCCGGGTGCGTCGCGCTGGGTCGCGCACCCCGCGCACTCGCGCGTCCCTTTGCGGCGGTGCGTTTTGCGGCCTCGATGATCACGTGGCGCATCGTCGTTTCTAGACGGAATGCGATGACGCCGGGGAGTCTGAGTCGAATGCTTCGCGATGAAGGGTTTACGAACGTCCGGTGCGAGCCCACGCTCGGCGGTCTCGGCACGCACACCGTCGCGCGTGCCTGGCCGTGAAACAAAAACTCCGCGTCGATGTTCGGCGCGGAGTTCTTGAGGATCAGTGCTGCGCGGTTACTTCTTCATCGATCCCATGATGTTGTAAACGGTCGTCTTGCCGTCCTTTCCCTTCATGGTCGCGGTGCCGTCGATCTTGCCGTCGGGGTGAACGGTGCCGGTCCAGTCGAAGGTGCCGGCCTTCTCGCTCGTCGTGGTGGCCTTGAACATCACGTTCGTGCCCTTCATCTCGGTCGTGTAGGGCCCGGTGCCGAATCCGTACTCGTGGCACGCGATGGAGTCGAAGGTGCCGTTCGCGAACACGATGTCGTCGGGATCTTCCTTGCCGGTCGGATCTTTCATTTTGATCGAGAACGTCTTGCCGTCGAGCGCGCCCATGCCGGCGAACGCCGCCGACGCGACCAGAACGAGCGCAAGAACACACACCGCGACCAACACCCGTTTCATCTCGAACCTCCGGTTGTGGGAAACAACTGGAATACGTCCGGAACGGGGATCGTGTTACGAAATCGGCGAAAGTGTTGCGCGCGACGGCGATCGCGCTCACGAACTCAGGATCCGAGGAGCTTTTCGACGTCGGCCTTGATCTCCTCGGGCTTCGCATTCGGGGCGTAGCGCTTGACGGTCCGGCCGTCTTTGCCGATCAGAAACTTCGTGAAGTTCCATTTGATGGCCTCGGAGCCGAGCACGCCCTTGCCCGAGCTTTTCAGATAGACGTAGAGCTGGTGCGTGCCGTCGCCGTTGACCTCGATCTTCGAGAACATCGGGAAGGTCACGCCGTAGTTGAGCTTGCAGAACGACGCGATCTGCTCGTCGCTGCCCGGCTCTTGGCCCCCGAACTGGTTGCACGGAAATCCGAGCACCGAAAACCCGCGCGCGTGCAGTTCGTCGTGCAGTTTCTGGAGTCCCTCGTATTGAGGCGTGAAACCGCATTCGCTCGCCGTGTTGACGACGAGCAGCACCTGTCCCTTGTAATCGCCGAGGGATTGCTCGGTCCCGTCGAGCCTCTTCGCGGAAAAGTCGTACACGGTCATCGAGGACTCCTTCGCGGTCTCGTCAGCCCATGAGAAACCGACGAATGTGAACAAACACACCCATTCGATCGCGATCAGGATCTTCGAGAAAAGGGATGTCTTCCAACGCGGCATGTCGGCGACGATACGCAAAAAGCTGCCTCGGGGATGTGATGCACATCAGCCGCGGACGAGGGCCCCGCGGCTGATGAAAAAATTCTTGATTTTCGTCAGTCGGTGCCGTTGTCTCCGCAGCCGCAACAGCCACCGGTCACCTGACCCTCGGGCCAACCCGCTTCGTCTTCCTTCTCGCCGGCGGGCGTCGGGTCGTCGAGCGGCGTGTCGTCACCGGGCGGGATGCACTCGTCCGTCGGTTCGTCGCAGGTCTCGTCTTCGCTGCACGGATCGCCGGTGTGCTGGCAGTCGACCTTGGTCGGGTCGCAGAATTCGCCGCCGTTGCAGAACAGGCCGTCGTCGGTGCAGGGGTCGCCGGTCTGCGTGCACTGGTCGGCCTCCTCGTCGCAGACCTCTTCGCCGTTGCAGAGGTTGGCGTCGTCGGGGCACGGATTGCCCGTGTGGCCGCACTCCTGCGTCTCCTCGATGCACACCAGCGTTTCCTCGCCGTTGCAATACAGGCCGTCGTCGACGGGGCACGGGTTGCCGTCGGAAACGCATTCGCGATCGACGCAATGCTCCGCTCCGTTGCACCACACGTCGTCCTCGCAGTCGGCATCCTCGACGCACGTGCACCAGATGCGATAGGCCATCGAGCCCGAGCCGTCGTCCACCGGATCGCCCGTGTCGTCTTCGGCGCCGGTCATGACCACCGTGTTGGTGCCGTCCACCCAGTTCTCGCACGCGTCGGGCAGGGCGTCGAAGGTGATCGTGAAGGTGTACGACTCCTCGAACGCGAGGTCGTGGCCGATCGAGGGCACCAGATCGTTCCACGTGATGACGCCGTTCACGTCATCGACGTTGTCGGGCGTGATGCTGGACGACACGAAGGTGAGCTGCGTCGGGTCGTATTCGTCGGAGAAGGGAATGATGTGCAGAGGCCGGCTGTTGCGGTTCTCGATGTAGATCTCGAAGGTCACGCGCTGGCCGGTGTCGATGTTGCCGTCGGGGTGCGTGGTCGAGGTCTTCTGGATCGCGCTGCCGAAGGCGAGCCACGTGGACTTGCAGTCGGTGGGCGACGCGCCGATGTTCTCGGCCCGATCGATCTCGGTCAGGGTTTCGACGTCGTAGACGCGCAGCGTGCCGCCGCCGATGAAGGCCGAACCCACTGCGGCATAAACGAGCCCGTCGAGCTGGTTGACCGCGATACCGCGCACGTTGCCGCCGCCGAGGTTCACCGTCGAGGTCTGTCCCGTTTCCGTATCGACCTTGACGAGCGATGGCGTGCTCGGCAGGCCGTGCTGGTTGACCGATCCCGTGAAGAGCACCGGGTAATCGTTCTCATTGATGTAAACGCCGAGGCCCACCGCGGCGGTGACGGACTGATAGGCGTTGCCGACCTCGAGGTGCGTGTCGAGGTCGTACCAACGGATGGTGTTCGTCGCGTCGGTGACGAAGAGCAGGTCCTGACCGTTGACGTCCTCGACGACTTCGAGGTCGAAGGGGCCCGCGCCGGTGGGTAGCGTCCACTGCGTTATCGGCGCGAAGGTGTCGGTGTCGAATTCGTAGATCGTGTTCACCATGCGGTCGACCGTGTAGAGGATGCCATTGCCCTCGTGCACGGAAAGGCCGCACAGGTCGCTCGTGCCCGCGAGCACGATCTGGCCGAGCGGCGTGGCGTCGGTCGCGTCGAAGACGTCGAGCACGTTGCTGAACTCGTACGAAACGAACATGCGCTCATTGATCGGGTCCACGCCGAGGCCCACGGGACCGCCATCGCGATCCACCGGGAACCACGAGTGCGCGAGGTGGAGCGTGTCGTCGGTGATGTTGAACGCGCGCAGCGGGAACGTGCCGAAACCGCCGTTGATGTTGCCGATCACGAAGACCGTGCGGGTCGGTTCGGAAAGCTGCGCCGACGCGGGATTGACGGCGAGAATCGTGAAGCACGCGAGAAGGGCCAGGGCGACGCAAGCAAAACGACAACGCATGAAATGGACCCCCGTCGGTCGGGATCGACCGCAGGATGTTGAACTCCCTCGAGACGGCCAAACGGCTATCCGGCAAAACGACTAACACAAGCTTCGATGGGAAGCAACCGCAATCTCTCTTTTTTATTGGGGAATATGCCTCTTTTCATTCAAATCCTGGGCACGAATTCGCGAGAAATCACTCGCCCATCGCGCGCATCGCCACGAACGCGGGCATGAGAACGCGGATCGCCGCGACGCGCACGGCGGATCCGGCGTTCGCCAGAGTTGTTTCTTGGGGGGGAGAGGCGGGTTTCGCGTCGGCGAGCGCGGCGTTCAGGTCCACCGCGATCACCCCTGCGGCGCTGCGCAGGGCGAGGGTTTGCCCGTCCGCCGAGAGCGTCGTCTGGCGCGGGCGCGGCCCGGTCGCGATGCGCGCGATGATTTCGCGGGTTTCGGGGCGCAAAACGACGATTTGGCCACCGAAGTAGTCGGAAACGTAGAGAATTCCCCGCGCCGCGTCGAATGTTGCGTTGCGGGGCGATCCGCCGATAAAGGTCCGTTCGCGAACCTCGAAGGAGTCCAGATCGACCGTAACGACCTCGCCCGTGTGGAACGACGCCAGAAAGTACCGGCGACCGGCCACATCGATGTCGCCGAGGAAACCGAACGAGCCGGGAATGCGCACCTCGCGCGTCGCCGCCATGGTTGCCGCCGGCCCCGCGACGAGCGCCGTGCCCGCCGGATCGACGCACACCGCCAGATAGCGGTCGGTCGCGGCGTCGTACGCCACGTCGAAGATCCGCCGGAACGGGCCGAGACGATCCGACTCGTCGATCAGGCCGTCAGAAAGCCCGACGCGGACGACCGAGCGCCCGTTGTCCCGACTGACAATCAGTCCGCGTTCCGGACCCGCATCACGCACAAAGTTGACGAGGCCGCCGGGGACGTCGATGGAACGCACGAGATCGAAGGGCTCCTCGCGAATCTCGATCACGCGCCCCGGCGCGCCGAGGAACCAGTGGCCGGGCTGCGCGGGATTCGGAACGGCGTTGTCGCCGGTGCGATGGCCGAGAAGGACCGACTGCACATCCGGCTTGCCCGCGTCGCCAACCGTGATGCGTCGAAGGTTTCGTTCGGGGTCGTGCGGGCCGAGGATCGCGCCGCTACCCGCCGGAATCGCCATCATGATGTCGTCGCCGACGCGCCGGGCGAGCCGGTCGGCGTCCGAAAACGCGACGATCGCGCGCACCCCTAGCTGCGCCGTGACGCGGTCAATGGCGGATGGGTCGACGCCCTGATGAAACAGGTACGCGGCGGCGTACACGAGCACCGTGAAGGCGTGAAAGGCCCACCACGGTCCGCCGATCATGGCGACGGCGCGCGGCCGGAGCGCGAGCGTCACCGCGAGCACGCCGTAAACCGACGCCGCGACGATCGCGACCGGGGCGCCGAAGGTGTGGCGGGCGACGACGCACGCCGCGGCGACCACCCACGCCAGATGCCAAACCATCGCCCCGAGAAGGCGGTTGGCACGCACGAACGCCCAAGCCCCGACCGGCCACGCGAGCGCGGCAAACACCCACGCGCTCGCCTCGGCGACGAAAACGAAGAGCGTGAGCAGGTACACCGCCGAAAAGATCAGGAACGGCGCGGCGGCGATCCACGCCCACCAGCTCCGCCGCGTGGACGGCATGAGCAACCCATACGACAGGGCGATCGCGGCGAGGCACGCGAGCGGGAACAGGGGCGTGGGCCGCTCCAGAACCAGCCGCGGCCAGTCGGGCACAAACGGCATCGCCGCGATGAAGCCGAGCGCCGACCCAGCCAGAGCGCGGTCGACACGGTTCGGCGTCGATTCGACCGGCGCGACGGTCGCGTTCTTCACGCCCATGCGGACACCAACGGAAGCATGACGGGATGTTAGGAGGAACGCGGCGCGCCTTCAACGCGCGCCAATCGGTCGGACCGGCGAGTCGTTCAGCACGTGCGCGCGAGCGCCGGCGCGGGTTCTTTCTTTTCGGGGATCAGCACCCCCGCGAGCAGACCCAACGCGAGGCGAAACCCGTCGAGGATCGAGGTGCGGGTGAGGTTGTACCAGATGCGTCGGGGGCGCAGGTACATGCGGAAGATCGACTTTCGCTGCAAGGCTTCCATTTCGCGCGGGCCGATGTCGCCGACGAACATCACCGACGATCCGTAGCGGCGCATCTCGGCCAGTGCATCGCGCTCCACGCGCAGATTGCTCGATCCCGACAGGGCGATATCGCGAAGCCGAGTGCCGGGGTAGGGCTGCGCGATGGAAAGATATGGCTGGTCGAGGTTCGGCAGGTCGCGCAGGAAGGTGATCGTGCGGTCGATCGTCTCGCGCGTGTCGCCGGGGTTGCCGATCATCGCCGTGCCCGCC
>CAZPJD010000069.1:0-22722 GCA_964586775.1 uncultured bacterium | reverse complement strand
GGGCCATCAGGGTCCGCATTTTTGTCCTCGTTCCCGAACGCCTGTTTTCGATGATTCGCGAACTGAAAACGGCGATTCACGTCCCGCGAACGCGACGGCTCGCGTTAGCCGTCGCGTAAAGGGAATAATTCAGGGGCGACTAAGTCCTTCGTATTTCCGCGCGAATTCTCATTAGGAAGTATTTTTTTAGGCAATTAACCTATTTATGGATTCTCTAAAAAATATCTCTCCTCTTCAGTGTTGCGATTGACATATCACGCAACGCGGACTACCTAGAAAATGTCAAAACTTCCCCAGAGGTCCGCGCGATGTCTCAAAAGTCGACCGTGTTTGTCGTCGGTTTGGTTTGTCTCGTATTTTCGGTATTCGCTTCGGGCGTGGAGAAGTGGTTCCCGCGTCTGGCTCCCGCCGTCGATCCGAATGCCTGCTATCAGGCGGGTGTCCGGTCTTCCTTCGTATTGGCGTCGCTCGTGGCCATATGCGCGATTGCGGCGGTCGCTCTGGCGTATGGCTACGCGCGGCGGTTGTGGCCGTATCGTTTCGACGTGAACGATCTTTCCGCGGACAAGGACGACCTCTGGCGCCACTCGATGCCGTTCCTCTGGAGTTGGAACGTGTTCGCCGTGCTGATCAGTCTTTGGCGACTGTTCGAGTTCGCCGGCTGCGATGCCGCGGCCATGCCGGATTTCGCCCGGTGGATGATGTTCAACAATATGCCGGGAACGATCCTGCTTGTCCCCATTTTGCTCGGTGGATTCGCGATATACGCGATCTACTTCGCAATCGGCTTTGCCTGCAGGGGAATCGCCACCATCGGAGAAATCAAATGAGCCCGTATTTCTTTGCGGTCGGAGGTACCGGACAGACCGTATTGCTCAATTATCTTCGCTTGGCGTTTATCGCCGGCTTCCGTCCGGCTCCGCATTACGTGATCGACGCCGACGTGGCGGGACCGCTCACGGAATCCATTGCCCAGTTCGCAAGTCTGACGGGAGGCGATCGAAGCGAGGCGACTCCGTACATCGTCCCATTTCCCCACCTCGCGAGGAAGGACTCGTCCAACGCCCGGGTTCTCGCCGATGGAGGCGGAACCGAGATCGATCACGTCCTGCACGCGTTCTTCTCGGAGCAGGAACTCCGGGCGGACCCCCATCACGGCTTCTTCGGAATGCCGGCCGTCGCCAGCGCGATCGCCGCGAAGAAGATCCACCTCGTCGAATCCGCGTCGGACTTCGGCGGCGACGGCGAGTTCAAGAACGTGGCGGAAACGCTGAAGCGGCAGGAAACGAAATCGGTGGCGTTCGTCGGATCCAATTACGGGGGGACCGGCGCGGGGGTCATGCCGACCTTCGCGCGATACTTCAAGCGTCTGGCGCCCTCGCACAATCGCATCACCGTGTTGTGCCTTCTCCCGTGGTTTCAGCTTCGCGTGTCGGAAAACCCGACGCGGGACGACGAACCGACGATCCGCCACGAGCAGCTGATCCGCAATTCCCGCGGGGGGCTCGCCTACTACGGCGACGCGTTCCGTCAGGGCATCGACGAGTTCGTGTTTCTCGGCCGGTCCGACTTTGAGGATCGGGCGTATTCACGAGCATACGGCGATCAACCCGAACATCAGCACCCCATCAACCTGCTGGCGGCGTTGATGATTCACGAGAGCCTCACCGCCGAACTGACCCCGACGGTCCGTGACACACAGGCCGCAGGGAGATTCGTGTCTTACTGGAAATCGGAAAGCGGCAAGGACGTGCTGGACTATCCGATCCGAAAGCGCGATGGCGCGGAATCTCCGGCGATCCCGTTTGGCAAAGCCATTACGGTCTTCATCGGTCGCGAAAGCATGATGCGCGCGTTTCGGGAATACCTCTCCCCGCTGCCGTCGACGACGCTGGACTTCTTTCCGAATCGCGTCGTGCCCACTCGGCTGCGACTGGCGTTCGCGGGAGTGGCGCGGGAGACCGGCACGAGCGTCGACGCCGTCGTCGAGGGGCTGCGCGGCGTCGTCGACGCCCGTCTGGAACATTACAAGAGCGTCATGGACTGGCTTTTCGGCGGTCCCCGCGCGTCGCGGGGAGAACCGCGCGAGGGCATCCAGCGCGAACACTTCCTCGAATTCTCGCGCGACGAACTGCGCCCCCGTGAACCGCGGTTCGAGGACTATCAGCGCTATCCCACCACGTTTTTTCACGATGCCTTCGGCGGAGACGAGGGTCTGAAGATCGGCGACACCCGGACGCCGCAAATCCGCAGCGTCGAGGCGCTCGCCAACCAGGTCGAGTCGGTGTTTCAGAATTCCCTGGAAAGCATCGTGCGCGCCGGCGCATGAAAATCCGAATGGGGAGCGAACCATGAACGGACACGCGAATTCCATCCGCCCCGTCCTACCCGATCCCGATCGGGGCTGGCCTCCGCACGACGCCCCGGGGCGAAAATCGATCCATGAGCAATCGATTGTCGACATTCTGCTGCCGAGGGACGCTTTGGAGCCCGAGGGCGTGCCCGCCATCTTCGCCCGCCAGTTCCGGTTCCAGTGGGCGCTCGGCCTCGACCCCAGAATGCCCGCGCAGGCCGAGGCTCGCGCGCAACTTGAAACGCTCGTTCGCGCGGCGTTTCTCGGCGTACTGGAAGTGGCGCAGATTCCCCTCGAGCGGCTCGGCGTATTCGGCGAACTCCTCCGGCAGGACCCCAAGCGCATGCGCAAGACGCATATCGTTCTCTACTCGTGGAACGGCAGGGTCGTGGCGGTCGCCGACGATCCGACGTTTCTCTTCCCTTCGCCGAACCTCACGCTGGACGACATCGCGGCGATCGATGTCGCCATTTCGGAACTGCTGACCGACTACGTGAGACGCGTGGACGCGCACGAACGCCAGAATCTGGAAACCCGTGCGGCGTGGATCTTCGACGCATGGGCGGCGAAGATGTCCGGCGGGACGGTCGTCGAGAACGAAGAGGCGCGGCGCATCGTGACGGATCTGGCCAGGCGGTGGGTTGGAGCACGCAGCATCGCGCCGCCGAACGTTCCCCACCTCCTTCAATCCACGCCCGACGGGTCCGTGATCCCGCAATTCATCGGGCACATCCTCTACTGCCCCACCTGTGATCGCAATCTGCTGGATATTCAGCAGGCTGAGATCCCGATCATCCACGGCGACGCCCCCGCGATTCCGTGCGCGTGCGGGAATCGCCACGCGTGGGAAGACGTCCTGCCCGACGGTCTCACGCTTCTGCCGCGAGGCGGGCGAAAGGAGTTTCTGATCTGGAACGATCCCGATCGGAAGATGCCCCGATTCGTGAGGGCGCATTTCGATACCACGCAGGGGCAGGCGACGTACCACATCGGCAAGTTCGTCGTCGTCGTCCGCGGTACCATCCTTCGGCCCGAGGACACGCTCGTGCCCCATGTGGTGCGGCTGGGCCCCTCCGGGCAAAACCGATTGCCGGATTTTCCTTTCCGTCGCGAGTATCTGGAGATCGTCAAATCCTGCGAGTGCACTCAGCGGGCGGGAATGACGGTGAGCTACAAATTCCGGCTGAAGGGCATGACGACCGAAAAGCGCGTGACCCTGCCGGTATCGGTGACGAGTCGCAAAGACAGCTACGACATCCGATTGACGCTGTGGCCGAAGTTTCGCCTGAAAGGGTGGAGGCTGCACTACGCCCTGTTCACGCACGAGGCGCTCTACGACTACCGACCGCGCATGTGGCTCGTCAGCCGGGATTTCGCTTCGGCCGAATACGTCTCCGACCTTCCGACGCGGCCCGGCGATGTGGTGCGCAGCGTGCCGGCGCGCCGTCTCGAATTCATTCCGCACATCTTCGGCATGGAATGGGAAGGACCGGATCAGAAGGACGTGGAGACCGGGTACTACGTGATTCCCGACGAATACCGGCCCGAGATCCTCAAGCTGGAAGACGTTTCCCGGAAGATTGCGGTCGATTTCGGCACGTCGAACACCTATGTGGCCGTAGAGACGGCCAAGGGTTCGGAAACCCCCGGCTATCAGGAGCTCTCCTACGACGCGTTCACCGGCGCGTTGCTCGCCGTCGACGACGCGGCCCGAACCTCGGTGGAGAATTCGCGACGCTGGCTGTGTTTCACCCGTTTCAGTCCCGCGCCTCAGATTTTCCCTTCGGAACTCGTTTTTCACCGTCAGGACATCCAGATCGACGACCTGGATCGCCCGCTCGACGGCTTCGCCACACGCAATCCGCGGATCTCGTACCTGCTGCCGCAGCAGGTCGCAGGGGCTTCTTATGACGCAGCCGAAGCGGACCGGGCGGTGCGGCGCCGATACGTCACCAACTTCAAGTGGATGCTGACGGACGACTTGTATGGCTGGGACCGCAAACGATTTGTCGTCCAATACTTGATCGGCGTTCTTGAACTCGTCGTCGCGAGCCTGGTCGCCCGCGACCATTGCGGATCGGTCTCCGCGATCGTGACCTATCCATTGGCGTTCGAGAGAACAAAGCGCGACGATTACGAAGACGCGTGGGTCGCGATCCGGAATTCGATTCAGGAGATCACGGGCGTCGCGTTGACGGGCGAGCGCATGATCGACGAGTCCCGCGCGGGCGCCATGGGCTCCGCGGGAACCGCCGACAACTCTCGTCACATCGTTGTCGACGTCGGCGGCGGGACCACCGACATCGCATTCTTCCTGAATCCCGGCAAGCTGTTCTTCATCGACAGCCTACGTTTTGGCGGAGATGACCTCGTCGAAATCCTGGCCGACGAAAACGCGATGCCGTCCACGGCGAAGTCGACGTGGAACACGATTCGCCGGGGCCTCGAAAACCTCGCCGTGGGTCACGAACACCTGCAGAATCGGATCGACGAGATGTTGCGTATGGCGCTCACCCGCGAGTGGATCCAGTCCGATTCGGCGGAGCGCGGATTCTCCCGTTGGATCGGGGGGCAGTCGGACAAGTCGGCGCGAGAAATCCTCGAACGGGCGGTCAACCACTTTTTCAACGGAATCCTCGAATACGTCTCCGCGCTCATTCGCGGGTGGGACTCCTTTGATGGTGGCGAATATACGCGGGACATCCACGTTCACGCGCTGGGCAACGGGTGGCGGATGTGGCGGGGCATTTCCTCGCTCGACGCGATATATCCCGACATCGAGTCCTCTTTATACACCCGCATGAACGGGACGCCGCCATATCGCATTTCGGTTTCGGGACCCAGCGATCGGAGCCTCAACACCAAGGCGACGACCGCCATTGGCGCGCTTCGAGCGTTCCAGACCGGCGAAGTCAAGCCCATGGCGACGCAGTGGCCGCTTTCGCCGAAGTCGGGCGTATGTTCCATCGTCGGCTTCCCCGTCCGGATCGGCGATCGGGAACTGCGTGAGGAGGACCGCGTCCCCGCGACCATCGAGACGACCTCGGCGACGGTCTCGGTCGATCTTGCCTATCTTCGGGCCCGATTCCGGAACTGCGAAGAGTTCCTGCATATCGACGAGCGCATGGCTCAGCAGTTCGGTAGCGACATTTCCGCCTATCTCGACACCGCGTCGCCGGGCAAGGCGATCCTCTACGAGAGCCCGCTCAAGATCTTCCTCACGCAGTACTACCTGCCGCACCTCAAGCGGCACTTTCGCGATGTCGCGATCCGGGGTGTTTAAGATCGGCATGGAACGTTGGCTTCCCCATCTCATGTTTGCGATCGGCGTCACGGGGGTTGTCGCCTACGCGGTCGTGTTTGCGTGGATGCTGAGTGACCTGTATCGACGCTGGCGGATGCCGAAGGCGGACGGCGACGGGATCGAGCAGAGGCTTCGGGATTTCGAACAACGCACCAACGATTCCCTTTCAAATTTTCGATCCGGCTTCGAGGGAATCGCGAAAAACGCGGTCTCGATGCGGGCGGATCGGCTCGAACAACAGGTGCGCGAGATGAACGAATCTCTTCGGGACCTCAAGAGTCGCCAGGACAGGTTTGAGAAGCTCGCGCGCGCAGAGTTGGAACGCCGGCAAGGGGACGCCGCGCTGCAATCCGCGCCCGGCGGAGCGCAGTTGCCCGGCACGCCGGAAATTCGCGCGAATTTCGACGCCCTGTTCGAGGACCTGAAGCGGGTGGTCGTTTCCGTTTGGGCCGATCGCCGCGCCGATCTCGGGCAAGTCCCAACGTCGGCCGAGGCATGCCGGATCTTTCGCGAGCAATTCGCGCACGACGTCGGTCACGTGGAAGTCGCCAAAGGAGCCACGAAGTGGTCCGCGATGGTTTTGGCGTTGACTGGCGACAAAACGCAACGCGGGCTCTGTGTGCCGCGGCCTATGGCGAACATCGCCGAAATCGCCGCTTGGTATCAACGTAAACAGGGAACGGATGGAGAACGGGTGAAAGATCTCGAATCGCCCGCGGTGGTCGTTCCCTCCAAGTCCGGAAACTGGGTGCTCGAGGGTCCACATGGCCAGATCACCGCATACTGACACACACTTCGATCGGGTCCGCCTCGCCCGAGTGGCGATCATCGCGCTGACGTGCGTGGCGGTGTGCTTCGTCGCCTGCGGCGGACCGCGCACGCCGCCGCCGTCGACTTCGTTCGACGTTCCCTTGGATTTCGGACGTGCCGAGACCGTCCCCGCGACCGGCCGGGCGCTGGTCGTGCTGGATACCTCGCAGAGCATGCGCGGCTATTTCCGGGCCGGCGATCGGCTGCCGCGCACGATCATCCAGCTCTATCTTGCCGAACACCTTCTGAACGACCTGAGTGCGTTCGGCGGCATCCGCGAGCCCCTGCTGGCCACGATCGGGCGCGATTTCTCGGATCCCCAACCCGTCTCGACACTCCGCCCGCAAGCGCTGCCGCGATACGACTTCGAGCGCGATCGGATGCTGAACGGCGGAAGCACTCGCCTTGCCGACGTCTTCGCGGGCATCGACTTCACCCAATTGGATCTGCTCGTCCTCGTCACCGACGGCACCCAATCCGTCGCGTTTGGCGGCGCCGACTCCGGCGAAAACGCGTCGGCGAGTTGCGCGCAGGGCAACGACTACGGCTGCCTGATCGACGCGGTCAGCCGCCGGGTGCTGGCCGAAGGACTCGGTCTTTGGCTCGTGGCGTTTCGCACCGAACTCGTGGGCCCGATCCCCGCGGAGCGGCTCGACGTGAACGGGCGGCGGGTGCTCGTAAAGCCTCTACCCGGCACGCGCGTGGACCGTCCGGCGTATATGTGGGTCGTGGCGACGCGCCCGGAAAACGGTCGTCGATTCGTCGATCAGGTCGTCGTCGACCTTAAGGACTCCGCCGCCAAACTGGCCGCGGTCGTTCCAGCGCTGGAATCGGAGATCCACGCCGTCGAGTTCGCGCCGCTGCCCGAGTGTCGATTTCGCGCCACGAAGCACGCCGGTTTCCGACCGGCACCCGGCGAGTGGTCGCTTCTCACGAAGGAACTGGAATCCAAAGCACCGCGCACGCTGCGCCACCGGTTGATCTGCGTGAATCGCGCCGGCGTGAAGTTCACCCCGGTGCCAGGGGCTTATTCGTTCGCGGGGAAGTGGCCGTACGCAAACGTCCGCAGCCTTCACGAGGAACCGGCGACCGATCTCGTTTTCGGCGACGAGGCGGGCGAGACGTTCGCGATCGAGGAGCGCGATTCCGGACCGCTCCTGCGAATCGACTGCGCCCGCCTACCGGACGGCGATGATGCGCCTGACCCGCCGCTCGCCGTCGCGGGGACGTTTCACGCAAAGGTCCAAGACGCGCCGGAATCCTGGTGGCGGCGGTGGTCGACGGATGACGACACGAGGTCCGAGAACCTGGGGCAAACGCTCTATCTCGACCGACTGATCGCGGCGATCGGTCAGGTCGGACTGGCGGCGAGCTGCCCGCCCGTCGAATACACCGCCGAGGCGGAGTAGGGGACCGCGATTCATGAGGAACACGCGCGGACGAAATCCCGAGTCCGTCATTATCGCACTCTGCGCCGCCGCCGCCGTTGCGTTGATCCTCGGCTCCATCGCGATGAACTCGCAGTGCGCCGAGACGCCCGAGGACGAACTCGCCCGCGTCAGTCGCGAACGGGACCGGGCGCTGCGCTCGCTGTACGGGCGGTACCGGCCGACGACGATTTCCGCCGCGATCCGCGATCGGACGACGGCGGCTCTCGGGCGCTGCGAGTCGGGCATCTCGCGCCCGATGTGCGATTTGCTGCGCGAAACCGCGGCCCACGGCGTGGAGGAAGTAGACCGGCGGATTCTCGGATGGATGCTTCGCGAGCACGCCGAAGGCGGAAAGATCCCCCTGCTGACGGACGAGATGGAAGCGTTTTTCGCGGACGAGCAAATCGCGCGGGCGATCGGCACTTACGCGCGGCTCGATCGACAGGCGGAAGAGCTTCGGGCGACGCTTTACCCCGACGCAACCCCCGAATGGGGCTGGAAGGACGTACTGCCGTTCGTGGTGATGTTGCTGCGCTCGGACGGATGAAGGAGGAGTTGAAATGACGACGCAAGAATTCAATTTCGATCAACCCGAGAATGACGAATTCGAAAAGAAACTGCAGCGATTGGAGTCGGTGGCGGATCGGCTGGACGGGCAGGCGGAGAGAATTGAGATGGAGGTGCGCGAAGCGTACAACCGCGTCGTGCGAGATGTCTCGTTCGCACTGAAAAATGAAATCGGCCGCACTGGATCGGGGCAGTCGGCGACAAAAATTGCGCCGAAACCGACGTGGCGCACCAAAATTCCTGCGGTAGTTCAGTTATCATTTGTTGTGAGTCTGCTTTGTCTGGGAATTTTCAACTTATTGGCAATTCGGCTTGTTGGCATGAAGATTAATGGTGTCCCTTCTTCGACAATATCAAATTTGCAGTCTGAGCCAGGAGTAAATACAGCGTCAAAAAATGCACAAGCCGTAAATGAGCCGAAAAAGGACGTTGTTTCAGAAAAAGCGGACGAAAAGGATGAGAAATCGAAATTTCAGGAGTCCGACAGCCCTGAGCTAAAAAAACTATTTCGTGACTGGCTCTTCGCTGAAACGAACGCGGCAACAATGGCATATATTATGTACCATTATGCATATGGCAAGACAAATCGTAGTTATTTATTTGAGGGAGATCAACACGAAAAGTTGGATTCATTGTCAGCGGGTGGAGCAGCAATCACTGGATTAAAGGCGGACGAGCTGGGCACGGATACATATGAAAAGCTCTTATATAACGCAGTTGTTCACAATTACGAAAAATCCATCAACGAAAATCAGATAAATAAAGACAATTGGAACAGCAGAAGGGATCAAGCTGTTGAAAGATTCAATCAATTCATTAAAGAAAATTGCTCGCACTTCGAGAAGGCTTTGCCGGGAACCGCGGATTTTCGTCGACTCATGATTATGTACCAAATATCGATTTCAACAGATAAAATATGGAGCCCCCAAAATCTCAAACTCAAACGCCCCACAAATCCATGTCCGAACCCGAACTGATCGACATCTGGGTTTACGACGCGCCGCCGAACGCGCGGGTGCCAGGCTACCAGACCGTGGCTTCGTCGCCCGGGCTCACTGGGGCGGACGTCCGCAATCTGGAACGGCGCTCGGGAGTCGGGGCGGCCATTCAGGCGAGGCCGATTGGTTTCGCGTGGTCGTTTCGTCGTTTCGACGATCATCGGTACGTGCTCTCGATGCGGCAAAGCGTCGGGCTGCGCGGGGACGGTCCGAACCATCGCATCGCGTGTGTCGCGCTCATTCTCACCGATGTGTTGGCCGAGCGGCTCGGATTCAATCCACGTGTCCTGCTGGCGTCGGGCGTGGAACTCGAGCCGGTGAGCGGATCGGGCGCATCGGGGCCGCGCATCACCGGTCAAGAGCTGCTCAGGCACGCCCACATCTCCGAGTCAGCGACTCGATTCCGCCCGTGTGTTCCCCCACAGGTGACGGACGAGGGCGTCCGCCGCTGGCAGCTCGGCGAGTGGTGGAAGACCGATCCCGCCGCGACCGCGACCATCGCCGAACGCCTCGTTCGGGCAGCGTCGGCCTCGATGACCGTGCTGCTCGGCGACTCGGACGGCGACGCCATGTTTGCGGCGTACGCCCCCCTTCTCTTTCCGCCGTCCGATCGTCGCTCGCTGGCGTACGACACCTACGCGTGCGCCGAATTCCCGCTCGAACCGGGCTTCGCGTGGTGCCCATCGACGCACACGAAGGCCGTCGCGAAATCCGCCGGTCCAGCCTGTCGCCAGCTCGCCGAAATCGGGGACGACCCGCTCGGAGACGACATGCGCGAGTGGCTCGCCGAGTCGTTCGGCCTCGCGCGTTGGCCCCGCCCGGGCGAGTCGGCCGAGCGCGTCAAGCGATCCGGGGCGCGCCTCTATTCGATCGTCAGGGCGGCGGACGCGACCGTTTCGATGCTGCCGGACAGCGTTCGGAGAGACGCCTCGCGGTCCCTGATCCGGTGTCACGCGCTGCTCGACGCGGCCGCATCCGCGTCCGGCGGAATTCCGGTCGTGCGCGAGGCGTTCGCGGCCGCATGGAATGCTGAGACGGACGGGGCCTTCGGATGGATCAACGCCGCCTGGCCGCGGCTCACGGAAGTGCTGGTGCTCGCCCACACCACATCCGCCGCGAACCGCGGCGCCGAATCAACGAGCGGCGATGCGTCGATGCCGAACTGGGGTCCCGCAGTGGGTGGCGCGGACGCCTCGCGGATTGCGCAGCACGTCGATTTGGGGCTCCTTCAAAACTTCATCGCGTCACTCGAAACGCGGATTCGCCAGTCGGCGGATCTCGAGCGCCTTGCCCTGCTCGAAATTCTCTTCGAATTTGAACCCATTCTCGCCCGTCGGGGTGGGCACTCCTCCTTCAACGCCGTGACGCCGGTCTTTGTCGAGGTCGTCGCGCCGGACCGATTCGCCGAATGGGGAGAAACTCTGACGTCCGCCGACCCGGCGGGCCTGCGTCGAGTGGCCGCCATGGCGCTCGGGCGACTGGTGGCGACCGGTCACGAAGCCGCGTTTCGTTACGTCGACGCCCTCGGTCAGTGGGAACGCAAGGTGTCGGGGTTCATTGACCGCGTGTTTCCGCGGCTGCGTCGCGATGCGTGCGATGCCGCCACCGCCGTTGCCGAAGCGTTGCAACTCGCGGACATCCTGACGCCGCGCGACAATTGGCATCGTCGTTTTCGGGATCTCGTGGCGGCGCACGCGCCGATCGAGACGCAAATCGAAGACCTGGAGTCGGCATTCGTCAGCGGCGACTCGGTGGTGGAACTTCTGAAACGGCTCCACGCCGACGGGAGGTGGTTGGCCCATCGTCGGGTTCATGAGTTCGCAGCTGCGGCGGCAAACGGCTTTTTCGGCGATCGAACGACATATGCGAATCCCGCCGAGGCCGCGATGCTGCTCATCCGGCTCGCCGATAGAATGCTGGAATTCGACGCCGCCGCGGCGACGGAAGTGATCCTTGGTCTGGCACACCGCTATTGGACGCGCCAGGCGGAGCGGTCTTTGGACATCGAGGACGCGATCCGAACAGCGGTCGTGGGGCATCGGCTTTCGACTTTTGTCATGGAATCCGATCTGCGCACGTGGCTGCAGGGGCGCCATCCGGAAGACGACCGCGTTCGCCCGGCGCTCGACCATCTCGACAGGCTGATCGAAGGACTGACGACGGTCGAAAGATCCCGGTTGCGAAGCGTAGCGGCGACTTCAGGAAATGTGACCGGCTTCGGCGCGTTACTCGCCACGCGGATACTGCGGGAATCTTTTTGTGTCGGCCGCTCGCCGCGGGAGGAACGGGAAAAGGTCCGTTTGCTTGCGAATCGCTTGCAAGGGCGTGCGTTTTGCGCCTTCGTCGAGGATTGGCTCGCGCGTGACGATGCGGATCCAAATCGACTCCCGTGGGTCTGCGAAACGATCGCGGGCAGCTCCACGCTCGGGGATGACCACGTCTGGCGTCTTGTCCGTGGTCGATGCCGGACGGTTTTCGGGGCCGACGCGCGCGACTGGGCGCACTTCGCCCCTCTGCTCATATCGCGCGCCCGGCACGTGGCCTTCCGCAATGGAGCGCTCGACGAGCCGGGGGCGAGGTCGCTGGCCGAGGATGTCGCGCTGTGGCGAAGACGCTCCCTCCGCACGAACGACTCCGTTGGCGCGATTCATGTGAAGAAGACTCTTCGCGACGTCATCGACCAGCTCTGCCGGGGCCTGAGCGGCACGTCGGCGGGAATCGCCGGGCGGAATCTTCGGACGATGCTGTCGAAAATCCTGGAGGTGGATTTGATCGGCGCGGTCGCGTTTCGCGGTCTGGCGGTCGATGTCGCGGCGACCCGGTTCCGGGACCGCTCCTGGCCTTCCGAGACATTCGATCTGTTCATCCGCGATCTCGTCGCCGCCGAGCAGGTCGGCGTAAACCAAAAAGGATCCTCGGGTCGCGCGACGGAAATTCGCGAAGCCGTCGACGCGCTGGTGAATTCCCCCGAGGTCCAGGGGCATCCGCCCGCGCTCGGACGCGTGGCGATCCAAATCGTGCTCCATGCCCCGTGGAGCGCCGCGCGGCGCATGTCGACGCGCTGGGAGGCGATCGATCCAGCGGTTCGACGAGCCGCGATCAAATCCGCCGGGGAGACGATCGTCAGGGCACTCGACGTCGCGGCGAAGCGCCCCGCCAACATGATGGATGGGATCGGCGCGTCGCATCTCTCGCGGGGCGAGACCCACATCGAAACCATTGCGGACCTGCCGCTCGAGCGTGCGCGGTTGGACTACATGCGTCGCGAACTCTTCGCGACAGGAGAGACGCCATGACCGATGAAAATCGCGACAAACCGGGGGCGACCGGCCCGGCCAGACTCGATTCGATGCACGTGATCTCGGTCATCGATTCCGATGAGGACGACGGCGACGGCGACGTGGGCGAGGGCACAGAGCCCGCGATGTCGACATTGGCGGCGCCTGCGTCGATCCCGGTCCCAACCGCCGTTCGGTGGGCTCCAGCGCCGCCCCCGCCCCCCGCGCCGCCCCCGCCCCCCGCATCCCCGCAGCCGACCGCGGACGCCGCGCCGGCGCGGCCCGACTCCGTGCGGCGCGAGAGGCTCCCGTGGGAGAGTACGATTCCCGAAATCGAGGCCGCGCTCGCGAGCGGAGGTGAATGCTACGGCGTGTTGGGATCATCGGATTGCGGGAAGACGACAATGATGATCGTGGCGCGGCGTCTGCATGCGGCACTGACGGGGACTCCATATTCCGAAGCCGAGAAAGAGCTGTTTAACCAAATCGTGAAAACCGGCGTTGTCCCGAAGACACAGGCTGGCGATGCCAATCTTTTTTCCTTTGGAGACCGGCACTTCATCGATGTGGCCGGCGAAGCGTTCGGACGGCTCCTGGGGGACCGGGTCGATGCGACCGATTCCTTCCGGTTCTTCCGGCACTGGTCGCGACAGTGTCGGGGATTTATCCTGATGGTGGATCTCTTGGACATTATCGACAAAGACAACGATCAGCAGCAGAACGATCTATTTCGTGACGCCGTGTCGTTCATTCGCGTGGCCGCCAGCGATCGCGTCGATCTGCCATCAAGCGGCTTGGGCCGCGACGCCATTTGCCGGGCCGCAATGGGTTTGGCGAGAATCCGTACGCCATTTCTGATTCTGTTCTCGAAAGCCGACGCGCTGGAATCCCGAGGCGAGGTACGGGGAAGAGACGGTCGCCGGTACAATCTCGGTCCGAATGCGACCAACCCTTTCGAGTTCGCCAAGAGCTACGCAACTGACGTCTTCAACCTCATGCGGATGCACGTTCGACACTTCAAGTTCGATTTCGTTCAGTCGTTTCGTCGCGAGGGGCGGGATGTTTTTCCCGAAGACGACATCGGAGTACTGCCCGCACTTGACTTTCTCTCGGCGGTGCGGCCGGGGCGGCTGACGCTGCCGACGGTGGATCTGATGGGCGTCCACCGATGGTTCAACAAGACGCACTGGAAGCCGGTGCGCCTCTAGCGCGCTCGCTCCGGCCGGCGCCGGACGAGGCACGGACGAATCATGATTCGTGGAAAACGACTTTTCGGACCGAATCGGTTCCTTCCTTCGAGGAAGGCGACCATCCTCATCTTTCTTCTGGCTTTCGCCATCCTCTCGCTGGCGGCGTGGGTGCTCATCGTGCCCCGAAATGACGACGCCGAGCGACGCCGGATCGAGGCGGATTTGGCGCCGGCGGGGGAAACGGGTCACGCAATGCCGGTCGACGACCGTATGCTTCGCGCTTTCGAGGCCGCGTCGCTGTTCGAGGTTGTCGACGTCGACGCCCCGCCGATGACTCCCCCGACGCCCGCCATGGATTGGCGGGAGGGTCAAGCCCGGACGTTTCGCGTGAGAAGAGAGCCGTCGTTTCGTCGATTTCATGAAGCCCGGCGGGAATGTGAAGCCGGATTGAGCGCACAACGCGAGCGCGACCGGCAAAGGGCGAGTCAAGCATTCGCCGCTTGTTCATCAATTCTGGATACGATCGTTCGTGGACGCGGACACGACGACCGGTGGCCGATCTTTTACAACCTCGGACTCGCGGAACAGGGTGCGGGAGACGCCCATCGTGCGATGCGCGAGTTGCAGAGGGCTTCGGAAATTCTCCACGAAGTGCCCGAGGATCGCGAGTCCCTTCGGGCGCGCATCGCCACGCTCTACGCGATCGGCGCGACCGCGTGGTCCGTTCAAAACGGCGCGCTGGCGTTTTCCGCCTGGCTCGACGCGGCGGAAGCGGCCGACCGGTTGTGTGGAAAGGCCGGACAGATCGCTCCATCCACGTGCGACGAACTGATGAAAATCGGGTCGGCGTTCGCGTTCGACCCCTCGCGCCTGTGGGCGGGGGTGGCGGCGGCGGCCGATCGACTGGAAACGATCCCTCAAATGTCCGGTGACCGCGAGCGCGCCATGAGGGCGATGGCCGACGCGAATCGTCCCATCGCCCGCCGATTACGGGAGTGGCCGGAGAAAGCCGAGCGGTCTGCATCGCCCGATGGCGATCAGGAGTTTTGGGTTCTTTGGGGATACGATCGGGTTTCGGCGTTTTCTCGAATCGACGACGACGTCGCGCATCGGGCCGCCGCGGATCTGGTGGCGCGCGTGAAAAAGAGCCCCGAATCGTCCGCGCCGATTCTGGATGCCCTCTTGACGGGCGCGGCATTCCTGCCGTTCGACCAGTCGGACGCTTCGGAATCCCAGGGAATTTTCGCCGATCTTCGGTGCGTCGAGTCCATTCGTCGGGGCGGGACCTGTCCGGAGGCGGTGCGCCGAAATGGGAGCTCCGATTTTGCTGAGCGCCTTCGGTGGATCACGCTGTGCCGGGAGAACCGCGAGAACCTTCTGCGGGGAGCCACGGTCGAAGACCCGCAAACGAACGCGATCGGCCAGGGTCGTTTCGTTCATTTCGCGAACGAGTGGCGCGCCGCCACCGTGCTCGACATCGCGGCACCCTTGGTAGTCGAGGCTGGGCGTTATCTGGATCGGGGCCAGATCGAGCAGGCTCGAAATCTCCTCGACCGGGCCAACCGGATCGCGGAGGTTCGACGGTTGCCGGAATATCGGGACGTGGTCCAACGTCTACCCGCGAACCAACGGGCACGCGAATGGGTTGACGCCACGGGGGCGAGTGCGGTTGGCCGATGGTTGCTGTTCGCATTGGTCGCCGTCGCGATCGCGATGGGGGTTTGGTTCGTCGCCCACAACGCGCGGATGGCGTCGCTCTCGTTCGGGAGTCTGTACCGTTACGAGAAAGGGCTCAAACGCCGATTGAATTGAACGCCGGCCTCACTGGACCTGTTCGCCCTTTTCGTGGACTTCCCGAAGCTTGCGTTCGAATTCCTCGATCACGATGGGGATCGTCTCGTCGTAGTTCGCGCGACGCCAGAACTTGCCATCCTTGAAGAGCTGCATCTCGGCGCGATGATGCGCGACGATGCCGATGTCCGCGGCCTGCGACTCGCCCGGGCCGTTCACCGCGCAGCCCATGATGGCCAGGTGGAACGGGTGATCGATGTGCGCGAGGCGCTGCTCGAAGGTGTGACACATCTCCTCGATGGGGATTTCGAGTCGACCGCAGGTGGGGCACGAGATGATCTCGATGCCCCGGTCGCGAAGCCCCATCGATTTCAGAATCTGCCAGCCGACGCGCACCTCCTCGACCGGGTTGCCGGTGAGGCTGACGCGCAGGGTGTCGCCGATGCCTTCGTGCAGCAGGACTGCGAGGCCCGCGGTGCTCTTGATCGTGCCCGACCAGATCGTGCCCGCCTCGGTGACGCCGAGGTGCAGGGGGATGTCCGTGATCTCGGCGAAGCGCCGGTTCGCCTCGATGAAGCGGTCCACGTTGGTCGCCTTCAGGCTGACTTTCACGTTGTGGAAGTCGAGTTCCTCGAGGATCCGCACGTGTTCCATGGCCGATTCGACCATGGCCTCGACCGTGGGGCCGCCGTGTTTTTTCAGCAGGTCTTTGTCGATGGAGCCCGAGTTGACGCCGATGCGGATCGGCACGTCGCGCTCGCGGGCCGATTTCACGACCTCCTCGACCTTCCAGCGCGCGCCGATATTGCCGGGGTTGAGGCGCAGACCGTCGACGCCCGATTCGAGGGCCTGAAGCGCCTGTTTGTACTGAAAGTGGATGTCCGCGATGATCGGGATCGGCGACGTCTTCTTGATCTCGGCGAGCGCCTCGGCGGCTTCCATGTCGGTCACGGCAAGGCGCACGATGTCGCAACCGGCGGAGGCGATTTCCTGGATCTGGGCGATGGTCGCCGGCACGTCGTGCGTGTCGGTCTTGGTCATGGTCTGAACGGTCACCGGCGCGCCGCCGCCGATCGAGGCCGATCCGAGGCGAAATTGCCGGGTTTTACGACGGGAACTCATCGTCACTCCTTCACCGGGCGAGGTCCCTGCAACCCCGCAATCGACCGGTATTTCATTCGCATATACCCGAAAACGCGCGAAAAAGGGAGAAGCTGCGTCATAACGCGCGCCCGCAATCAGGGCACTCGAGCCGCGGAACGTCGAGCCCGCAAGTGGCGCTGGATCGCCCAGATCGCTGCGACGATCCCCACGAATCCCACCGAAACCGCCACGACCTGAAGCGTGGTGATCCCGTGCGCGGCCAACGTGTCGCCCGTGGCGCCGAAGAGGAGTTGAAATGCGACGGTGCGCGGCAACGTGCCGACGAGACACCCGATGAGGTACGGCGCGGTTCGGACGGGCGTGATGGCGGCGGCGTAGTTCATGAACCGGTACGGCGTGCCGGGAAACACACGCAGCAGCGCGATCTGTTTCCAGTTCGCGCCGCGAATCCGCATTTGAAGCGCTTCCAACCGCCCCGCGAGTAGCCGTTCGATCAGGTCGCGGCCCAGCGTCTGGCCGAGGCCCCAGGTGACGAAAACCGCCGTGATTTCGCCGAAATACACGAGCCACGCGCTCGCCCAGCCGCCGTAGAGAAAAGCGCCGGTGAGCTTGACGACGTCGCGCCCCGGCACCGGCGCGACGCTGATGAGCGCGTAGATCGCCACGTAGGCGGCGAACTGGACCCGTGCGTCGATCCCGGATACCAGCGCGCGCAGCTCGTCGAGCGGGCGGTTGTAGCGCCACGCCAGCGCGACGAGCGCGCCGAGGATGGCGACGAGCGCGGCGAACTTCGCGATGGAACGGGCCGTGATCGGGGCTTTCACGGCGGCGGACGCTAGACTTATTTTGACTTCGCGGCAAGGCTGGATTTATAATGCCCACTTGGGTGCGGCGGTGCGTATCGTCCCGACCGGGACGGTCCCGAGCGCACCGCGACGATCGAATGCATTTCCATGAATCAGGGGCGAGGACCGGGCGGTTTCGACGCATCCCGACGACGCGGTGACGCCGGGAGATTCGCGTTGATTGGGATAGAGGTGCGGACATGACCAGCGTATTCGGGCGGCGTGGATTTTCCCTCTGGTTGATCGTCGCGGTGTTCGCGTTTGCGTCCTGCTCCAGCGGCGGGAGCGATAGCGGCGAAGAGACTGAGCAGCGCGGAACGGACGACGACGACGACACCGGGCCGTATGTTCCGCCCGACGACGACGATGGCGACGATGACGGCGGCGGCGATGACGACGATGATGATGACGACGACGACGACATCGACGACGATATCGATGACGACGACACGGACGGCAATCACCCCGTCCTGATCGTGACGCCCGATCCCGAGGACCCGCTCGTCGACTATTACGAGGGATCCGTTTTCTCGTACGTCGTCGGATTTGCGGACTCCCAGGGCAACTACCTCGGCGATTCGGACAACTACGAATTTTCCATCACGCCCGGAACCGGGTTCACGCACGACGAGGTTGCCCGCTCGATCGTCTTCAACCGCGACGGCGAGTGGACGCTCAAGGCCGAGGTGCTGACCGGCGACGCGGGCTTCACGAACGAAGTGACGGTCACGATCAAGGAACTCCTGCAGGCCGACATCTTCTTCACGGCGCCGCCGCGGGGGCTGTTCAGCACGCGCAACGACAACCCGGGCGGCACGGTCACCGTGCGCGGCGAATGTACGATGGAAGGCAACCCTTGCGATCACGTCGAGATCAACGGCACGGCGCCTGACGATTACGACGAGCTCTCCGGCGAGTTCGAGACGGTCTTCGGCCTCGACGACGGGCTCAACACGATCGTCGCCGAAGGCTTCACCGATCAAGACGAGACGCTGGGCGATGCGAATACCAGCGTGCTCTACGGCGACTATCTGACCAACGACGCCGTCGCCGAAGACGCCATCGGCATGCGCGTCACGCAAAACGGTCTTGCGACGGTCGAGCAAATCGCGGAGTCGCTCATCGGCGAACTCGACCTCAATTCGTTCCTGCCGGGTCCCAACAACCCGGAGTGCCCGTCCGATCCGGACAAGTGCCACCTCTACGACAGCTACGACTGCGTGTGGGGGATCTGCACCGGCGCGACGGCGGACATCGAGAACGTGGAGATTGGCCCCGCCGTCATCGAGCTCACCGGCTCGGATCTCGGTCTGATGCTCTATGCCGAGGTGCCGAATCTGGACATCGGCGTCCACGTCGAATTCGAGATTATCGGCATCGGCGGCTCCACAACCGGTAACATCACGGCCGACAGTCTTTCGATTACCGCGCGCATCGTCATCACCGCGAACCCCGACGGCACGCTGGCCGTGTCGGTCGTGGATGTCGCTCCGACGATCAGCGGTCTTTCCTTCGACAACTTCGGTCTGCTCGGCGATATCCTGAGCCTGTTCACGGGGGCCGTGGAGCCGATCATCGAGTCGATCCTGCCCGACCTGCTCGCGCCCGAGATCAACGAGGCCATTCAGGACGCGCTGTCGGATCTCGACCTGTCCACCGACTTCACGTTCCTCGACAAGACGTTCTTCCTCGCGGCGGATTTCGGCAACGTGGCGACGGATTCGAACGGCCTGCTGATCTGGATGGACGCCCAGATGACCGCGGATACGATCGACCCCGACGTGCCCGACATGCCCGGTTCGTGGAAGATCGACGGCGCGCTGCCGGCGATGGGCGCCACGATTCCCGGCATGGGAACGCCCTATGCGTTCGGCGTCGCGCTGGACGACGACATCGCGAATCAGGTGCTCTACGAGATCTTCCGCTCGGGCGTGCTCAATTTCGAGTTCACCGACGACGCGCTGACGACGCTCATCCTCTCGCCGTTTTTCCCGCAGCTCCTGCTCATTCATCCGAATGCGCCGGTCATCCTGCGAACCGAACCGATGCTCCAGCCCGTGCTGAACATGGCCGCGACGCGCGACGTGAATCCGACACTGCAACTGGGCGATTTTCTCGTCGAGCTGCTCGTGGATCATCCCAACGACGGAGAGGTTTCCGCGCTCACCGCCGCCATGTCGCTGTCGCTCCCCACCACCGTGGGCGTCGATGCCGACGGCGCGATCGTGCTCGACATCGACACCGAGAACTACTTCTTCGAGGTCACGATCATCGACGAGGCGTACGACTTCAACGACGCACTCCTCGAGGACTTCATGCCGACGGTGGTGGATCTTCTCGTTCCCTATCTCGACGACCTGCTGGGCGCGATCGAAATTCCGTCGTTCGAGGGATACACCCTCGACATCGACGCGCTGATTCCGGTCGGCGCGCAGGGCGATTTTATCGGGCTTTACGGCGATCTCGTCGCCGTACCCTGAGCCGGGAGCGACTCGTTCCACACGCGGGGGTCGCCTTCGGGCGGCCCCGCTTCATCATCGGGGCGTGAGTGCTTCGCGAAGTGCGGCCGGTCCGCCTGTGCCTGCCCCGTGGATGATGACGCCCGGCGCGGTCCGTACCACAGCTTGACGATTCCGGGGGGAAGCACCGGACAAACGGACGCCACGACGAACCCAACGAGGGGCTGATCGACGACCTGCTCGGGCTCCGCATCGCCATGCCGACACGCGCGAGGAGTCGCGACTGTGCGTTGATGACCTCGCGGTCGACCTTCAAGGGATGCGCCTCGCCGAATTCCGCGAGCAGGGGCTGCGCACATCGACCCGCGTCGTCGTTTTTCCGCTCTATTTCTTGATGAGTTCGCCGTAGATGTGGCCCCAGAACGCCTGCGTCTCGACCTTGAGGACGAGGTGATTGGGGGTGTCGGCGACCCAGATCGTCACCTTGCGGACCTTCTCGACCTTGCTCGAATCGTCGGTCACATTCGATTTGATGACCTGCGCCGAAATGCGTTTCGCGTCGAATTCGCCCGCGCCGACCTTGATTTTCTCGCGGGCCTCGACCTTCCACTCGATCACGTGCTCGCGCTTGCCGTCGAAGACGTTTGCCGTGTAGCGCTGCCCCGGCTCGAGCGGCTGCGCGCGCATATACAGAATTGCCGACAGCGGGCAGAAGACCCCGGCCGCCTGCGCTTTTTTGGGCGTGAGCGCCTTGCCTTTGTCTTTGCGGAAGCGCGTCGATTTCAGCAGCCCCTCGGCCTTGTCGAGCACGATCTCGGTGTCGAGTTCGAATCCGCCCTCGCGCTGGTAGAACACGTACTTGCGCGGAGAGTAGTCGGCCTTGACCGCCCAGGTCTTGATGCGGTCGCGCACGCGCCAGATCATGTCGAGGTAGGGTTTGCCCTTGATGTCGATGTTCGCGGCGTAGCACGGGCCGTCGCACGCCATCTCGGCGATCTGCACCGAGGCGTTTGCCGCGGCGATGCCCTTCCAACCGAACTCGTATTCCAGATTCTCGCCGGCGAAATCCGCCGCGCCCGCCGCGCCCGCGACGAGCAGCACGATCGCACAGATCGCACGGCGGATAAGCGTGGTCGTCATGGCCATCGCGCCCTCGGGGTTATTTCGTCCGCGCCGCGTGCAGCGCCTCCAGGCGCTCCGCGGATTTCTTCGCCCACGGCGATTTCAGATCGTACCGCCGATCCAGGTCCACGTTCTTGCTGTAGGCTTCCTCGGCTTTTTTTATCACGGTCGCGACGCGCGATTCCAGCTTGCGGACATACACATCGCGCTCGCCCGGTGCGAGATCCGATGGCAGCGGCGCATTCATCACCGCGTCGTAAAACGTCTCGTATCCCCAGCCGAGCTGGTGCAGGCTCGCGCTCATCCACCAGAGCTGATAGGTCTCGATGGAGCGGTAATAGTAGACGCGAGCGCGCACGAGCAGGTCAGCCTTGGCGAGCAGACGCTGCTTGAGTTCCGGTTCGTCGCCGGTCAGTTCGATGCGCTCGTACTGCATCAGATAGATCTGGCCGAGGTAGAACCAGCCCTTCGCGATGTGCGTGGTATCCACCGCGAGCCGCTGTAGGCCGCCGCGACGATAACGCTCCTCGAGCGCCTCGATCAGCGTCGCCTTCGCCTCATCGAAGCGGCCCATCTCGAAACGCACCACACCCAGTCGCGAGAGCGCGTTGATTCGCTCGATCTCGCTGATGGAAAAAAGCTGCGTCATCTTCACGAGCGCGGCCTCGGCGTCGGACCATGCCTTTTTTTCTTCGTAGCAGGCGGCCTTTCGGCCCAGCAGCACCGACGGCGCGTAGGTCGGCCCGGGCATCGCCTCGAGCCGCGCGTAAAGGGCAAGGGCCTCGTCAAATTTGCCCAGTTCCTCGTAACACAGCGCCGCGTTGAAGAGCGCGAGCGGGAACGAGCGTTCCTCGGGGAACTTGTCGATCAGCGTGAGATAGAGTTCGAGCGCGTCGCCGAACTTCTTTTCGTTGAACGCGGCGGCGGCCTTTTGCATCAGCTCCACGGAGTCCCAAAACCGCGGCGGCAGCTCGCCTTCGGGATCGATCTCCATGCGCACCGCGCCGTACTCCTCGTTCGGGCGGGGAATCGACGCACACCCGGCGATCAACGTGGCGAACGCCCCCAAGCATCCCGCCAGCAGGGCGATCGAGGCGATCGTCCGGGCGTGGGTTGGCGCCGGGGGCGGGTACGTCATTGCGAATACTTGAAGGGGAACTTGACCGTCTTGGAGGGACCGGCGAACGCGGGGAACTTGGCGCGAAGCACGCGGCGTCGCAGGCACTCATCGGCATCGGGGGCGTCGAGGCTCGATTCGACCACGCTCGCGCCCGAGACGCTTCCGTCGGGCTCGATGGTGAATTGCACGAGCGACACACCGCTCATCTCCGAATTCTGTTCGAGCCCGCGCGTGAAGCAATACGAAATGCGCCCCTTGATGCCTTCCATGACCGAACCGATCTCGGCGGCGGAAAGGGACGACTTGATCTCGCCCGGCGATTCGCTCGGCGCGACACCGCCCGGCGGCGAC